>CAYMLW010000032.1:1123-7796 GCA_964391035.1 uncultured Gemmatimonadaceae bacterium
CATACCCAGCGTCTCATCGGCAAAATGCCGACAGAGCGTGTCGATGGTCTCCTCGCGGGCGGCCCGGAGGCTCGAGGACGGTTCGGTCATAGCCCCAAAGATAGAGTTGGTCGCCCCCGGATGCACGCGACGACCGTCAGACCGGCTCCGCGGCGGGCCGTGCGCCGACCATCGCCGCCTCCCGGTCCCGGCGAGCCAACCGCCGTCGCTCGGGCCGGCGCTCGACCATCAGGTACAGGGCCGGTGTGACCGTGAGCACCAGGATCGTCGAGCTCGCCAGGCCTCCGATCAGGGCGTAGGCCAGCGCGTTCCAGATGTTCTCGTTGGCCGTCTCGCTGAACAGCACCAGCGGCAGCAGCCCCAGGATCGTGGTGGTGCTGGTCATGAGGATGGGCCGCACACGCTCCAGCGTGCCGCGCAGCGTCGCCGCCTCGAGCCCCATCCCTTCGCTCCGCCGGAGATGGTTGATGTGGTCGACCAGCAGGATCGCGTTGTTGACCACCACGCCCCCCATCATGATCACGCCCACGTAGGCCTCGCGGGTGAAGCCGGCGCCGGTATAGAAGAAGATCAGGAAGACCCCGATCAGCGCCATGGGCACGGCCAGGAGCACCGTCATGGGCTGGCGGAGTGACTCGAAGAGCGCCGCCGTGACCATGAACACCAGAAGGATCGACAGGGCCAGCACGCCATAGATCTGGCGCTTCTCCTCCTCTTCCCAGCGCCACTCGTTGCCCGTCTCGATGCTGTAGCCCGGGGGCAGGAATGTGTTTGCGATGACGGCTTCCTGGATCCGGTCGCCGAGCTTGGTGGGTCCCATGAACTCGTACGCCACGAACCGCTTGTACTTCTGGTCCTCCCGCTCGATCCGGGCGAGCACCGCCCGCTCATCGAGCCGGGCCACGTCGGCCAGTCGCACCGCCGAGC
The DNA here is from genome assembly GCA_964391035.1 of uncultured Gemmatimonadaceae bacterium. Classification (GTDB taxonomy): domain Bacteria; phylum Gemmatimonadota; class Gemmatimonadetes; order Longimicrobiales; family RSA9; genus JAWVYT01. The sequence continues at coordinate 2,051 of CAYMLW010000032.1, forward strand.
CCGACCGGGACGGCAGGAGCAACTCCTGGAGCTCCAGCAGGTCCAGGTCCCGGTTGCCTTCCAGCTTGACCGCGAACTGGACCTCCTCGCCGGCCACCCGCAGCGGCTGGTTCTGGGCGTTACTCTGCGTGGCCGCCGTGACCTGCCAGACCACGTCCCGGGCCGTCAGGCCATGGAGCGCCAACCGCTCCCGGTCCAGTGCCAGGACCAGCTCGGTCTCCTTGTCCCGGAAGAAGCGGCCGCCGGAGTTCGTGTCCACCTCCCGGATCCGGCTGAATCGCTCGAGGCGCCGGCCGAGGTCCCCGGCGATGTCGCGGACCTTCTCGTAGTTGTAGCCGAAGACCTGGATCGAGTAGTTGGGCGGCGAGCTACCGCCGCCGTAGAAGCTGGGCCCGTAGCCGTAGACCCGGACGTCCATGCCGCCGAACTGGTGGCTGTAGGCGACCATCCGCTCCTTGATCGCCACCGGGATGTCCGTCAGCTCGATGGAATCGGGGAAGGTCACCTCGATGCGGCCGAGCGACGGGTAGACGTTGGTGACGAAGCGGTCCACTTCCGGGATCTGCTTGAGTCGCTCCTCGAAGTAGCGCGTCAGCCCGTCGACTCGCTCGATCTCCTCGCCCCGGGGCATCCGGATCTGGATGTCTATGTAGTTCTCCTGACCCCACCAGTTGCCCCAGAGGATCCCGCGAGTGACATACTTGTCGAACAGGTGGTACGAGCCCCCCAGGAGCGAGACGGCCACCAGGACTGTGACCACCGGGTGTCGGAGTGTTGCACCCACCATGGTCGCGTACAGCCGGATGTACCACGGCGGCCTCGCCCGCTCCACCTCCGCTCCGCCCCCCGGACCCTCCCCATCCTGCCCCTCCACCCGAGCGGCACCACCACTCCGGCCCTCCGCCCGAGGGGCCCCACGACCCGCTGCCCCACCCCGAGCGTGGAGCGCGGCGCCACCGGCGGAAGCGGCGTCGCCGGCTAGCGCCTGCTCCCCGTCCCCCGCCCGACCCCGCCGGAGCCGGCCGCGTAGCCATCCCGTGGCCACAGCAACGGGGCTCCTGACCCGCCGTGCGACCCGGCCCACGGCCGCCCCGGCGCCGCGCCAGGGCCACCGCCAGGGCAGGAACCACGAGAGCCTCCAGCGCCAGGGCATGAAGACGCGCAGGGGCCAGCGCCAGGGTGCGGCCCGGGCGAGTCGGGGTCGCCAGCGCGCCCAGCGGGCCCTTCGTCGTTCCCGGATCTCGCGGGACCGGGCGGTCACGTCCTCGGCGAAGCGCCGGGCGATCTCGGGCACCGCCCGGCCCCTCGGATCGGGCTGCACATCGGCGAGGGCGCGACTCGCGAGGCCGGGAATGAAGCTGAAGGCCACGAACAGGCTGGCCAGGAGGCTGAACCCCACCACGATGGCCAGGGGCACGTAGTAGATCTGGAGCTCGCCCTGGAGATAGACGAACGGGATCAGCACCACGATGGTGGTGAGGGTCGCGGCGAGGATGGGAAGAACGACATCTCTGGCTCCCCGCTCGGCGGCGGCGGGTGCGATATCGCCCAGCTTCCGCCGCCGGTAGATGTTCTCGAGCACCACGATGGCGTTGTCCACGATCAGCCCGAACCCCATGGCAATGCCCATGAGGGTCAGGACGTTCAGCGTCAGCCCGGCGAAGTAGATCAGGTTGATGGTGATCAGCACGCTGAACGCGATCGTGACGAACACGATGGCCGCGGAGCGGAGGGAGCCGAGAAAGAGGAGCAGGACGGCGAAGATCACCACCGCCGCCACCAGGGCCCGGGTCCGGAGGTCCGAGAGCTGGGTCTTCACCGCGTCGCTCTCGTCCTCGTCCAGGATCAGCCGGACGCCCGGCGGGTGGAGCCCCGCCGCCAGATCGAGCCGCTCCTTCACGGCATCGGCCACCTCCACGACGTTCGTGCCGATCTCCTTGTGGACCGTGAAGCTGACCGCCGGGAACCCGTCGATCCGGTAGTACTGCCGGGCGTCCTCGTAGGTGTCGTGGAGGACGGCCACGTCCCGCAGCCGGACGATCCGACCCCGATCGGTGAGCACAGGCAGCGCCAGCAGGTCCTCGGTGCCCGTGGCCCGGTGGCGGATAGCCACCGTCCGGAGGCGACCGCCCACGTCGACGAAGCCGGCTTCCTTCACGAACTCGAGCTCGAGGATCCGCTGCTGGACCTGCCGGGCCGGGAGCCCCAGGGCTTCGACCTTCCGGGGGTCCAGCTCGATCTCCAGGAGCCGGTCTCGACCGCCATGGACCTCTACGTCATTGACCCCGTCCACCTGCGTGACCTCCGGGACCACCACGTCCTGGACATGGCCCCGGAGCGCCTCCGGCGTGTACGGCCCCGTGACCGTGTACTCGAGGAACGGCCGCTGCTGCTCCTGGAACTCCCGGGGCACGTACGGAATGATCACCGGCGTGACCCGGGCCGGGAGGTCCTCCTGGAGCGCGCCCAGTCTCTCGGACAGGTCGAGCCGGGCGAAGTCCATGTCGGTTCCCCGGCTGAACTCGACCCGGATCGTGGCCTGCTCGGCCTGCGAAGTCGACGTGACCTTCTCGACACCGGCCACCTGCTGGACGACCCCCTCGATGGGCGATGTCACGAACGACTCGAGGGCTTCCGGCGATGCGCCGGCCCAGCGGGCCTGCACGGTGAGCTGGGGCAGATCGGTCTCCGGCAGCAGCTCGAGGGGGACGTTCCGCCATGCGGCGTACCCCATGAGCGCGATGGCCACGTAGGCCATGGTCACGGCCACCGGCCGGCGGATCGCGAGCCGGATCACGGCGCCTCGGGTCGGGGATCGGGTGATCGGTCGCTCCCCCGCCCTGCGAAGGCGAGGGCCCGTGCTCGAACGCCCTCGACCAGCGCGTAGGCCACCGGCACCACGATGAGCGTGAGGGCCGTGGCCGTGATCAGCCCGCCGATCACGGCGATGGCCAGCGGGGCGCGGAGATCGGCCCCCCGACCGATCCCCAGCGCCATGGGCGTCAGGCCGAGGACCGTGGTCATGGTGGTCATGAGGATGGGCCGGAGGCGGGCCGAGCCGGCCTCCATGATCGCGTCGTGCACCGTCTCGCCGCGGGCCCGGGCCTGGTTGATGAAGTCGACCTTGATGATCGCGTCGTTCACCACGATCCCGACCAGGATGACCACACCGATCAGGCTCATGGTGTTGAGCCCGGCTCCGGCCATCCACAGCGCCGCCACGGCTCCGACCAGCGCGAGGGGCACGCTCAACAGGATGGTGAACGGGTGCACGAACGACTCGAACTGGGCGGCGAGGATCATGTAGACCAGGAGCAGCGCGAGGCCGAAGGCGAAGCTCAGGTCCCGGAAGCTGCGGCGCATCTCCTCGTTCTCGCCGCCGATCTCGACCCGCAGGCCCCTCGGCGTCGGCAGGCCGGTGAGGGCGGCGCCAATGTCATCCACCGCGCCGGCCAGCCCGCCCTGGGCCACGTCGGCGAGCACCGGGACGACCCGGCTCTGTTCCCGCCGCTGGATCTCGCTGGGGCCCAGCGCCTCCCGGGTCCGGACCAGCTCCCGGAGCGGCACGCCCTCGACCTGGAGCTCGTCCAGCGTGGCCAGCGACCGCCGGTCCTCCTGTGGCAGCCGCACCATGATGGGGATCTTGCGGTCGAACTCGACGAACTGGGTGGCCTCGGCGCCGAGCATGTACTGCTCGACCGTCTCGGCGATCCGGCGCGTGTCGATGCCGTACGCGGCCGCCCGCTCCCGGTCGATCTCGACCTGGACCTCGGGCTGGCCCAACTCGAGGCCGAGCCGCACGTTCGTGAGGGTGGGGACCGCCGCGAGCTCCCGCTCCACGACCCGGGCGTAGGCCAGCGCGTCGTCGAGGTCCTGGCCGCGGATCCGGACCGCGATGTCGGCCTCGCTCCCGCCCATCAGCCGACCCAGCGCCGTGGCCTGGCCCGTCGAGATCGACACCACTCCCGTCGGGTACCGCCGGAGCTGCGGCCGGAGCGCCGCGAGCACGTCGGCCGTCCGGGCGTCCTCCTCGATCCGGACCTCCAGCGTGGCCGTATGGAGGCCGGTCTCCTCCTCGTCCATCCCGGCGACGGCCACCTGCTGGCCGACCTGGCTGAACACCGCCACCACGCCCGGCGTCTCCAGGAACAGCGTCTCGAGTCGGGTCACCAGCTCGGCCGTCTGCTCCAGCGGCGTGCCCTTGTCCAGCTCGACCCGGGCCCGGAACGAGCCCTGGTCCACGTCGGGCAGCACGCCGCGCTCGAGTCCCGCCGCGATTCCCAGGGCGACCGCCAGCAGCGCGGCCGTGACCACCACCACCCGACCTCGATGGCGGAGCGCCGCGTCCAGCACGCGGTGGTACCACCCCGCGAACCGCTCGAACCAGCGGTCGAAGGCCCGGAGCGGTGGGCCGAAGGCCCGGGCCAGGCCCCTGCCTGCGGACCGGGCGGCGGCGCGCCGGACCCGGGCCAATCGCGAGACGTGCTCGTCGGCGTGCAGGTCCCAGCGGGCCGCCATGGTCGGCAGCAGCGTGAGCGCCACGAGCAGGCTGGCCAGGAGTGAGAACGCCACCGCGAAGGAGAGGGCGCCGAACAGCTCCCCGGCCACCCCTTCCACATAGACGATCGGGCCGAACACGCTGATGGTGGTCAGCGTGGACGCGGTGATGGCGCCCTGCACCTCTTCGGCGCCCACGGCGGCCGAGTCCAGCGACGCCGCCTCGAGCCCTGCGGCCTGGAGCTCCCGGTGCCGGAAGATGTTCTCCAGCACCACGATGCTGTTGTCGACCAGCATCCCGACACCGAGGGCGAGGCCGCCCAGGCTCATGATGTTCAACGACACACCGGCCAGGTCCAGCAGGCTGAACGTGCCGATCACCGAGATGGGGATGGCCAGGGCGATGGCTACCGGGTAGCGGGCGTCCCGGAGGAAGAGGAAGAGGACCAAGAACGCCAGGATGCCCCCGAGGATCAGCGCCTGGACCACGTTGGAGATGGCGTCCGCGATGAAGCCGGCCTGGCTCATGGCGACGTCGACGTGCAGCTCGTCGTATTCCTCCCGGAGCTGGTCGAGAACGCCGTCGACCTCCTCCGCCACCCGGACCGTGTTCGCCTCCGACTCCTTGAACAGGAGCAGCCCCACGGCCTCCTCGCCGTTGTACCGGGCGATGGACTCCCGGTCCTCGAACGTGTCCCGGATCGTGGCGACATCGCGCAGCGTCACCACGCTCGCCTGCGACGCCGCGCCGGCAGCCTCGCCGGCGCCGGATCCCGATCCCCGCCCCGACTTCACCACCACGTCGCCGATCTGCTGGACCGTCTCGAACTCGCCCAGTGTGCGGAGGTGGTAGCTGAAGCGGCCGCGTCGGATCGTGCCGCCGGGGAGGCTGTAGTTCGCGGCGTCGAGAGCGGATGCGATCTGCTCGACGGTGAGCCCGTAGGACTCGAGGCGTCGCGGGTCGACCTCGACATGGATCTCCCGCTCGAGCCCGCCCGTGACCGCCACCTGGGCCACCCCCTCGATCTGCTCCAGGCGGCGGCGGAAGACCGACTCCGCCAGCTCCTTCAGCGCCCGCAGATCGCTGCGCCCGGCCAGAGAGACCGCCATGATGGGCTCGCTCCGCGGGTCCGTGCGCAGCACCACCGGCTGGTCCGACTGCTCCGGCAGCACGTTGTCCAGCGTCTGGAGCCGCTCCCGTACGTTCAGCACGGCGAAGTCCATGTCGGTGCACCTGGCGAAGAGCACC
>CAYMLW010000032.1:7806-20150 GCA_964391035.1 uncultured Gemmatimonadaceae bacterium
CCTCCCGGCTCACGCTCTCCACCTCCTGGACGCCCGGCACCCGCGCCACCTGCTCCTCGACCCGCTCCGTCACGAACCGCTCGACCTCGGCGGGGCCCACGCCCGTGTAGCTGGTGTAGATGACCAGCTTGGGGTACGCCACGTCCGGGAGCAGGTCGATGGGTAGCCGCGCGAAGGAGATGCTGCCCAGGAACGCCACCGCCACGAAGAGCATGGCGACGGCGACCGGGCGGCGAATGGCCCGCCGTGGCAGGCTCATCGTGCGTCGAGCGGCGCGCCCAGCTTCTCCTCGAGCTGGAGCAGGGCATTGGCGAACTGGGCATAGGCGTTCACCACGCCCCGCTCCGCCCCCGCCACGTCATCGAACATCCGCTGGAGGTCCGTGTAGCGGATCGATCCGAGCCGGTAGAGCTCCTCGCCCTGTTCCAGTCGGCTCCGGGCGATCCCCGCGGACTGCTCGGCGAGCCGCACACCGGTGTACGCGCTCTCGAGATCGATCACGGCCGACCGGACCTCCGTCTCGACCTGGAGCCGGCCCTCCCGCAGCGAGGCCTCGGCGTTGCCGAGCTGGGCCCGGGCCTGCCCGATCTGGGCCGACGTGGCGAACCGGCTGAAGACCGGGACATTGATCGACAGGCCGAAGCCCCAGTTCGTGTTCGGCGGGTTCAGCTCCTGGAAGGCGTCGTAGTCCTGCGCACTCGTGCTGCGGCTTGCGCCGACGCTGCCGGTGATGGTCGGGTACCGGGCCGCCCGGGCCGCCGACAGCGACCGCCGCGCCGCTTCCAGCTCCGCCGCCTGCTGCCCGACGCGCGGGCCCTCGGCCACGGCGCGACGGATCAGCGCGTCCGTATCGAGGGTGGCCGGGTCGAACACCTCGGGGAACCCGCTGACCAGGTCGTACCGGGCACCCAGCTCCACACCCATAACCTGCTTGAGCTGGAGGCGCGCCTTGCGGGCGTCGCCCCGGGCCTGCTGCAGCGACTGCTCCGCCTGCGCGACCTGCAGCTCGGCGCCGAGCACGTCCGTCGGCTGCTTCGCCGCGACCCGGAGCAGCGCCCGAACCGCCTCGAGCTGGCGCCGGGCACTCTCCAGCTGCCGCTCCTCCACCTCGATCAGGCGATCGGCCCGGGTCGCCTGGTGGTACGCCTGTCCGACCTGCGTCCGGAGCTGGGCTGCCCCGACGTCGGCGGCCGCCGCCTGGGCGTCGGTCTGGGCCCGGGCCTGGCCCCAGCTCCGCCAGCTCTGCATGTCGAACAGCGTCAACCCACCGTTCAACCCCTGGGACGTGCTGCTCGTCGTGTTTTCGATGAACTCGGTCCCGCCGATCGGGTTGCCGAAGTCGTCCTCCGCCGTCTTCCGCCGGAACGTGCTCCCGTTGAAACTTGCCCGCGCGCTGAGATTCGGCAGGAACACCGACCCGAACCGCGACCGCTCGGTGTACTCCGCCGACGCCACCGCGTTGAGCTGTCGCTGATACGCCGGGTTGCGCTCCAGCGCCCGCGTCACCGCATCCTCGAACGTGAGCGGAACCGCGGCCTGCTCCCCGGGACGAGGTGCGGCGGCCTCCGTCTGCGCCGCGAGCCCCGCGTGTACCGGGAGCCCGAGAACACCGGAAAGCCCGGGCACGCCGGCCCCGACTACGAGTACGACTGCGACCCCGAAGAGCCGCCGCGAGACGCCCCGGCGCCCCGCCCGGCTCACTGCGGCCTCCCCGTGTCCGCACTGCGGTAGTCGTCCACCAGCCGGATCGACGCGTCGTGGGTCAGCGTGAAGTGGCCGGCCGTCAGGACCACCTCGCCCGGCTCCACAATACCCGTCTCCGGGTCCGCCACGATCTCGACCAGCTCGTCGTTCTCGAGCCCGGTCGTGACGTACCGCCACTTGGCCCGGCCATCCTCCACCACGAAGAGCATGGTCCGGCGGTCCCGCTCGAGGATCGCGCTCCGGGGAACCAGGATCCGGTCGGGGATCCGCTCGGCTTCGAGCCGGACCCGGGCGTACATGCCGGGCAGGATCCGGCCATTCGGGTTCGGCACCAGGACCGTGACCCTGGCCGTCCGGGTCTCCTGCTCGACCAGCGGGTTGATGGTCTCGATGGTGCCCCGGAAGGTCTCCTCCGGGAACGCCGAGAACCGGATCTCCGCCCGACCGCCGGGCGCCAGGTAGGCCAGCTCGCCCTCGAGCACCTGGACCTGGACCTTGACCGGATCGAGGTCCACGATCGTCATGAGCTCGGCCCCCTGGGCCACTCGCTGGCCGGGGACCACCTCCACCGACGCCACCCGACCGGGGAACGGCGCCCGGACCCGGGTCCGGTCCAGCTCGATCTGTGCCCGCCGGAGCTGGATCTCCGCCCGGTTCAGGCCGCTCCGGATCCGGGCCGCGGCCTCCCGTTCCTCACGGACATCGTCTGGCAGGTCCTCATCGAAGAGAAGCTGCTCGCGGTACTGGGCCTCCGCCTCCCGGAGCCCCACCTCCGCTTCCTCCAGCGCCAGCTGCCTGTCCACCGGGTCCAGCGCCAGGACCACGGCCCCGGCGGCGATCCGGTCCGACTCCTGGACCGGGAGCCGATCCACTCGCCCGGCCACCTCCGCCGTCAGGCGCGCGCGCCGCCACGCCTCGGCCTGGCCCGACGCCGTCACCGACAGGACCAGGGTATCCCGCACGACCTCGGCGCCCTCGACGGCGATCGCGACCTCCGTCGAGAACGTCGACCCCGCGGCCGTGACCGCCCCGGGAGATGCGCTGTCCTCCGCCGGCGTCTCGCCCACGATCCGCCAGTACACGCCGGCCGCCAGAACGGCGACCACGATCACCATCACGCCAGCGCCGACGACGCGCTTCGATATGGCCATGTCAGGATTCGGCTCGGGTTCGTCTCCACCCCGATCCAATATGGAGCACCCACCCTCGGGGTACGATAGCGGCACGGGACGTCTTCAGGGACTTGGACGCGATGGGCCACCGGATCGTTGCTCCGGACCACCGCGAGACAGTCTCGACAGGGGGTTGGGCCGGGAAGGTAAGGGAGTGGGGGAGAGGATGCGATGCCCGGGTCAGCCGCCGGGTCCGCCAGCGCCGCCAGAGCCCCGTCGAGGGCGGCCCGGAGCCGGCGGATGTGGGCCTGCTCCCGGTCGTGCTGCCGCATGAGGACCTCGACCGCGCTGCCCCGGCCATTGGCCCCGGCCTCGGCGATCAGGCGACGGTACCGGGCCAGCGCATCCACGCCCTCGTCGAGCTCGCGGTCGAGGGGAGTCTGGCGACTCATCGGCACCGGCAGGAGCCGGGGGCGTGTACGGGGTATTGTTGCAAGGCCGTTCCCGAAGTCGCCCGGGCGGAGCCGGCGTTGCGCCGGCGAGAACCCGGCCCTAGCGTAGCGCGGGCCCCGTTCCCACTCGACGGACCGGATCCTCCAACGAAGAGCACTCGATGCGACGCGTCGTCCTCCTTCTTTTCCTCGCCCTCGCCGCCTGCTCGACGCCGGCTCCGCCGTCCGGCGTCGAGCCGCCCGAGCCCTATCTGGTCATGGTCTCGTTCGATGGCATGCGTCACGACATGATCGACCGGACGGAGACGCCGGCCTTCGATCGCCTCGCGCGTGCGGGCGCTCGCGCCGCCGGCATCATCCCGTCCTACCCGTCCAAGACTTTCCCGAACCACTACACGCTGGCCACCGGCCTCTACCCGGGCAACCACGGGATCGTCGACAACACCTTCTACGACCCGGCCTTCGACGCCACCTACCGCATCGGCGACACGACCACCGTGCGCGACGGCCGCTGGTACGGCGGCGAGCCCATCTGGGTCACCGCCGAGCGACAGGGACGGACGGCCGCCAGCTTCTTCTGGGTCGGCTCCGAGGCCGCCATCGACGGCGTTCGACCCACCTACTTCAAGTACTACGACGAGAGCGTCCCCTACGCCGCCCGCGTCGACACGGTCCTGGCCTGGCTCGACCTGCCCGCCGACCAGCGGCCCCGCCTGGTGATGCTCTACTTCGACGAGCCGGACCACAGCGGTCATGTCGAGGGACCGGACGCCCCGGCCGTCGACTCCGTCGTGCGCGGACTCGACGCCGTCCTCGGGCAGCTCCTCGACGGCATCGCCGCACGGCCCATCGCCGGCCAGACCCACGTCCTGGTCATGTCGGACCACGGGATGGAGGCCGTGCCGCCGCCCAACGTGGTGTACCTCGACGACTACGTGGACCTCGGCGGCGTCCGCGTGATCAACAGCGCCACACACGCACTCCCCTACTTCACTGGCGCCGAGGACCGGCTCTGGAGCGTCTACGAGACCCTCGTCGACCGTCTCGAGCACGCCACCGTCTACCTCCGGGAGGAGACGCCCGTGGACTGGCGGTACCGGGACAACCGGCGGATCGGCGAGCTCGTGGTCGCCGCCGAGCCCGGGTGGATCCTCCGTGAGCGGGAGTGGAGCCCCTGGCGCGGTGGCGGGACCCACGGCTGGGACCCGGCCCACCCGGCCATGCGCGGGATCTTCCTCGGCGCCGGTCCGGCGATCCGGCCGGGAACCGCGCTCCCGGCCTTCGAGAACGTGCACGTCTACCCGCTGGCGGCCCGGCTGCTGGGCCTCCGACCGGCCCCGGGGATCGACGGGCGCCTGGACCCGTTCGCGGGGATGCTCCGGGAGTCGTCGCCATGAGTCTGCCGGGATGGATCATGCCGTTCCAGGAGGCAAACGCCCTGGAGCAGGCCCAGGAGGTGGCCGACTCGGCGGTCACCGACCTGACCGGCATCGTACGGGACTGGACCGGACTCGCGGCGGAGACGCAGAGCAACCTCCTCATGTCCCTGGTCCTGATCGTGGCCGTCCTCCTCCTCCGCGCCCTCGTCCTGCGCGTGATGCGCGCCCGGATCGACGATGTCCGCGTCCGCTACAAGTGGCGCAAGACCACCACCTACGTGTCGGTCTTCGTGGCCATCCTGCTCGTCGGGCGCGTCTGGTCCGACGCCTTCGGCGAGCTCGCCACCTTCCTCGGGCTCCTCTCCGCCGGCCTGGCCATCGCCCTCCGGGACCCCATCGTCAACCTGGGCGGATGGCTCTTCATCATCTGGCGCCGCCCCTTTGTCGTGGGCGACCGGATCCAGATCGGTACGCACGCCGGCGATGTCATCGACCAGCGGATCTTCCAGACCATCGTTCTCGAGATCGGAAACTGGGTCGACGCGGACCAGAGCACCGGCCGCCTGATCCACATCCCGAATGGCCTCGTCTTCCGCGAGGTCCTCGCGAATTACACCCGCGGGATGCAGTACATCTGGGACGAGATCGGCGTCCTGATCACCTTCGAAAGCAACTGGAAGAAGGCCAAGGAGATCCTCCTCGAGGTGGTCGAGAGCCATGCCCGGTCGGTGGTCGACGAGGCCGAGCAGCAGATGCGCAAGGCCAGCCGCCAGTACATGATCTTCTACAGCACCCTGACCCCCACCGTGTACACGTCGGTCAAGGACAGCGGCGTCATGCTGACCCTCCGGTTCCTCTGCCACCCCCGACGCCGGCGAGGAACCGAGCAGGCCATCTGGGAAGACATCCTGGCACGGTTCGACGAGCGCGACGACATCGACTTCGCCTACCCGACCCAGCGATACTACTTCAACCCGACCGAAGGAAAGCCCGGCGCCGGCGGCGGCGCACCCCCTCCCCACGGCCCGGCACCCGGTTCCTGAGATACCCCGCAGTACACCGTCCGCCGTCCCCGTGACCCGTGACCCGTGACCCGTGACCCGTGACCCGTAACCCGTAACCCGCCAGCCGTCAGCCCTCGAGCCGCCAGTCCACCACCGGTCGGTCCGCCTCCGCCAGCAGGTCGTTCACCCTGGAGAACACCCGGCTGCCGAAGAAGCCCCGGCGCGCCGAGAGCGGTGACGGGTGCGCCGCCTCCACCACGGCGTGACCGGACAGGTCCACCGAGCGCGCCTTCCTCCGGGCGTGATTGCCCAGGAGCAGGAAGACCACGCGGTCGCGCCCGGCCGTCACACGCCGGAGGACGGCGTCCGTGAACTCCTCCCAGCCCCGGCCCCCGTGTGAACCGGGCTCACCCTCCCGGACCGTTAACACCGTGTTCAGGAGGAGGACGCCTCGCCGGGCCCAGACCGTGAGCGTGCCGTCCTCGGGGACCTCCACGCCCACGTCGGCGTGGAGCTCACGAAAGAGGTTGCGGAGCGACGGCGGCTTCGGAACACCCGGTCGTACCGAGAAGGCCAGACCATGCGCCTGGCCCTCGCCGTGGTAGGGGTCCTGGCCGAGGAGCACCACCCGCACCGACCGGAGCGGCGACAGCTCCAGTGCAGCAAAGACTTCAGCGGCCGTCGGATACACCGTTCGCCCCCGGTACTCCTCCTCGAGGAACCGCTCGAGCTCACGGAAGTACGGCTCGGCTCGCTCCGCCCCCAGCTCCGGCCAGCCGTCAGGGATCGCGGGCAGCGTCACGTCGACGAGGCACCCCGCACGAACGAATCGGGCATCCGCACCGCCACCACTTCGCCGCGAGCCGTCGACTGGCCCGCCGCCCGCACCTCCACCTCCACCCGCACTTTCCGGTCGCCCACCTCCACCGGCACCGCCCGCAGCACCAGCTCCTCGCCCAGGGGCGTGGGCTTCAGGTACTCCACCTTCAACGACGCCGTCACGTACCGGGGCGACGGGTCCCGACCCGGCTCCTGCCCCGCACGCTCCATCGCCGCAGCCGCCGCCGTCCCGATCCCGTGACAGTCGATCAGCGACGCGATCAGGCCCCCGTACACGTAGCCCGGAATGGCCACGTGGGCCTCCCCGGGCCTGTGCCGCGCCTCCCCCGCTCCGTCCTTCCAGATCGTCCGGATGTGTAGCCCCTCCCCGTTCAGGCGACCGCACCCGTAGCAGTGAGCCACGTCCTCCGGATAGTGGTCCTGCACCGCGCTCTTCGACATCCCGGCTCCCGCTGGAGGCCCCCGGCCTGCAAGGATCACGGCCGTCCGCTCCCCCGCCGACGAACCGCGTCCCTCCTCTCCCGACGATAAGAGGTGCCGGGCCCGGACCCGTCAAGCCCGCACCCCGTGCCAGGGAGCCCGACCCCCTTGTGTGATTTTAATCACAATAGTACATTGTTGATGGAGGTAATAATTACATGAGTACAACGGTCCGGCACACCGATACTCGATGGAACCAAGCGGCGAACGCCCCTCCGGGCCGCCCTGCTGCAGGTCGTGATGACCGGGTGGGGAGGGACCTGCCGGACCGTTATGGAGCCCGGAGGGGCACGCCTTGGAAGGCAACGATGGGGTACTTCCTAGCGGCGATATTCGGAGTCGTGATCGTGGGGATCGAGCGGCTGGTGACCGGCACATCGACGTTCACCCGGCGACACGAGGCGCGGCCCCCCGCGTCGTGAACCGAGCCGGGCGGAGTAACTGGCCCGGCAGGACGAAACGAATCAACGCCCGCGAGGGGATCGCGGGGAGCACGGGCACGTGCGCAACGGATCAGGGGGGTCGAGATGTCGATCACGAGAAGGACGGCGGTACAGACACTAGCGGCGGCGGGGGCGGCGGCGGTCGTACCCCGGCCCTTGCGGGCGCGGGCGGCGAAGGAGCCGGGGTCGGACGCTGTCGCCATTCTACATGATTCAACGCGGTGCATCGGGTGTGAGGAGTGCCTGGTGGGGTGCGCCGAATCCAAGGGCTGCGACCCGGGGGCGGCGAAGGGAGCGGGGGCCGAGCTGAGCCCGACGACGCTGACGGTGCTGAAGCGGTACGACGTCGGCGAGCGGAACGCGTTCCGGAAGGTGCAGTGCATGCACTGTGTGGACCCGGCATGCGTGAGCGCCTGCATGCTGGGGGCGATGCAGAAGAACGAGGACGGCTCGGTCACGTGGAACGGCGACCTGTGCGTGGGCTGCCGCTACTGCCAGATCGGCTGTCCGTACAACATCCCGCGGTTCGAGTGGGACACGCCGGCGCCAGAGCTGACGAAGTGCGACCTGTGCCCGGAGCGGCGGGCCGCGGGCCTGGAGCCGGCGTGCGTGGAGCGGTGCACGATGGGCGCGCTGGTATACGGTCCCCGGGAGGAGGTGCTTGCGGAGGCGCGTCGTCGGGTCGAGGCGCACCCGGAGCGCTACAACCCGGAGATCTACGGGGATACGGAGGGCGGCGGCACGTCGGTGCTGTACCTGGCGAAGGCCGGCGTCTCCTTCGGGGAGATGGGTCTTCCGCAGCTCGGCGCGAAGTCGGTGCCGTCGTTGCCGGAGACGATCCAGCACACGCTCTACAAAGGGTTCATCGCTCCGCTGGCGCTGTTCGCCCTGTTCGGCGCTCTAGTGCGCCGGAACGTGCGGGCGGCGGATCACGCCACGGAGGCGGAGGCCGCCGAGCAGGCCCACGAGAAGTCGGCGCCGGTGGGTGGCAAGCTGCTGACGAAGCCGTTCATGGTGCTGGCGACGCTGGCGGCGATCGGGCTGATGGGGATCGCGTGGCGGTTCACCGCCGGGCTGGGCGCCGTGACCAACCTGAGCGACGGCTACCCGATGGGTCTGTGGATCGCGTTCGACGTGGTGACGGGGACGGCCCTCGCCTGCGGCGGGTACGCGGTGGCGATCCTGGTCTACCTGGCGAACAGGGGGAAGTACCATCCTCTTGTCCGGGCGGCCATCGTCACCAGCGCGCTGGGCTACACGCTTGGTGGGCTGAGCGTGCTGATCGACATCGGCCGGACCTGGAACTTCTACAAGATCCCGCTCTTCTTCTGGGAGTGGAACGTCAACTCGATCCTGCTCGAGGTCGCCCTCTGCATCATGCTGTACACGATGGTGCTCTGGATCGAGCTTTCGCCGGCGTTCCTCGAGAAGTGGGAGACCAGCCGGGTGGGCTGGCTGCGGCGGTTCGCGGTGGCGGCCACGCCGAAGCTGAACCGGGCCATGCCGTACATCATCGCGCTGGGGCTGCTGCTCCCCACGATGCACCAGTCGTCGTTGGGCAGCCTGATGCTGCTGGCGGGAGACAAGCTGCACCCGCTCTGGCACACGCCCCTGCTGCCGCTCCTGTTCCTGGTGTCGGTGATTGGCATGGGTTATGCCGCGGTGATCCTGGAGAGCTGCATCTCGACCGCGGTGTTCAAGCGACCTCACGAGACGCCCATGCTACGTGCCCTTGCCCGCCCCATCGCCTTCGTCATGCTGACCTACGTGGCGCTCCGCGTCTTCGAGGTCGTGCAGGCGGGCGAGTCGGGCCTGGTGCTGAGCATGGACGGGTACAGCTTCCTCTTCCTTCTGGAGCTGGCCCTCTTCTCCGCGCCGACCATAGGGTTGATGCTGCACCGCAGCGAGGCGGGCCCGCGTTTCTTCTCGGCCATGGCGGCGATGCTGATCGTGGGCGGGGCGCTCTACCGGTTCTCGACCTATCTGATCGCGTTCAACCCGGGTCCCGAGTGGTCCTACTTCCCGTCGCTGATGGAGTTCGCGGTGACCATCGGGCTGGTCTCGGCGGAGATCCTGGGCTACGTGATCCTCGTCAAGAAGTTCCCGATCCTGCGCGGAGTGGCGCCGGAGCCTGAACTCTCCGTTCCCACACCGCAACCGCGACGGGGCGGCGGGCTCCAGCCGGCGGGCGCCGCGGGCGCCGGACTCCTGGTCCTGGTGCTGGCCGCGCCGGCCGCCGCCCAGGACAGTCTGCAGGGCCCCATGGACCTGCGCTGCCTGACGAGTCGGGGGCAGCACTGCCTGCCCGAGGCGGTGTCGCCGGACGAGCCACACGACGCGATCTGCGCCACCTGCCACGACCTCACGGTGCAGCGGCGGCCCGCGGAGGCGATCACCACGTGTGCGAGCGCTGGCTGCCACTCCCGGCCGGAGACGCTCACGCGCTTCCACCGTGGGCTGGGCGAGGATGTACTTCAGGATTGCGTGCGGTGCCACGACCCCCACGACGCGGCGATCCCGGCGGGCGAGGTGTGTGGGGGGTGTCATGAAGGCGGCGTGCGGTACGACGAGCCCCGCAGCTATGGCCGGGACCCGCTGCCCGGGCGTGCGGCGGGACTGGACCTGACGTTCCGTCACGGGCAGCACGAGGAGGTGGAGTGCGCCGCGTGCCATGGAGCGGAGCGGGTCCATGCGCGCCTGGATCGGGTCGCCAGGATCGCCGACTGCCGGAGCTGCCATCACAGTCAGCCGCTGGTCGGCGACTGCGTGGCCTGCCACGACCGGAGCGAGGTGTACGCACGCACCGAACAGGTGCAGCGGGTGATGGACATCCGGATCGGGTCTCTGGACCGACCCACCCGCACGCTGCCCTTCGACCACGGCGAGCACACGCGCTTCGCCTGTCAGAGCTGCCACACGGAGGGGATGGCCCTGAGCGCCGCCGGCACCAACTGCTCCGCGTGTCACGAGGCCCACCACGAGCCGACGACCAGCTGCATGTCCTGCCACGAGTCACCCCGGGGCGCCCACACCGTGGATGCGCACCTGGGCTGCGGCGGCGCCGGGTGCCACGAGCAGGCCGCGGCCACCGTGCGAATGACCCCGCGTACGCGTTCCACGTGCCTGGTCTGTCACCAGGACCGGGTCGACCACCAGCCGGGGCAGGTCTGCGCGAACTGCCACGTCATGCCGGACCCTGAGCGGTAACTGGGCCGCCCGCGCGCAGCGACGCCCCGGCCGGGCTGACTCACCGGCCGGGGCGTCGGCGTTTCGGCCGCTGGCCCGTGCGCCCCCTCACTCGAAGCGGATCAGCTCCGCCTCGTCCAGCGACTGCAGATACGCCAGTACGGCCTCCGGCGTCACCGTACCGTAGTAGTGGGCGCCCGCCTCCCGGGCCTCGGCGGCCACGAACCGGGCGATGGCGAGCCCGTTGCGGACGCCGTCCACGGCGTTGAGGACCTCGAACGCCATCAGGCCGTGCAGGCCGGCGGGGGTGCGGGGCCGGCGGCGGCCCTCCAGGAACTCCTCGGGGCCCGCCGCGAGGACGGGTCGAAGCTCCTGGAGGGCACGTTCGGTGTCCGTGAGATGCCGGTCCGGGGGCTCGGCGCCGGCGGTGCGGCGCCAGGCGTCGTCCACCTCCCGGAGCGCTTCCCTGCCCCGCCGCTCGAGGCCGCCCAGGAGCTCCCGGGCCACCGGTCCGGCCGCCGGCCCGATGTCCCGCAGCGACGCGATGGCCAGCCGCTCCCGGGCCACCGCGTACTCGACCTGGTCCCGGGCGGCGAAGTACGCCTCCGGCGCGCCCGGGCGGGCGGCGAGCCAGCCGAGGGCCAGCCGGAGGTTCCGGCCCAGCCGTTCGTCGCCCCGGCCCACGGTCTCGGCGGACAGCGCGCCGATGTCGTCCTCGTCGGCCGTGGCCATGGCGTACGCGATGAGCGCCGCGGCGAACGCGTTCCGCCCGAGCTGGGTGGGATCGACGTTCCAGAGGTCGTCGTCGGAGGAGTGGATGTAGCGGTCCGGCATGTTGGTGAAGCTGACGGCCGGAATCCCGACGGGCGCCTCGGTGAACGTCATGTGGTCGGAGTTGTTGTGGAACCAGATCATCTCGGCGTTGAACCGGTCCATGCTGCCGCCGTGGGCGAGGTGCGGGATCGGGTAGAGGGGGTACCCGGCCTGGAGCTGGGCCAGCTCGAAGGTGTTCCCGGCCACGAGCCAGTCGATCACCGACTCCACCACGTCGTTGAAGAAGTGGAACCGGGCGGCCGGGACCCGGGTGATGTTCTGTTTGCGGAGGATGTCCTGTGACTGGTCCGCCCCCACCATGTCCTGGTTGATGGCCACCCACATCTCCCGGGGGGAATCCGGGTGATCGGCGAAGAACTGGCGCTCGCTGCCGATCTCGGTGACCCACCAGAACCGGAGGTCCCGCGCCGGCCGGGGGATCCGGCCCTCGTCGATCAGGCGACTCAGCGCCCGACCGGCCTCCAGGATCCCGGCCACCCCGCTCGCGTCGTCATTGGCCGACGTCTTCTCTTCCTGGAGGTGGCCCACCAGCACGATGTCCTGGCCGTCACCGGCGCTGCCCCGGAGGAAACCCTCGACCATCACCTGCCACGGCTCCTGCGACGCGTCGAACCCCGCGTCCACCCGCGCCCGCACCACCATCGGCTCGTCCGCGGCCGCCAGCCGATTGCGGAGGTCGATCCCCTGGCGGAGCGAGAGGATGAACGCCCAGGTGGGGTCGCCTTCCGGGAGCTCCCGGGGGATCCGGCTCCAGCGGATCTGGTCGGGCCGGCTCACGCCCGCGCCCACGATGCCGTTGGCGCCCGAGTACGGATCCGGGTACCAGACCACGCCCAGGGCGCCGCGCCGGCCCACGGCCTCCGCCATCACGCCGTACAGCGAGCCGTAGGTCAAGAACACCTTGCCCGCG
>CAYMLW010000033.1:0-19826 GCA_964391035.1 uncultured Gemmatimonadaceae bacterium
CTTGACGCGCAGCACCGGTATCCTCGGCGGTTCCGCCGCCTACCTTCCCGGCCCGCTCCGGCTTCTCAGCCCTCTTGCCTGCGTCTCTGGGATCCATTCGAGTCCTTCGTGCCGCTTCGGCTCCTCATGTTCGGCCCTTCGCCGCTGTGCGGTGCGGCTACTATGGCCTCGGCTGACTTCTCGCTCCGCCCGGCGTGCAGTCCAAGCGCAGTGCCGACCGTCGCCCTTTCAGGCGCAACGCGAGATCTCCCAGGGTAAGGCGCGTGACCTTCGCCCCATTCGCCCGCCGCTTATACGACCGCTCGGTCCGGAGTGCCTTCGGGCTTCGGGTCTCCATGCCCCCTCACCCACCTCGCGACCGCCTCCTATGCGGTTCGTGTTCCTCGGGCCGGAGCTTTGCCTCCAGCTTCCTTCCCGCGGCTCCTCGCAGAGCTACGGTTGCTGTTCCGCTAGCGGTTCCCGGCACTCAGGGCCCCCGGAGGACTCCCACCTCCAAGTCACTTCCCGGTTCGCTTTCGCTCCCCGGTTCTCAGCGCCAGTCACGGCGCTGGCGCGCCATGCCTGGCGCACATGGCAAGGGCCGGGCGCTCGGATCGAGTGCCCGGCCCCCGTTCTGCTCGGCTGTGAGCCGTTGCGTGCTCAGACCAGATCGCCCAGCTCCTCCCGGCTCAACACCCGATCGATGTCGACCAGGATCCGGACCTTCGAGTCCGTCTTGCCCATCCCCAGGATATAGCGGGTGTCGATGTCCGCGCCGAACTCCGGCGCATCCTCGATGCTCTCGGCATCGAGGTCCACGACCTCCGACACACGGTCCACCACCACACCGAACTGGACGCCCTGGGTCTGCACGACGATCACGCACGTCTGGTCGGTATCATCGACGGTCTCCATGCGGAACTTCCGGCGGAGCTCGACGATCGGGATCACCTTGCCCCGCAGATTGATCACACCCCGGACGAAGTCCGGCGTGCGAGGTACCCGGGTGATGGTCATGAGCCCGATGATCTCCTGGACCTTCAGGATCTCGAGACCGTACTCCTCCTCGCCGAGGAAGAAGGTGAGGAACTTGCCCCCCTTGGCCCGTGTCGCTTCTGTCTGCTGCATCTTCCCACCCCCTCCATCGTTGTCATTCATCACGCGGCCCGGGAGGCCGCGCCTTCGTCTCGTGACAGGGCCACCAGCTCCCCCGCGTCCAGGATGAGCCCGACGGTGCCGTCCCCGAGGACCGCACCGCCCGTCATGCCCACCACCTTGCCCAGGCCGTCGCCCAGGCTCTTCACAACCACCTGATGCTGGCCCAGCAGCTCGTCGACCAGCACGGCACAGCGGCGCTCGGCCGCACCGATCACCACCAGCAGGCCGTCTTCGATCCGCTCGCGGGCACCGTCCACGCCGAACAGCTCGTGCAGCCGCAGGATGGGCAGGAGCTCGTTTCTCAGGAGCAGCATCTCGCCGCGGCCCGATACGGTGGACAGCATCTCCGGGATCGGCCGCACATTCCGCTCGATGCTCAGCGTCGGAAGGATGTAGCGTTCGGGACCGACCCGGACGAGCATGCCTTCCGTGATCGCCAACGTCAGCGGCAGCCGCAGTGTCACGCGTGTGCCCTCGCCGTACGTCGATTCCATCTCGATCCGGCCGCGCAAGGATTCGATGTTCCGCCGCACCACGTCCATGCCCACCCCCCGCCCCGACACGTCCGTCACCGACTCCGCGGTCGAGAAGCCGGGCTCGAAGACCAGCTTCCAGACCTCGCTGTCGGTGAGCCCGTCGCCGCTCCGGATCAGACCCCGCTCGATGGCCTTCGCCACGATCCGGTCCCGGTCCATTCCGCGGCCATCGTCCTCCAGCTCCACCACCACGTTCCCGCCGGCGTGGTAGGCCCGGAGCCACAGGGTCCCCGCCGGCTCCTTTCCGGACCCGGCCCGTTCCGCCACAGGCTCGATCCCGTGATCCACGGCATTGCGGATCATGTGGACCAGTGGGTCGCCCAGCACATCGACCATGGTCCGGTCGATCTCGGTCTCCTCGCCGTCGGTGAACAACCGGACCTGTTTCCCGCTCTTCCGGGCCAGGTCCCGCACGAGGCGCTGGAGCTTCGAGAACGTGGACTTGAGGGGCACCATCCGGAGCGCCATGCTCAGGTCCTGGAGCTCCCTCACGATCTTCCCGCCGTGGGCCACCTTCTTGGCCAGGTCGTGCTGCCGGTCATCCTGGACCATGTCGTCCTGGGCGATCATCGACTGGGCGATCACGAGCTCGCCGACCATGTCCACCAGCCGATCGAGGCGGTCGGTCCGCACCCGCACCGTCGTGTCCCGGTCCAGCCCCCCCGACTTCGACCGAACCGCCGCCGGGGCGGACCGCTCGGGCGCCGGCCCGTAGACGGGCGAGGCCTCTTCGACGCCATCGCTTCCGGGGTCCACGAAGTCCCCTTCGTCCTGCTCCCCGTGGCCCGCGGCCGTCAGCCGACGCGCCAGTCCGGTCACCTCCACGGCCTGCGGCTCGTCCCCGTCCAGGGCCGTCGTTACGGCCTCCAGGATCGCCGTCAACACATCGACCGACTCGAGGGTGACGTCCGCTACGGGGGCGTCGAACTCGACGGCGCCATCCCGCACGCGGGAGAAGAGCGTCTCGGCGTGATGGCACAGTTCGGACGCAGGGTCGATCCCCAGGAACGCCGATGTGCCCTTGATGGTGTGGAACGCGCGAAACACCACGTTCACGGCCTCCGCGGCCGCCGGGTCCGCCTCCAGCTCGAGCAACGCCTGCTCAGCCGAGCGAAGGAGGTCGCCGCTCTCGACCACGAACTCCCGGATCAGATCCACGTCGGCATCATCGCCGGGCTGCCACGCCTCGGGACTCTCCGGCCCGGTGCGGTCGGGTCCGTCGGCCTCCGACCCGGCCCCCGAGCCCGACCACGCGTCGCCCACGCCGGCCGACTCCGACTCGCCGAGTCGCTCCAGGATCTCGCCCACCGCTTCGAGTCGCGCCATGTCCGGCGGGCTCGAGGTGAGAAGCGACAGGGCCTCTTCGTACTTCGCCCCCGCCGGACCGGCATCCGCCAGCGTCTCCAGGATCTCGACGAGACTCGCGATGCCGTAGCTGTCCCCCGGCTCGAGCTGGACGAGGAGCAGGGCCGCGTCGTCCAGTGTCGAGCGGGGCGGGAGATCGCCGACGAACGAGGCCGGGAGCTCGAAGCCTGCCTCGCCATCGTCGCCCGGCCCGGGATCCGCCCCGGGCTCCAGCGCATCCGCGAGGGCCTCAGCAGCCTCGAGCAGAGCGGGACGACCCGGGTGGTCCCGGTTCGCGGCGTATTCGATCCCCGCATCGACCAGAGCCCGCAGGTCGGTGGGGTCGGGTGCCCCACCGGTTTCGAGCCGCGCCGCCAGTCGTTCAAGGACGGGCGCCAACCCGACATCGGCTTTCGGCACGCGCCCAGCGATCCCGGCCACGTCGGCCGCCAGGGCCCCCGGGTCGAGGTCCTCGTCGGCCTCGGCCAATCGCTCGCGTAGTCGTCGCAGCTGCTGCTCGGTACGTCCCATGGGCGCTCTCTGCTCCGATTTCCCTTCGATACCGCTTCGGAGTATCGCCGGGGGAGTCGTGGGCTTTAGCGGCCCACCGGCGCCGCGCAGGGTGCTACGGTCAGGGAGCGGATCGCTTCTACGGGCGGAAGCTGGACGACGTGGCCGTCGTACGCCCGCAGGACGACTCCACCGCCGCGGCCCAGTCGGTCCCGTATCACCGCCTCGAGGGCCTCCGCGGTGCCGGCACCGAGAGCCGGCAGCCGCGTCGCGAAGATCTCAGGGGTCTCGCCGCCGAGATCCATCTCGATGCGGACGCAATCCGGCGCCGCTGGCAGAGGGCGAGCGGACGGCTCGCCGTACCACTCCCGGGCCGTCACGTAGCCCTCCCGGGTAGGATCCGGCAGGGTCTCGGGGAAGAACCGGTACTGGAAGCGGTGGTACGGGGGCACGGCCTGGCCGTCCAGCCAGCCCCGTCCCCAGAGCCGGGCCCAGTCGCGGTACGGGTTTGGTGGCGCCGGCAGCAGGCCATAGCCATAGCCATGGCCATAGGCTCCGTGGCCGTAGTTCTGGTGCCCGTAGCCGCCATAGCCATAGGTCCCGAGGGCGAAGCCCGGAGGCGTGCTGACGCCGTACCAGGCCCGGTCGGGGTACGGGCACCCGGACCAGGGCGTCCAGCCCGGGCTGCCGGTCCACGGGCTGCTCCCTGGGGGCGAGACCGGGCCATAGGGGTCGCAACGGTATGCCGCGGCGTCGTACGGATCGATCCCGAAGACCGCCGAGCGGGCCGCCTGCCGGGCCTGTAGCCGTGCGGCCTGCCTCGCCTCGAGCTCGCGGGCCCGGTCCGGGGTCTGCCCGGTCACGGCTCCCGGGACGAGGAGCAGCGCGATCACTGCCCAGACATGTCCGGCGTTCCTGGCCATGAGGCCTCCTGTGCCGATCCGCGTGCGTGCCGCACCGACGAAATTCCACGTCGTGAGCGGCCCTCCCAGGGGAGTATCGGCAGGGCGCAGGCGGTCTTTAGCGGTCCGGAACGAAGGGAGTAGCGCGCAACGAGAACGGCCCCGCCGACGCTGAGCGCCGACGGGGCCGGGCCAAGGGTGAGCGACCGGTCAGGAAGGGATCTCTTCGAGGGCGAGGGTCCGCGAGCGGTCGATGGGCAGGATGTCGTCGGCCATGCGGCGAAGCGATCGGGCGATGCGATAGTCGCCGTCCCGCTCCGCACGGAGCGCCGCCCTGAGCAGGTACTTCCGTCGCTGTTCCTGACTCATCGTTCCACTCCTTCCCTTCCGCGGCCCGACTGCCTTCCCTACTCTCCATACTGCCAACGCGCGAGATTTGTTTCTCTGACAGCGATGGAGTGTCGACGGGACGCTCTCGCACCTTTAACGGCACGCTCCGTGCCGCAGCGGATCCGACGGCCGTTTTCCATCCAGACCGAAAGAGAGCGCCCGCGTGGGTTTCGATAATCTGACCGCCGCCTGGAACCGGGTCCGGGACAGCCTCTGGTTCGTCCCCGCGACCCTGACCCTCGGCGCCATCGTGCTCGCCCTCGTGACCATCCAGATCGACGCCGCCGGACTCCTTCCCCGGGCACCGGCCGGGATCTGGCTGTTCAGCGGCACGGCCCCCGGGGCACGCGGGGTCCTGACGGCCATCGCGTCGGGCTTCATCACCGTGACCGGCGTCGTGTTCTCCATCACGATCGTGGCGCTCCAACTCGCGTCCACCCAGTTCACGCCCAGAATCCTCCGGAACTTCACCTCCGACCCGGTCAATCAGCTCGTCCTCGGCGTCTTTATCGCAACCTTCACGTACGCCCTCCTCGTCGTCCGGGTGGTTCGGGGACCACAGGACGGGGTGACGGCGGAGCAGGTCCGTGAGGGCCTCGCCGCGACGCCCCGGGGCCCCGTCGAGGGGTTCGTGCCGAACCTGTCCGTCACCGTGGCGCTGGGCCTCGCCGTCATCAGCATCGGCTTCCTGATCTACTTCATCGACCATGCCGCCCGATCGATCCGGGCGTCCGTCATCATCGACCGGGTGACCAGCGACGCCATGCGGATCGTCGAGCGACGGTTCCCGGAGACGGTCGGTGAGCCGACGGAGTCCATGGACGGCGTGGTGCCCGATTCGCCGGGCTATGTGATCGTGTCCGAGCGGAGCGGCTACGTGCAAGGCGTGGACGAGGACGCGCTCCTGAAGCTCCTCGGCGAGGGCGCCACGGTGATCCGCATGGAGCCCGAGATCGGCAGCTACCTGCTGCCGGGCGCCGGGCTCGCCACCGTGTGGCCTGCCGGGGCCGGATCCGACGAGGGCGTCGCGGACGGCGTCCGCAAGGCCTTCGTCCTCGGCCACGAACGCACCCCGCACCTCGCTCTGGAGCTCGGGATCACCGAACTCGCCGACATGGCCGTGAAGGCCCTCTCGCCCGGGATCAACGACCCGACGACCGCCATCCTCTGCGTGGACCGGATCGCCGAGATCCTCCTGGCCGCGGGACGGCGCGAGCCGCCCGGCCGGGTCCGGCGCCCCGCGGGGGATGGCGGCACGCTCCTGCTCCCCCTCACCCGGTTCGAGTCCCTCGTCAACACCGCCTTCGACGAGATCCGCCATTACGGCGTCGAGAACCCCCGCTTCGCGTTGACCTTCCTGGAGCGGCTGGGAGACCTGGGGCTGCTCCTGCCGCCGCACCGGCGTCCGCCCGTGGCCCGTCACGCGGCCGCGCTGCTCCGGACCGCGGGGAAGGCGGTCATGGACGAGTCGGACCTTCAGCGGGTCGAGGCGGCCGGGGCCCGGGCCCTCCGGGATCTGGGCATCGGCGAGGCGTGACGCGCCGCCACCTCGTTGCGACGCTGCCGGTGCCCGCTATCTTAGCGCCTATGCGCATCCGATACCTGGACGGGTCCCGACTGCGCCGCGCCCTGATCGCAGCCTGTGAGCACGCCCGCCATTCCAAGGCGGAGCTCAACCGTATCAACGTCTTCCCCGTACCCGACGGCGATACCGGCACCAACCTCGCCCTCACCGTGTCATCCGTGGCCGATGAGCTCCGGCGCAACGGCGGCGGGGACGTCGACGAAGTCGCGCAGGCCGCTGCCGAGGCCGGGGTCCTCGGTGCCCGGGGCAACGTGGGAATGATCCTCTCCCACTGGCTGATCGGCCTGTCCGAGGCCCTCAAGGGCCGCAAGCGGGTCCACGTCGCCGAACTGAAGGCGGCGTTGCGCAGCGCCACGGACCACATCTACGCCGCCCTCGAGAAGCCGGTCGAGGGGACCATGCTGACGGTCATGCGCGAGACGGCCGAGGAGGCGGAGCAGTGCACCAGCAGCGACCTGGTCGAGTTCCACAACCGGATCCTGGCCCGGGCCCGCGATGCGCTGGCCAGGACGCCGGACCTGCTCCCGGCACTCAAGCGGGCCGGTGTGGTCGACGCCGGGGCCAAGGGGTTCGTCGACTGGCTGGAAGGGATCGGCGCGCTCATCGAGGGCGACCCGATCCTCCCGGCGGAAGACGAGCCGGACTTCGGCGACGCGGAGCCCGTCGTGAGCGCCGAGTTCCCCGCCGACGAGGGCGGCTACCGGTTCTGCACGGAAGCCCTCGTCCGGGGCGACCGGCTCCCCGACGAGCCCGTCGTCCGTTCCGTCCTCCGGGACTTCGGCGACTCCCTCATCGTGATCCGCAGCGGGACAGTCCTCAAGGCGCACGTACACACCGACGACCCGGCGGGCGTGTTCGAGTACCTGCGCGGACTCGGCCGGCTCGAATCGCACAAGGCAGAGGACATGGGGGCCCAGCACGACGCGCTCGCCCGGTCGGGCACCGGCCTGGCCCGGCGGCCCATCGCCCTCGTCACCGACAGCGCTTGCGACCTCCCCGAGGCCATGATCCGGGCCCACGGCATCCACGTCGTGCCCCTCTCCCTCGTCTACGAGGACCGGGTCCTCCGCGACAGGATCGACATCGATGCCGACACCTTCGTCGAGCGACTCCGCGAGGGCGACCATCCCAGCACCTCCCAGCCGCCGCCGGCGGCCTTCCACGACGCGTACCGGCGGGCCGCAGAGGATGGCGAAGAGGTCCTGGCCGTGGTCCTGGCCGGCGCTCTGTCCGGGACCCTGGCCTCCGCCCGGGCCGCCGCCGCCCAGATCCAGGAGGAGGCCACCGTCCACGTCATCGACTCCCGGGGCATCTCGCTCCTCCAGGGCCTGCTGCTCCTGAAAGCGGCCGAGCTCGCGGAGCTGGCATGGAGCCCGGACCGGATCCGCGCCGAGATCGACCGGCTACGCGAGCAGTCCGGCGTCTACTTCACCGTGGACACCTTCGATCGGTTGATCGCCTCGGGCCGCGTCAGCCGCGGTCGGGCGTGGCTGGGCAGCTTCCTCGATATCAAGCCGATCCTCACCGTCGACCGCATGGGCGCGGCTCAGCCAGCGTCCAAGGTTCGGGGCTACAACGCCCTGGTGCCCAAAGTGTTGGACCTTGTCGCCGAGAAGGTCGGTGAGGCAGAGAAGGTCCGGTTCGGCGTGATCCACGTCGACGCGCCGGCTGTCGCGGAGGAGATCCGGGTCGCACTCCTCGACCGATTCGGCGAGCGCGAAGTCCTGATCTCCCCGGCCACCCCCGTCATCGCCACCCATATCGGTGCCAACGCCTGGGGCCTGGCCTACATGGTGGAAGACTAGAAAACCCGGCCGTCAAAGCCGTCAGGCGGGAGCCGTCAGCCTGTCGATGCGATTGCGTCGATCTCGACCAGCACGTCCTTCGGCAGGCGGCCCACCTCCACGGTCGAGCGCGCGGGCCGGTGCTCGCCGAAGTGCCGCCCGTAGACCTCGTTCATGGCCGGGAAGTCATTCATGTCGGCCAGATAGACCGTGGTCTTGACCACGGCGTCGAGCCCGGTCCCGGCCCCCTCGAGAATGGCCGCCAGGTTCTTCATGACGCGCTCGGTCTGGGCCGCCACATCGTCCCCTACCACCTCCATGGAAGCGGGGTCCAGCGCGATCTGGCCGGCCGTGAACACGAGCCCGGCGAGCTTCATGGCCTGGCTGTACGGGCCGATGGCTTCAGGGGCGTCGGACGTGTGGATACGTTCGATGTCTGGCATGGTCATTCGAGGTATGGGGAATCGTCTCGGGGGTCAGGGATCGTCGGGGTGCCCCTCGATGCTCTCGAGGATCTCTTCCGGGGTGACGGTGACGACGCCGGCCTGGCCGACCTCGACGCCGGCCGCGTGCGTGGCGAGGACCGCGCCCTCATCGACCTCGCCGCCGGCGGCGAGGGTGGCGGCCATGACGGCGGTCACGGTGTCACCGGCACCGGATACGTCGTAGACGGAGCGAGCGACGGCCGGAACGCGGAGCAGCGTACCGGGCCCGGTACTGAGGGCCATGCCGGCGGAGCCGAGGGTCAGGAGCAGCGCGTCGCACTCCATGTGCTTGCGCGTCTCTTCCATCCACTCGTCATCGTCAGGCCGGAGCGGCGCCTGGAGCGCGGCCGTGAGCTCCGGCTCGTTGGGCTTGAAGACCGTGCAGCCCCGGTAACGGAAGAAGTGTCGGGACTTTGGATCCACGATGACCGGGATCTCTCGGCGTCGGGCCGAGTCGAGGGCCGCGTCGATGACCGCCGGGACCAGGACACCTTTGTCGTAGTCTTCGAGGATGATGGCGTCCACCCCGTCGGCGTGCTCTTCCACCGCCCGGGCCAGGGCGCTGGCGTCGTGGCCGGTGAGATCGGTATCGACTTCCCGATCGTAGCGCGCGATCTGGTGATGGCCCACCAGGATCCGGGTCTTCACGGTGGTCGGCCGATCCAGCGTCACGACTCCCGTCGTGTCGATTCCGCCCGCGTCGGCAACTCGCCGGAAATCATCGCCCTGCGGGTCCTCTCCCACCGCACCGACCACGGCAGTCCGGACCCCGAGCCTGACCAGGTTGGCGGCCACGTTCCCGGCACCGCCCAGCGCCCGCCAGTCCTTCTGCACGCGGACCACCGGTACGGGCGCCTCCGGCGAGATCCGGGATGTCCCGCCGCTCAGATAGACGTCCAGCATGAGATCCCCCACCACCAGGATCCGGGTCTGCCGGAGTCGGTCGAGAAGCTGCTGTGCGCGGACGCGGTCGATGCGATGCATACGGGGGTCTGTGGGCATGGCACTTGTGTCAACCCAGCCCGGGTGGCCCGAGCCGCCGGAACCTACCGGAGCGTGGGACCGATGTAAAGACAAATCCGCCGGAAGACGCGGGCGAGCTGGGGTCGACCCGGTTCGTGGTCGCCCGGCCGTTCTCTTCGTCACCCAGCTCCTCCTGCTCGTCCTCCCCCCGCTCAACGCATGATCCCGGGGAACGAAGGGAACGGCGACGCGTCGGACGCGCCGGAGGGGCAGGTCCTGCGTCGCGCCATCCGGCACGAGCTCGAGGACAGTCCGGATCCCGACGCCGGCGAACCGGTCATCGAACCGCACGACACGCACCTGGCATTCGACCATCCTGCTCGTGCCCGACCGCGGCTCGATCCGGGTCTTCGGACGCGAGGTCACCGACCTCTCCTTCGACGAGGCCCTCGAGATCCGCCAGAGCATCGGAATGGTCTTCCAGAACGCGGCCCTCTTCGACTCGGTCCGGGGACGAGACACGGCGCAACGGATCCGCGTCGGCCTGGTCATCGTGATCGCCGCGCTCGTGCTGGCCTACGGCATCTTCCAGGTCGGCCGGCTGTTCGACGTCTTCCCGAGCCGCTACCCGCTCGTCACCCTTCTCGACAACGGCGCCGGACTGATCGAGGGGGCTCCCGTGACCCTCGCCGGTCAGCGTGTCGGTCAGGTCGACGACATCCGCTTCCTCCCCGTGGATGAACGGACGGACAGCACCAACATCGTGGCCGTGCTGGCCGTCAATCGGGACGTGGAGGGCCAGATCCGGTCCGACTCCAGGGCCTCGCTCCAGACCCAGGGCCTCCTCGGCAACCGTTTCATCGACATCTCGCCCGGCTCCACGGCAGCCGCGCCGCTTCAACCCGGCGACACGATTCCCGCCGTCCCTGCCCTGGACTACGAGTCCGTCCTGCGGACCGTGGCAACGAGGATGACCGAGGTCCAGCACGTGGTGGGCGACCTCCAGGTCCTGACCGACCGTGCGAGAGGACCCCTCGGCGCTGAGCCCCGAGATCCGGGTCTTCTGAGCTTCTGCCGCACAGCCCGGCGCGCCCTCTGGGCCGGGCCGAAGGCCGGCGTCCCGGATAGCGCGAGGTGGGCACAGCGGGTAAAGTACATGGTTGATCGTGTCGATACCGTAGGTGGAGGTGTGGGCACCACAACCGGTGGACGAATGGACGTCGACCTGCGAGGGCGTGTGCCGGCGAGGAGGACGGGAGCAGAGGCAGAACAGCCGCATCGTGGTCTGGTCATCAGCCGCGAGGCCCGACCGATGCTGGTCTACGATCCGGCGACGCACCGGATCGTGGACGCGAACGCGCCCGCCTGCCGCCTGTACGGGTACGACCGGGCCACGCTCCTGGAGATGCGGATCGCGGATCTACGTCCGGAGTCGGAGATCCCCCTCCTCCACAAGCGCCTCGAGGCCGTGCCGCCCAGGGAGGAGGTTCGCCGCCGCGGGGTCCAGCACCAGGACCGACACGGCAACCGCTTCCACGTCTCCATGGAGGCGTTCCCCATCCGGATCGGCGGCCGGGAGCTGCGGGTGGTTCGACTGCGCCGGGACGATGACCCCGTCGTCACGGGGTTCGAGCGCCAGGCTCTTCTCTTCCACGGCGTGCAGGAAGCTGTCATCTTCACCGACGCCGAGGGCCTGATCACCGACTGGAACGCGGCGGCGGAGCGGCTGTGGGGCTACGACCGCGACTTCGTCCGGGGCCACGACGCCCGGTTCCTGAAGCCGGCCGGCGGGGCCGCACAGATCGACGAGATCATGGAGACCGTGGCCCGGGACGGTGTCTGGGAGGGTCCCCTCCAGACCGAAGCCGCGGACGGCTCGGCTCGCCACTGCCAGGTCCGGGTCCTGCCGATCCGCGACGAGACCGGGGTCCTGCTGGGCACCGTGGGGATCAACCGGGACGTGACGGAGGCACGGCGCACGGAGCAGGCCCTGCGCCAGTCTACCGAGGAGCTCCGGGTCCTCGCCGATCAGCTGCCCCACACCCTGTGGGTAACGGACGCCGAGGGCGGACTCGCCTACCTCAACGAACGGGGGCGGAAGATCACCGGGCCGGGCGACGGGCTGAGCGCAGAGACATCATGGACCCGCATCGTCCACCCCGACGATCGGGAAGAGACGCTTCGCCGCTGGGGTGACGCGCTGGACGCCGGCCGCGAGTTCGTCCTCGAGCACCGGCTCCGGACAGCCGGAGGCGGCTACCGCTGGCACATCACCCGCGCGACGCCAGTGCGGGGCGAGGAGGGGCGGGTCATCCGATGGGTGGGCAGCTCTGTGGACATCGACGTACAGAAGTCGTCGGAAGACGCAGTCCGCCGGCGGGAGGAATACTTCCGGAGCGTGTTCGAGTACGCGCATGACGCGATCGTCCTGTTCGACCTGGAGACCGGCAGGGTGCTCGACGCAAACCCGGAGGCCGAGCGGCTCTACGGCTACCGCGTGGATTCCTTCCGGGACCGGTCCCTCACCGACCTATACGAGGATCCCACGGCCATCCGGGCCCTGATCCGGGAGGTGGAGCGCCGGGGCTTCGGCAGTGAGATCCTGACCCAGCGGTCCGCCAATCAAGACTACGTCCAGGTCGAGGTGAACGCGGCGCTCATGGACCACCGGGATGCCCGCGTCCTGCTGACCATCAACCGGGACCTCTCCGAGCGGCGGCGGCTGGAAGATCGGCTCCAGCGTGCCGAGAAGCTCGAGGCGGTGGGCCGGCTCGCCGGAGGGCTCGCCCACGATTTCAACAACCTGACCACGGCCATCCTGGGCTTTGCCGGGCTCCTCAGCGAGCGCGTCGGGTCCGACGACGAGGCCCGGGACGCGCTCCAAGAGATCCACGCCGCCGCGCAGCGGGCCTCCGAATTGACCCGTCAGCTCCTGGCCTACACCCGCCAGCAGGTCATGCGGGGCCAGGTGCTCGACATGAACGAGGTGGTCGAGTCCTCGCTTCAGCTTCTGTCCCGACTGATCGGCGAGGACATCGAGATCGTGACGCACCTGGACCCGGACATCGACGCCGTGCGCGCCGATCCCGGACAGCTCCACCAGGTCATCATGAACCTGGCCGTCAATGCCCGCGACGCCATGGCGGGGGGCGGCCGCCTCACCCTGGCCACGACCAACGTGGTGCTGGACCGTGACTTCGCCGATTCCCACCCACCCACGCAGCCCGGGCGGTATGTCCGCCTGCGCATGGCCGATACCGGCCACGGGATGTCCGAGGAGACCCGGGCCCACGCCTTCGACCCGTTCTTCACGACGAAGCACGTGGGCGAAGGCGCCGGTCTCGGTCTCGCCACGGTCTACGGGATCGTGAAGCAGTCGGGCGGCTACATCTGGGTCGACAGCGAGGAGGACGCAGGCACGACGTTCGACATCTACCTGCCACGGGTCACGGAAACACCCGAGCCCCAGCCGAAGGCTCCGGAGGCGCCGTCGGCCCCGGCGGCGGGCGATACGGACCGGACGATCCTGCTCGTCGAGGACGAAGACGCGGTCCGGAAGCTGGCACGTCGCGTCCTCGAGCGGGCCGGGTACACGGTCTTGGAGGCCGTCGACGGTCAGGAAGCGCTGGAGCTGGTCGAGACGGAGTCGCCGGAGTTCGATCTCCTGCTGACGGACATGGTGATGCCCCGGATGAGCGGCAAGGAGCTCGCTGGCAACGTGTCGGAGCTGTATCCCGGGACGCCCGTCCTCTTCATGACGGGCTACACGGGCGAGACGCTGGCGGAGCGAGGCGATCTGACGCGTACGGACGTGGTGCTGGAGAAGCCCTTCAAGCCCGCCGAGCTCGTGGCGGCGGTGGCCCGGATGATCGAAGCACGGTGAAGCTCCAGTCGATCCTGTCAGCCCTGCTATGGATGGCGATCGCCGTCCTCTCACTCCTATGGCTCCCGGTCCTGACCCTGATCTTCGTGTTCACGGCGCCCTTCGACCCCGGCCGCTACATCGCCGGGCGCTGGTTCCGGCGTGCGGCCGTCACGGCGGTGAAGCTCAATCCGCTCTGGGACTTCAGGACGGAGGGCGTGGTCATCGGTGATCCCCGACGCCCCTACGTGGCTGTGGCCAACCACGAGTCGTTCGCCGACATCTTCCTCCTCAGTCACCTCCCGTGGGAAATGAAGTGGCTGTCGAAGGAGGCGGTCTTCCGGATTCCCGTCATGGGCTGGATGATGCGGATGGCCGGGGACATCGCCGTGCGACGCGGCGAGAGAGACAGCCATCGTCGGGCCATCGACGCGATCCGCGACCGCCTCGGGAAGGACGTTTCGGTGATCGTGCTTCCGGAGGGGACCCGGTCTCCGGATGGACGCCTGCTGCCGTTCAAGAACGGCGCGTTCCGCGTGGCCGTCGAGTGCCAGCTGCCCGTTCTCCCGATCGCCGTGGCCGGGACTCGACGGGCCATGGCGAAGCACTCTCTCCGGTTCCGGCGGGCCAGGGCCATAGCCCGGGTCCTCGAGCCGGTGGAGACCACGGGCATGACGAGGAGCGACGTACCGGCACTCCGCGAGAACGTGCGTATCCGCATCGCCGCGGCCCGCGCCGAGCTGCACGAGCGCCTCGGAATCACGACCGAACCCTCCTGATGGACAGGAGCTCCACCATGCCCAACGACCTGCTGCTGCTGAGCAACTCCACCGTCCACGGACACCCGTTCCTCGAGCACGCGCTGGACCCGATCCGGGAGTTCCTGGACGGGAAGGGCACGCTCCACTTCGCACCTTACGCGCTCGCCGATCGCGACGGCTACACCGCCGCGGTCACACGGGCGCTGGACAGCCTGGCCGTGGAGATCGTGGGACTGCACCGGGCCGACGATCCCCGGGCGGCTCTCGCCTCGGCCGAGGCCCTCTTCGTGGGTGGCGGGAACACGTTCCGCCTCCTGCGGGCGCTCCAGGAGATCGACGCGATCTCCATCGTCCGCCACCGGGTCCGGGACGGGACTCTGGCCTACATGGGGTCGAGCGCCGGGACGAACCACGCCTGTCCCACGATCCGTACGACGAACGACATGCCCATCACGCAGCCCCGGGATTTCGAGGCGTTCGGCCTGCTGCCGTTCCAGATCAACCCGCACTACCAGGACGCCGACCCGGGCTCCACCCACATGGGGGAGAGCCGGGAGAAGCGGATCGAGGAGTTCCTGGAGCAGAACGACGTGCCGGTGCTGGGGATTCGCGAGGGCACGTGGCTGCGACGCCGTGACGATCGCCTCACCCTCCACGGCGACGCCGGAGCACGCCTCTTCCGGCGCGGGGTCGAGCCGACGGAGCACGGCGACGGGGCCGACCTGTCCACACTGCTGGGCACCGAACCGGTGTTCGACGCCCCGGCCTGAGCGGTGGCGCGCGCAAGTTCCCGCCTGAACCGCCGATACTGGACGATGGACTGAATCCGGAGCGAGCCGAGTCGTGAACCAACGAACAGGGCCTCACCACCCGATGCGAGAGCCCGTCGGCGATCCAGAACGCGAGGCGGCGGAGACGGCGGCGCTGGCTCGCGTGGTCGAGCATTCCCGAGATGTCGTCGTCATACACGACGGCGTCGACATCCTCTACGCGAACCGGGCGGCCGTCGAGAACTTCGGCGCGGACAGCGCGAACCGGGTGATCGGTCGCTCGGTCTGGGAGTTCATTCCCGAGTCGCATCACGGAGCGCTCCAGGTCCGGGTGGCCGAGCTCCTCGACACGGGCAGGCCCGTCGAGGCGGCCGAGCTGCCCGTCGACTGGGGTGATGACGGCGAGCGCTGGGCCGAGATCCTCTCGTCCCCGATCCGCTACGGAGGCCGACCCGGGGTCGTGTCGGTGATCCGCGATGTGACCACGCGCAAGCGAGTCGAATCGGCGCTGCACCAGAGCCGCGAACGGCACCACGAACTCTTCGAGGCGGTTCCCATCGGGCTCTACCGCAGCACGCCAGGCGGCCGGTTCCTGGCCGTCAATCCGGCCCTCGTCGAGATCCTCCACTATCCAGACCGTCAGAGCCTGCTCGCCGCTCCCATCCCAGCACTGTACGAGGACACGGCCGACCGGGACGCGTTCCTGGCCGCCGCCCGCGGCCAGGGCGTGGTCCGTGCGTTCGACGTCCGGCTCCGCGCCTTCGATGGCACGATCGTCCACGCCCGGGTCGACGCACAGCTGCGCACGGACGCCGAAGGGACCGTGTTCCTGGAGGGCTCCGTCGAAGACGTCACGGCCAGGCGCGAGGCCGAAGATGAGCTGCGTCGAAGCCGACAGCGACTCGATCGGGCCGTCGCGGCATCCGGACTCGCCCTCTGGGAATGGGACATCCCCACCGGGACCCTCGAGGTCGACGACCAGTGGTTCACCATGCTCGGCTACGAGAGCGGGGCCTTCCACCTCGACATCGACCGCTGGCTGGACATGGTCCACCCCGATGACAAGGCCACGGCGTGGCGGTCGCTCCAGCGCCACCTCGCGGGGCTCGAGGACAGCTACGACACCGAAGTCCGGATCCGGACCGCCGATGGCAGCTGGCGATGGGTCGCGGACCGCGGTCAGGTCATCGCCCGCGACGACGACGGCCGGCCGCTCCGGGCCGCTGGCACCCACGCGGACATCCAGGCCCGGAAGGAGGCCGCCGAGGCGCTCGAGCGCTCCGAGGAGCGACTCGCCGGAATCGTGCGGGCGGCGCCCTTGGGGATCACCGTGAGCCTGACCGGCGACGGCACCTTCATTGAAGTCAACGACACCTTCGCCAGCATGCTGGGCTACGAGCGAAACGAGCTCCTTGGCCACAGCTCCATCCAGCTGGGCCTATGGGTCGATCCGGACGAGAGAGCCCGGGTTCGGGCAGAGCTTGTCGGCGAGAACAGGGTACGGGCGATACCCGTTCACTTGAGGTCCCGGGATGGAGACATCCGGACCGTGGAGCTCTCGGCCGAGAGCATCACCGTAGACGGCCAGCCCTGTGCCCTCGCCCTCCACAAGGACGTGACGGAGTCCCGCCTCCTGGAAGAGCAGCTCAGGCAGGCCCAGAAGATGGAGGCGATCGGGCGGCTCGCCAGCGGGGTCGCCCACGACTTCAACAACCTCCTCACGGCCGTGACCGGTCACGTCGAGTTCCTGCTCGAAGACCTCGAAGAGGATGACCCCCGACGAGCCGACGCCTACGGGATCCGGGAGAGCGCCGATCGCGCGCGACGGCTCACTCGGCAGCTCCTGGCCTTCAGCCGGCAACAGGTCCTCAAGCCGCGACAGGTGGACCTCGGAGACGTGGTGGCGTCATTCGAGGGACTGCTGCGCCGGCTCATTGGAGAGGACATCGACCTCCGGGTCATCCGCCACGAACCCTGCCTCGTCCGCGTCGATCCCGGCCAGCTCGAGCAGGTGGTCCTCAATCTGGCCGTGAACGCCCGTGACGCCATGCCCGATGGCGGCGCACTGATCCTCGAGACCGGCCGCGGCCATATCGCTGAGGACGACGGCGGGCCCGTTGCTCCCCTGCAGCCGGGACGCTACGCCGTCCTACGCGTCACCGACTCGGGGTGCGGCATGGATGGCAAGACCCGCGCCCGGATCTTCGAGCCCTTCTTCACGACCAAGTCCGAGGCCAAGGGGACCGGGCTCGGACTCAGCACTGTCTACGGAATCATCAGCCAGAGCGGCGGCCACATCGCCGTCGACAGCGCACCCGGAGAAGGAACCACGTTCTCTATCCATCTGCCGTTAGTGGAGGACGGCGAAACCGAACCGATCCCCGAGAGCGACAGCTCCAACAGACGCCAGCACACGGCCGGCACCGGGACCGTGCTCCTCGTCGAGGACGAAGACGCCGTACGGGGACTGGCGCAGCGCGTTCTCCAGCGTGCCGGCTACGAGGTGCTCCCGGCACCGAACGGTGACCTGGCGCTGCGCATCGTGGACGAACGAGGCCAGCCCGACCTCCTCCTCACCGACATGGTCATGCCCGGCATGAGCGGACGAGAGCTGACCGACACGCTCCGCGATCGCTGGCCCGACCTCCCCGTCATTGTCATGAGCGGCTACAACGAGGACATGGTCGGTACGCCCCGCGAGGACGCCCACTTCCTCCCGAAACCCTTCACGCCCGCCCAGCTCGCCGAAGCGCTTCACGTCGCCCTCGGCCCCGGCCTCCAGCCGTAGACGCTTCGCCCCGGACACACGGACCCTGGCACCGGCCAACCGGCGTCGCGGGTCGCCCATTCCTCGCGGGACCTTCGGCTGTGGCCAGTAACCTCACGGCCGGCTCGCTCGGCTCCGAACCTCCGGCGAGCTGCCTCGTTGAGGCAAGGTACCGTAACCGATTGGTGCAGAATGTGTTAGCTCACATGTCTTCACAAAACGCTACCGGCGGACGGAGTGGGGTGTGCCAACCCTTTGCCGTCCGGGCACTTGCAGGTGTTACACACCCGGAGTGTGGATGGTCGGGAGGGGGCGGATTGGGGGGGAGATCGAAAGGGCCCGGGACGGGGTTCGTCCCGGGCCCTCACTTACTGCCCGGTGGCATACGGTACCTCCTCGACCCTCTTTACGATCCGCGGTCGGGGCCCGGGTCCGGGGCCTCGCCTCGTTCCGCGGGCGACGTGCCGTTTCGTCCCAGCGTGCCCTCTGGGGGCGGTGCGTCCGATTCAGCCTGAGTGCGGGTGACCGGAACGCCTGGTGCAAGGATCTCCAGTCGGCCCACGCCGCCGCTGGTCTCTCGATGGTACCGTGGTGCGGTGGAGAGATCAAGTGTTTCGGGATCGTTTCGGAGCCCTACCAGGCGATGCCGTAGTCCTCCCCGTAGTCGCTGGAGCCACCCCACATGGTCCCGTGCTCCCGGTCGAACCAGATGGCGTTGATGGGTCCGGAGGTCCGACCCCTGAAGGTGAGGTCGTAGCCCATCCGGGTGAGCTGCTCCCGGACCCAGGGCGAAGTGGCGTCGTTGAGGAGGAGCCGGCCGGGAACCGATTCGTGGTCGCCGAAGGAGTTCCGAAGCTGGTACGTGTTGAAGTTGGCGGCCTCGACGGCCTCCTGAACGTTCATGTCGAACTCGACGACGTTCAGGAAGAGCTGGAGGAGGTTCTGGTCCTGCGTGTCTCCCCCCTGAACGGCGAACGAGAGGAAGGGCTCACCGTCCTCGAGGGCCAGAGCCGGGGTGAGGGTGGCCCGGGGCCGCTTTCCCGGCTCGATCACGTTGTAGGGGTTCTCGGCAGCGTCGAGGACGAAGCTCTGGGCTCGCTGGCTCATGCCGATCCCGGTGCAGCCGGCGATCACGGCCGGCACCCAGCCCCCGCTGGGCGTTACGCTGACCACCCAGCCGTCGGCGTCCGCGGCCTGGATGGTGGTCGTGCCCGACCAGAAGTCGCGCTCGAAGTCCTCCAGCGGCTCGACACCGTCCCATTCCGACCCACGCGACGCCGCTCCGGCCATCCGGCCGGCCCCCGTCCCGTCTGAAGTCCCCGCTCCCGGGCCTGCGGCCTGCGACGGCCGGTCGTGCTCCGGGACCACGTCCTCGGCGCCTTCCACGCCGGTGGTGTGCCACCGTGCGAGATAGTCGAGGAACGGGTTGTCGCCGTCCTGGAACCGGTAGGGGTCGCCGGGCTTGACATCCGGGTCGTTGCGATCCGGGTCGATCCCGGCGGCCCGTTCCCGCGCGTACTCCTTGCTGAGGAGGCCTTCGATGGGCTCATCGGGCGGGAAGTACGGGTCGCCGTAGTAGAAGTCCCGGTCGGCGAACGCGTGGTTCATGATCTGGTACAGGGTGTGGATGTATCGGGCGCTGTTGTAGCCCATGCCCTGGAGGTCGAAGGGCTCCAGCATGTTCAGCATCTGGAGCATGACCGGGCCCTGGACCCAGGTGGTCAGCTTGAAGACGTCGTAGCCCCGGTAGTTGGTGTGGACGGGTTCCTCGAGGTAGACCTCCCAGTGGGCCAGGTCATCGATCTCGAAGAGGCCGCCTTCCTCGTTGGCGCCGCGAACGAACTCCTCGGCGATGTCACCGGTGTAGAAGCGGTCGTAGGCGGCGTAGATGGCCTCTTCACGGCCCTTCCCCGCTTCGAGGGCCTCCCGCTCCGTCTCGACCAGCTTCCGCAGCGTCTCGGCCAGCCACGGCTGCCTGAACAGCTCACCGGGCCGGGGCGCCTCCCAATCTGCACCCTCGTTCGGCAGGA
>CAYMLW010000034.1:0-19647 GCA_964391035.1 uncultured Gemmatimonadaceae bacterium
CTCCAGGCGACGCCCCTCGCCCAGCTCCAGGCGGCCCCGACCTCTCCAGCTCCAGCGCGCCGTCTGCGTGACGCCGTTGCCCAAGGAGTCCGCCACGTCGAGGTTCTCGTAGCTGTAGAGGACCGCGCCGCTGAACGACGCCTCGCTCCAGCCGTCCTGCCAGAACGTCCGCTTCGCACCCGCACCGCCGTTCAGCCGGGCATCGAGCTTCTTGAACGGATCCCGCTCGGCGGTGCCGAACAGGAAGGGCGACCACTTCGCGGAGGGCCACAGGTCGATCGTGGCCTTGCCCCGGAGGTTGCGGGCCAGCTCCTCGCCCTGGCTGGTGCCGTACCGGAACCGGCCGCCCAGCGTGGCCTCGTAGGTCTCGGTGTTCAGCCGCGTGAGCTCGACCTCGGTCACGAGAACGGTGAGCTCCTTGTTGCCGCCGGAGCTGTTGAGGGACAGTCCGATCTCCGCCCCCCAGAGATCCTCTTCCTCCGGCGTGTCCTGCGCGGTCGCTGGCCGGCTCCCGGCGAAGAGCGCCACGAGGACCAGGGTACCGAGAACGCCTATCTGGATCTGTGCCATCCGTGTCTGCCACCCGCTACCGTTCGCTGGTCGCACCGGCCCCGGCCGCGGTACGGACCGGATCGACCGCGGCCGGGGCGAATCAGCAGCAAAACTAGCGTGCGGCCCGGCGGGCGTCGACCGGGGACGGGCGAGGGCCCGGTCGAGGGCCGGGGTCCCGACCCCGGTCGCGGCTCGGCATGGAGCGTTTCAGCGATAATCGCCGAAACTCTCCATGCCGACGCCCGCTCCCGGGGCCGAGCATTCGATGTCGTACGTCGCTCCTGCGTCCGGCGAGGCTCCCGCGTCGGGCGAGGCCCCGAGTCCGGCGGGGCCCTGTGTCCGGCGAGGCCGGGGACCGGCGAGGCCCGGCTTACGACGTTCCGGGCGCACGACCCGACTGACCCGGACCCACCCGGCTTACGGCGAGGCCCGGCTTACGGCGAGGCCCGGCCGTCCTCGCCCAGCCCGAGCCGGATGTCGGGGTTCGGGGGGCGGAGGTGGCGGGCCAGGAAGTCGTAGATCACCCCCCGGACCTGCCAGGCTTCGGGGACATCAAGGCGGTCGAAGCTGTGGCCGCCGGGCAGGTCGTAGATCTCGTACTCGAAGTCCTTGCCGGCGGTGGTGAGGGCCTGGATCAGGTGCTCCACCTCGATGATGTTCACGTCCTCGTCGGAGACGTTGCCGTGGATCCGGACGGGGCGCTCGAGCTTGTCGACGTTCCAGACGGGCGAGCGACGCTTGTACTCCTCGAGGGCCTCCGCCGGGGTCTTCCCGATATGGTAGTCGGCGTCGTAGTAGGCCTGGTAGCCGGGGCCGAGGTAGCCCATCCGCTGGACCAGATCGGAGACCGGCACACCGGCGAATCCAACCACGTACCTGTCCGGGTGATCGAAGAGGCTGTGGAGCGTGATGAGCCCGCCGTGGCTCCAGCCGATGAGGCCGACGCGGTCGTCGTCGACGCGGGGGTGGTTGGCAACGACCCAGTCGCGGGCGGCCAGGACATCGCCGACCTCCCGGCCGCCGTAGTCGATGGCCCGGTAGACCCCGGCGCCGTAGCCGGTCGAGCCCCGGTACTCGGGGGCCACCACGATGTAGCCCTGGGCGATCAGCTCCCGGACGATGCGCGTGTAGTAGGTGGTGAAGTCGGCGTGCACACCGCCGTGGGGCAGGACGAGGAGCGGCAGATCCCGGCCGCCGAAGTCCGCGCGCGGGGTGAACAGGTACGTGTAGAACTTGAACGGGTTGCCCGGCCCGCTGGGCGGCGGGTCGGGCTCGTTGGCCAGGGGCGGGCCGTAGATCCGGACCTTCTCGACCACGGCGATGTCGGCCAGCCGCTCGTACCAGAGCACGTCATCGATCTGCTTCTCGAGGATGTCGAGCCGGTGGCGGAGCGATTCGTTGGCCCGGACCAGCCGCTCGGCGGCTTCCAGCGCCTGCTGCGCGGGTGTCTGGGCGTCGGCGGGACGGGCGGGAGCCAGGGCGAGAAGAGCGAGCACGGCGCCGCACGCGGCCCGCGCCAGGGTCGGTCGATTCATAATGCCTCCAGGATGCGACGGTGAGCCGCGTGGTCGCGGCTGATGGAAGGTTCTCGATGGGGAGAGCACGGCGCAACCGGGGGTGGCCCGATCGGCTATGGAGGTGCCCCGAAACTGGGGGTAAGCTCATCACCGGGAAGATCATCGGGGCGGCGATCCGGGTACACGGCAACCTCGGTCCGGGGCTGCTGGAATCCGGCTACCAGAAGCCTCTGGCGGTGGAGCTGGGGCGTCGAGGTCTGAGCTTCGAGAGGGAACGGACGATCCCGATCGAGTGCGAGGACGTCCGTGCGCACAACGCCTACCGGATCGATTTCCTCGTCGAGGAGGCGGGTCCTCGTCCGGGGCATCCGTCGATACGTCAATTGAATACGGACTCTGCGCCCTCGGGGGAGGACGCGGGTGCTCTGGCGGCCGGGATTTCCGGGAAGGCGGCCGCGGGAGCGGAGCGGGAGCGGTATCTGGGGGCGTGTCTGGAGGCTGCGGAGCGACTGGACGCGCAGGCGTTGCGGGAGGAGCTGATGCGTGCGGTGGTGCAGCTGAGCGCGCCGCTGTTCGTGACGGGGGTGGTGGGACCGCTGCTGGATCGAGTGGGGGAGCTGTGGGAGGCCGGGGAGATGCGTCCGGCGGAGGAGCACGTGGTCTCGACGGCGGTGCGGCAGGTTCTGGACTGGCTGCTGGGCCGGTACGAGGCGTCGCGGGATGCGCCGCTTCTGGTGGTGGGCACGCCGGCGGGTGAGCTGCACGAGTTCGGCGCGATGCTGGCGGCGGTGGTGGCGGTGAGTGTGGTCGATGGAGTGGAGGCGGATCGTGGCCGTGCGGTCCGGGAGCTGGAGTCGCTGCGGCGGGCGTTGCCGGAGGGCGTGCTGCTGGTGGCGGGCGGTCGCCGGTCGGAGGAAGTGGAGATGGCGGGGGTGACGCGGGTGGCGGACCTGGACGCGCTGCGTCAGGTGCTGGCGGCGGCGAGGCCGGAGAACGGGGGCGGGGGATGAAGGCGGTTGTGATCGGGAGCGGGTTCGGCGGGCTGGCTGCGGCGGTGCGGCTGCGGTCCCGGGGGTACGAAATGACGCTGGTGGAGGCATTGGACCGGCCTGGCGGCCGTGCCCGGGTGATCGAGCAGGACGGCTTCACGTTCGACGCGGGCCCGACGGTGATCACGGCGCCGTACCTGCTGCACGACCTATTCGAGCTGACGGGTCGGGACAGTCGGGACTATTTCGAGCTGGTGCCGGTGGACCCGTTCTACCGGATCCGGTACGCCGACGGCTCCCACTTCGACCACGTGGGCGATGAGGCTCGGCTGCTACGGGAATCACCGCGACGAGCGCGACGGAACAGCTGCAGCCGCGACGACGCGACGGACGCGACGGGTTCCTTCACCGCGACGACCCGAGGGACGCAACGGGTGTCCTCGGTTGTCTCCGGGGGAGCGGCTTCGCCGGGCTGCCGGTGATGGTGATCGGCGTCCAGTTCGTGCTGGATGGCGCCTGACCCGCCGGGTACAGCCAGCAAACGCGGCGGGCTCGACCGCGAATCACGTGAGAAGAAGGGGCCGGCCCGGCCGAGTCGGCTCCTGGCCGGGTCGGCTGGAATCCCACGTCGATTCCCGTCATATTCCAGGTGTCGCCCACGGTCGGCGAGCCATCCCCCTATCCAGGAGCGCAGCGCATGAAGATCCGGGACATCCTCCGCACGAAGCCCGAGGGCGTGCACACGATCGGCCCGGAAGATACGGTCCTGGCGGCCGTCCGGGCGCTTTCCGAGCACCGGATCGGCGCGCTGGTGGTTCGAAGGGAGGACGACATCCTGGGGATCATCAGCGAGCGTGACGTGATGAACCTGGTGGCCGGGAAGCCGGACGCGGTGGCCGACGCACTCGTCCAGGACATCATGACGCAGGACCTGATCGTGGGACTGCCCGAGGACGATCTGGACTACGTGATGAACGTGATGACGGAGAACCGGATCCGGCACCTGCCGATCATGACGGGGCAGCATCTGGAGGGGATCGTGTCGATCGGCGATGTGGTCAATGCGGTGCGCAGGAAGGTCGAGACGGAGAACCGGCATCTGAAGGACTACATCCGGGGGGTGGTGGAGTAGATCGATCCCCTTCGGTCGCTGACGCTCCCTCGGGGCCCCGCTGACGCGGGATTCGAAGCCGCCGATTCGCTTCGCTCCGGCGGCCCCGCTGACGCGGGATTCGAATCGTCGGCTGTGCTCTGCTCGCTGGGCGAAGGCGCGGGGCGCCGATTCGAGGTTCGACGGCGGTCTTCCAGCCCCGTACATTGGCCGGCATGAGCACACGGAGCAGCAGGGCGCTTCTGGCGCTGATCCGCGCCTCGGTCATCGGCGGTGACGAGGCGATCGAGACGCCGTTCGGCCCGCGTCGGATCACGTACGCGGACTACACGGCATCGGGCCGAGCGCTGTCGTTCCTGGAGCGGTTCATCCAGCACGAGGTGCTGCCGCTCTACGCCAACACGCACACGGAGACCTCGGGCACGGGTCGCCAGACCACGCGGTTCCGGGAGGAGGCCCGCCGGATCATCAAGGGCGCGGCGGGCGCGGGCCCGGAGGACGCACTGATCTTCACCGGGTCCGGGGCGACCGGGGCGGTACACACGCTGATCGAGGTCCTGAACCTGTGCCTGCCGAGTGACCTCTCCAGCCGCTACAACCTCCTGGACACGATACCGGAGACGGACCGGCCGGTGGTGTTCATCGGTCCGTACGAGCACCACAGCAACGAGCTGCCCTGGCGCGAGTCCATCGCGGACGTGGTGGTGATCCATGAGGACATGCACGGGGGGATCGACGCGGACGAGCTCGAAGTCCGGCTCCAGGAGTACGCCGGGAGGCCGTTGCGGATCGGCAGCTTCTCGGCGGCTTCCAACGTGACCGGCGTACTGAGCGACGCGGCTGGCATCTCGCGTCTGCTCCATCAGTACGACGCCCTGTCCTTCTGGGACTTCGCCGCGGCCGCGCCGTACGTGGATATCGCGATGAACGGCGATCCGTCGGACCCGCTCGACTACAAGGACGCCGTCTTCATCTCGCCCCACAAGTTCGTGGGTGGCCCGGGCACCCCGGGGGTGCTGCTGGCCAAGCGGTCGCTGTTCCACAATCGCGTGCCGAACCGGCCGGGTGGCGGGACCGTCGACTTCGTCACCGAGACGTACCACCGGTACAGCGAGGACCCGGAGCTGCGGGAGGAGGGCGGGACGCCGGCGATCATCGAGTCCATCCGCGCCGGGCTCGTCTTCCAGCTCAAGCACGCGGTGGGCGTGGACGTGATCCACGAGCGGGAGACCGCGTTCACCCGTCGCGCGGTCGAGCGGTGGGAGGCGAACCCGGCCCTCGAGGTGCTCGGCCCCCACGACGCCGAGCGCCTGGCCATCCTGTCGTTCACGGTCCGGTACGGCGAGAACGGCTGGTACCTCCACCACGACCTGGTCACGGCGCTCCTGAACGACCTGTTCGGGATCCAGGCTCGCGGCGGGTGTTCGTGCGCCGGCCCCTACGGCGCCCGCCTCCTCAAGATCGAGGGCAAACGGCTGGACGAGCACGTCCGCAAGATCGAGGAAGGCTGTCGCGGGTTGAAGCCCGGCTGGGTCCGGGTCGGCTTCAACTACTTCATCTCGGAGGCCGAGGCCGAGTTCCTGCTCCGGGCGGTGGACTGGGTCGCGAGCCACGGCTGGAAGCTGCTGCCGTACTATGACTTCGACGACGTCAGCGGCGAGTGGCGCCACCGGGACTGGCGGGCCCATGCGCCCATGAGCCTCCACGATGTCCGCTACGACGACGGCACGC
Source organism: uncultured Gemmatimonadaceae bacterium (assembly GCA_964391035.1). Lineage (GTDB taxonomy): Bacteria > Gemmatimonadota > Gemmatimonadetes > Longimicrobiales > RSA9 > JAWVYT01. Next base: position 5,901 of record CAYMLW010000034.1, read on the forward strand.
TGCAGTTCGACAGCCACCACACGCGGGCCGGCGAGGAGGCCTTCGACGCCTATATCGAGGAGGCGGAGCGGATCCGGGAGCGGGCGGAAGCCGACGCGCTCGAGATGGATATCGAGCCCGCGGCCCTCGAGGACGATTTCGAGCGCATGCGCTGGTTCCCCCTCGCCCACGACGTGGTCCGACGGTTGGCGGAGGCCCGGCGGCCGGCCCCGTAGGGCACCCGTCCCGGCAGTTCTCGCTGGCAGCCGGAAGCGGGCAGCTGTCCGCCTGCGGCGGAGTGGGATGCGCGACGTGGGCCGGCCGCCCGGCTTCCGTTCTTCGAGGGCGCGTGGCCCTCACCGCGGCCTGGTCCGCCGCGTCGGTTCGGCTTCGAGCGGGTTTTCGGGCCAGTAGTGCTTCGGGTATCGTCCCCTGAGGTCCTTCCGCACCTCGAAGTAGGCGTCGCGCCAGAAGCTGGCGAGGTCCCGGGTGATCTGGACCGGCCGGTGGGCCGGCGAGAGGAGTCGCATGGTGAGCGGGGTGCCGCCGGCGAGTCGGGGTGTCTCGGTGAGGCCGAAGACCTCCTGGAGCCGGACGGCGAGGGCGGGGGCCCGGGGATCGGAATAGTCGATCCGGATCCGGGACCCGCTGGGGACCTCCTGGTGAGTGGGCGCGAGCCGGTCCACGTCGCTGCGGCGCTCCCAGCCGACGCGGTTGAGGAGCGCGTCCTCGAGGTCCCGGGGCGTGATGGCCCCGAGCGTCTTCCGGCCCGACAGGAAGGGCAGGAGCCACTTCTCGAGGGATGCCTCCAGTGCTCCCAGGGACGCGTCCGGCCACCGGTCCGGGTCCTGGCGGCCGAGGAACTCGAGGCGCTCCCGGAGCTGTGTGGCGTCCTTCGACCAGGCCAGCCCCTCGAGGCCGACCTCCCGGACGCCGTCGAGGAGGGCCCGGCCGACGGCAGCCGGGTCCGGGTCCCGGAGCGGCGCTTCCACCAGGGTGAAGGCGCCGAGCATGCGACGTCGGCGGGCGACGACCCGGCCCGCGTCGCCGTCCCACGCCACGTCCGCCGTGTCCTCGATCTGGCCGGCGAAGTGGCGCTCGATCTCGGCCCGGTCGACGGCGGCCGCCCGGAAGATCCTGGCCTCGGGCCCCCGCCCCTCGACCTCCGCGGCCACCAGCCAGTCCGCGCCTTCCAGTGCCTGCGACTCGGTGAACCGGGCGCCCCTGCCGTTCCGCAGCAGGAACCGGCCTCGCTCGCCCTCCCGCCGCTGCCCGATCCGGTCGGGGTAGGCCAGGGCGGTGAGGAGGCCGAGGGACGGGGCGGCGTCGGCGCCGTCGGAGCTCGACGAGCGGGGGTCGGGTGCCCGGAGCGCCCGCTTCAGCCGGTCGGCCTCCCGGGCCACGCGCCTGAGCCCGCCGCGGTGGACGGCCTGGCCGCGGACACGGCCGGGGACGCCGCTGCCGTCCCGGAGCCGACGGAGCGCCTCGACCCGGAGCTCGAGGTCCGCGTCCGGCGCGCGGCCTTCGCCGCGGAGGATGTCCCGGTCGCCGAGGATCGCCGCGAGGTCGCACGCCAGGTCGTACGCGTCGAGCTCCCGTCCACGGATCATCATGTGGGCGAGTCGGGGGTGGAGCCCGTTGCGGGCCACCTCCCGACCGTGGGTGGTGGCGCCATCCTCGTCGATGGCCTCGAGCTCCCGGAGCAGCTCCCGGGCCTGGGCGAAGGGGGCATCCGGGGGCGGGTCGAGCCAGTCGAGCTCCCCGGGCTCGGCGCCCCAGACGGCGAGCTCGAGGGCGAGGGGCGCGAGGTCGGCTTCGAGGATCTCGGGGCGACGGTGCAGCACGAGGCCCCGCTCTTCGGCCCGGGTCCAGAGACGGTAGCAGGTGCCGGGCGCGGTCCGGCCGGCGCGGCCTCGCCGCTGGTCGGCGGCGTCGCGGGTGACCCGGACGGTCTCGAGTCGGGTCATGCCCGTGCCGGGATCGAATCGGGGGACGCGCATCCGCCCGCTGTCGACCACCACCCGGACCCCTTCGATCGTGAGTGAGGTCTCGGCGATGGACGTGGCCAGGACCACCTTCCGCCGACCCGATGGGCTGGGCGCGATGGCCCGATCCTGCTCGGCCCGGGGCAGCGCGCCGAAGAGGGGGCGGACCCGGACGTGGTCCGGCAGCCCCGCATCCGTGAGCCGACGCTCCGTCCGTCGGATCTCGCCCGCGCCCGGGAGGAAGACCAGGACGTCCCCGTCATCGTGATCGATGGCCCGCAGCACGGTGCGTACGACGGGCGGCTCGATCCATCCATCCACCGGCGTCTTCCGCCACCGGGTCTCGACCGGGTGGATCCGTCCCTCGCTGGCGATCACGGGCGCGTCGCCGAGCAGCCCGGCCACCGGGGCCGGATCGAGGGTCGCGGACATGACCAGGAGCCGGAGGTCGGGGCGGAGGAGGCCCCGGGAATGGAGCGTCAGCACCAGGCCGAGATCGGCGTGGACCGAACGCTCGTGGAACTCGTCGAAGACCACGCCGGCCACCCCATCGAGGGACGGGTCGGACTGGAGCATCCGTGTCAGGACCCCCTCGGTCACGACCTCGATCCGCGTGTCGCGGCCCACCCGCGTATCGCCCCGGACCCGGTACCCCACCGTCCCGCCGGCGCCGTCTTCGCCCAGGAGCCGGGCCATCCGGTCCGCGGCGGCCCGGGCGGCCAGGCGACGCGGCTCCAGCACCACCAACGACCCGTCCACCCATGTCTCGCCGAGGAGCGCCGGCGGCACCACCGTGGTCTTCCCGGCGCCGGGCGGCGCGACGAGCACGGCGTCGCCCTGGCGCATCGCCGCGCGCAGCTCCGCCAGGACCTCCAGCACGGGCAGGCCCCGGACCTCGGGGTGCTCCTCGATCCGCCTCATGCCGAATGGTAACGAGCCCGGCCCCGGGCTGCCGGGGGACGCCGGGCGGAAAACGCCCGGATCAGGGCCGGCGCGGCCGTGATCCGACGGGGCAGCGGAACTCTGGCACCTTGTTTGCTACTACCACGATTCGTTGGAGCAACCAATCGAGAGGAGACAGCCATGTTCGACCGGATAGGTAGACTGACCCTCGCGGCCGTGCTGCTCGCGGGGATGACCGGACTCGGGGCGTGCTCGAGCTGGAGCAAGAAGGCCCAGGGCGGCGCGGCCGGTGCCGGTGCCGGTGCCGCCGTGGGGGCGGTCATCGGCCACCAGGTCGGGTCCACCGCCAGGGGCGCCATCATCGGCGCGGCCGTGGGCGGCGCCGCGGGCGCGGTCATCGGCCACCAGATGGACCAGCAGGCCGAGGAGCTGGACAGCGAGCTCGAGGGCGCGACCGTCCAGCGCGTGGGCGAGGGGATCGTGGTGACGTTCGACACCGGGATCCTGTTCGACTTCGACCGCGCCGACCTCCGGCCCGCGTCCCGGGACAACCTCCAGGAGCTGGCCGACAACCTCCGGGAGTACGAGCGGACCGACGTGCTGATCATCGGCCACACCGACGCGACCGGCAGCGACGCGTACAACCAGAGCCTGTCGGAGCGGCGGGCCGCGTCGGCCGCCGGGTACCTGCAGCAGCTGGGCGTCGCCTCGCCCCGAGTCTCGACCCGGGGCATGGGCGAAACCGATCCCGTGGCCACGAACGAGACCGAGGAAGGCCGGCAGCTAAACCGCCGCGTCGAGGTCGTGATCTACGCCGACGAGGAGTGGCGTCGCGAGGTCGCCGGCGGAATCTAGTCGGCCAGCCGGCCGACCGGTCCATGGCCTGCCCGGCCCGGCCAGTACCTTCGTCTCGCGCGAAGCCGCGAAGCCGGGAAGAGGGGGCGCGGGTCATGGTCCGGCCTCACCGGAGCAGCTCCACCACCGTCCCGATCCCGTCCAGCACGAACTGGACGCCGATGACCATGACCAGCAGCCCCATGAGCCGGGTGAAGACGTTGATGCCCGTCCGGCCGATGAGCCGGAGGATGGCGGGGCCGGCCAGGAGCACGAGGAGGCTCAGGAACAGAACCACGAGGATCCCGGCATAGACGACGCCGGCTTCGACCGCCCCGCCGGTCTGGCCCATCAGCGCGATGACGGTGGTGATGGCGCCGGGCCCGGCGAGGGTCGGGATGCCGAGGGGGACGACGGCGACCTCGGCCCGCTCCGCGCTCTCGACCTCCTCCTCCGGCGTGGTCTTCGACCGGGACCGCCTTGCCTGGAGCATGTCCCAGCCGATGGCGAAGAAGATGATGCCGCCGGCGATCCGGAACGCGTAGGTGGTGATGCCGAAGAACCGGAGGATGGCGGTCCCGAAGACGGCGAACGTCATCAGGACCGCGGCGGCGGTGATGCACCCCCAGAGGGCGGTGAAGCGGCGGTGCCGGGCGCTGTAGGTGGCCGTGAGGCCCACGAATACGGTCAGGGCGCCCAAGGGGTTGACCATGGCCAGCAGCGATCCGATGACGAGGGACGCGAAGGAGAAGGCGTCGTCGACCTCGTCCGTCCCCGGGCCGACGGCCGTTGCGGCCTCGACCCGGTCCGCGACCACGGCCAGCCGCCGCCCGTCGGGCGAGATCGCAAGCCGGGTCAGCGTACCGAGCCCGTGGTCGGCCAGGTCGGCCACCGGGATCCACTCGCCGTTCCCGGGGTCCCATGCCAGAATCTCGGTCCCGTGGGCCGTCAGCAGCGTGCTGGCGGGGTGCCAGGCGTGGTACTCGTCGGGCCCGAGGAGGGGGGCGATCGTCCGCACGGTGTCGCGCCCGGCGTCGTACTCCCGGATCCGCCAGCCGTCGTCGGTCTGCTGCGTGAAGGTGACGGCGCCACCGCCGGGCACGGTCTGGATCGAGCGGCCGATGCCGTCCGCCACGCTCCGGGCAGCGCCCGTGCGGGTGTCGGCAATCTGCAGCGTCGGCGGGTCGCCGAGGACGAAGAGGGCCACCCGGTCGTCGTCGATCCACGCGTGGTAGCCGACGGGCTCGATGTCCCGGAGGAGGAGCCCGGGCGAGGCGCCGTCGGCGGCGAAGGACCAGAGGCGCTGGGCCGAGTCGGCCTCGACCCGGACCACCGAGAACCGGCCGTCGGGCATCGGCGTGGGCGAGTACTCCGACTCCGGCGTCCGGGTCAATCGGGTCGTGCGCCCGGTGGTCGGGTCGTAGGCGTAGCTGTCCGCCTGGTCGTTCCGGATGGACGTGTACAGCAGCCGGCCGTCCGGGTCGAAGTGCGGCTGGTTGTCGTAGCCCGGCCGGTCCGTGACGGCCACGGGCGCGCCCAGGGTCGGGCGTCCGGCGGCCGTCCCGAGGTCGAGGACGTGGATATCGGTGTTCGACTGGGCGGCGGCGCCGGCTGCGGTGGCGAGCAGGCTGGCCAGGACAAAGGGGATCGGGCGGGGCGCGTGGGCCATAGCGTGTAGGGGGGTTCGGGTCGCGGCGTCGCCCCATGCTACGGTGATGTCGACGGTTCCGGCCAGTGGGACGTCCGAGGGTTGAGGATCGAGGGTCGAAGGGTCGGGCGTGAGTTGCTCGGGAGGCATTCGGGGCGCACACTGCCGGTGCCATACGAGGCCATCGACGGTGCAGCCATGATCTCAGCCACTTCGTTCGTCGCCGTGCATGCCGCCGGCCCGTTCACCGGCTCCGGTCCCGTGTCCGGGTCGGGTGCCGGGGGGCTGGCCCTCCTCCAGGACGCGGTGTCCGCAGCGGAGCCGGTGATCGAGGTGAACACGGCGGCGGTGGTGGCGTTCGTCGGCTATCTTCTGATCCTGGTCGGCATCGGGCTCTGGTCGGCCCGGTTCTCGTCGGCGGGGCTGAGCGAGTTCTTCCTGGGCGGCCGGAAGATGAACCGGTTCGTCGTGGCGCTCTCCGCGGTGGTCTCGGGTCGTAGCTCGTGGCTGCTGCTGGGCGTGACGGGGATGGCGTTCACCATGGGCGCGTCGGCGGTCTGGGCGGTGGCCGGGTACACGGCCGTGGAGGCGTTCCTCTTCTTCTACTACGCCCCGCGGCTGCGGCGATTCAGCGAGCGCTACGACTGCATCACGATCCCCGACTTCTTCGCCGCCCGCTTCGGCGACACCGGCCCGCTCCGTGTGGTGCTGGCCGGGGTGATCCTGATCTTCATGGTGGCGTACGTGGCCGCCCAGTTCGTCGGGGGCGGGAAGGCGATCGGGGCCAGCTTCGGGCTGGCGCCGGGGACGGGCATCCTCCTGACCGCCGGGATCGTCCTGGGCTACACGGTCCTGGGCGGGTTCATGGCCGTGAGCCTGACCGATACCGTGCAGGCGGTGTTTATGCTGTTCGCGCTGCTGGCGCTCCCGTGGATGGCCATCGGCGAGTTCGGCGGGTGGGATGCCATGGCAACGGAGCTGGCCACCGTCCAGGCCGGGATGCTGGACCCGTTCGCCATTGCCGCCGGTGCCGGCCTGGGCTTCGTCGGCATCGGCCTGGGCTCGCCGGGGAACCCTCACATCCTGGTCCGCTACATGTCCATCGCGAGCGCCCGACAGCTCCGGTTCGCCGCGTTCGTCGGCACGCTCTGGAACGTGCTCATGGGTGCGGGCGCCGTGGCCATCGGGCTCATCGGGCGGGCGTACATCAACGACGTCGCCATGCTCCCGCTGGCCGACCCGGAGAACATCTTCCCGGTCCTCGCCCAGCAGCACCTGCCGGCCGCCCTCTTCGGCGTGGTGGTGGCGGCCATCTTCGCCGCCATCATGTCGACCGCGGACTCCCAGCTCCTGGTGGCGGCATCGACCGTGGTGCGCGACGTCTACGAGAAGGTCGTGCGGAGCGGCGAGCCCATGAGCCAGCGAGCGCTCGTGGTGACGAGCCGTCTGGTGGTGACCGGACTCGTGGTCCTGGCGCTGATCCTCGGCTGGGCCGCCGACGAGCTGGTCTTCTGGCTGGTCCTGTTCGCGTGGGCCGGACTCGGTGCGGCCCTCGGGCCCACCTCCGTCCTCGCCCTGTTCTGGCGCGGTACCACACGCGCGGGCGTGTTCGCGGGACTCGTCGTCGGAACGGTCACCACCTTCATCTGGTACTTCACACCGTCGCTCAAGGGCGCGCTCTACGAGCTGATCCCGGCCTTCACCGCCGGGCTGATCGCCACCGTGGCCGTCAGTCTCGTGACGCGCCGCCCCGAAGACACGAGTGCCATGTTCGAGGCCATGACGGACGAGGAGCGGGAGGAGGCCCCATGAGATACACGCGCCGCCACAGCCCGGGCGCCCCGACGAGGTCGGGGCCTGCGAGGGCATCACTGGCCTGGCTGGTTCTGGTGGCCTCCGCGCTGGGGGCGGCGCCCCTCTCCCCGCAGGAGCCCGAGCCCGTCCGCCACCACCCGTTCCAGCAGGGGGTACGCTACGACATCGAGGCCTTCCTCGATGACCGGTCGGACGTGCTGCGGGGTCGCGCCGAGCTCCGGTACACGAATCACTCGCCGGATACGCTGGACCGGCTCTATTTCCACCAGTACCTGAACGCGTTCCGACCCAACAGCGCGTGGGCCGACTACGACCTCCGGTTCGACGACCGGACGTACCAGGACCTCGCCGCGCCGGACCAGGGATTCGAGCGGATCCGCGGGTTCACCGTGGGCGGCGTGGCGGTCGAGCCGGTCTACCCCGGCGCGCCGGATTCCACGGTGTTCTACATCGAGCTGCCGGAGGGACTGGCCCCCGGCGACTCGCTGGTCGCCACCGTCGACTGGATCGCCCGCCTCTCGACGGAGCCGCGCCGGCAGGGCCGGGACGGGCGTCACCACAACTGGGCTCACTGGTACCCGCGGATCGCCGTCTACGGCGCCGACGGCTGGGAATACCGGGCCCACGTCCGGCCGGGCGAGTTCAACGGGACCTTCGGGACCTACGACGTGGTCCTGGACCTGCCGGCGGATCAGGTGGTCGGCGCGACGGGGGTGCCCGTGTCCGGCGATCCCGGGTGGGCCGACGCGGCCGTGGAGGGCTCGGATCCGCCTCGTTACCTGCGGCGCTTCTACCGGACCGCCGCGCCGAGGCACCTGGGCCTGCTCGAGGCGGAGCCGGCGCTGGGCCGCAAGCGGGTCCGCTGGCACGCGGAGCAGGTCCACAACTTCGCCTGGAGCGCCTCCCCCGACTACCGCTATCTGGGCGGCCAGTGGGAAGGGCGGGCGATCCACCTCCTCTGGGAGCCGTCGAGCCGTCGGTGGGACGCGGAGCGGACCATGGAGCAGCAGAAGGCGGCCCTCGACTGGGTCGCCGAGATCTTCGGCGAGTACCCCTGGCCCCAGATCACCGTTACGGACCGCATCGAGGGGGGCGCGACCGAGTTCCCCATGCTGTACATGACCAGCGGCGGCGCCGTGATCCACGAGACGATGCATATGATCGCCCACGGCGTCCTGGCCAACAACGAGTGGAAGGAAGGCTGGCTCGACGAGGGGATGGCCACCTTCCTGACCAGCTGGCTCCAGGTCGACCGGGGTGCGGACCCGGACCGGGTATGGAGCCGGGCCGAGCGCATCGTCTCCCGGCTCGACGAGCTGGGACGGAGCGAGCCCGTGGGCCTGCCCGGCGCCGGGTTCAGCAGCTACCCGATGTACAGCACCATGACGTACTCCAAGGGCGCGCTGGTGCTGCGCATGCTCCGCGACCGGCTCGGCGAGGAGACCTTTCGCCGCGGCCTGCGGGAGTACTACCACCGCTTCCGCTTCCGGCAGGTCACCGCCGAGGACTTCCGGCGCGTCATGGAGGACGTCTCCGGGCAGGAGCTGGACGACTTCTTTCACCGCTGGATCGAGACCACGGAGGGGCGGTATTCGGCTGACGGCTGACGGCTGACGGCGGGCGGCTGGCGGCGGACGGCTGACGGCTGACGGCGGGCGGCTGGCGGCTGGCGGCTGACGGTGGACGGGCGCGGACGCGTTCGCGGCGTTCCGAGCAGCGTTCCGGGTGGGGCGACCTCCCGTTCTCACGCGAAGCCGCGAAGGCGCGAAGAGGGCGGTCCGGGCTGGGTCGTGGCACGCGGCGGGTAGTGTGAGACCGGTGATCTACGGGGACCGGCACGGTCGACCCGACCGGACGCGAGGCCCCGTCATCCGCGGGACGGGGGTATGGGTGGGTCAACGCCGTCGCGAGTCGCGAGGCGCCCGGAACTGCGCGCCTGCGCGCCTTCGCGTGACCGCGGTTGACGGCCTGCCGTGCCCTGCCGTGTGCGGCCGCTCGGGACCTCGCGACCCGACCGGGCATTACTCCGCGTCTCTGTCCCTCAGTGCCTCTCGACGAACTCCTCGTACAGCCGGTGGTGCTTGTTGTCCCTCGGGTCGACCTCCCGGCCATTGATCCACATCCGCTCGACGCCGGTCGTGATCTGGAGGAGGTCACCGTCGGTGAGGACCAGGTCGGCCCGCTTCCCCGGCGTGATGCTGCCCATCTCCGCGCCCAGGCCCAGGATCTCGGCCGGGGTCAGGGTCACGCCCCGCAGCGCGATCTCGTGGGGCAGGCCGAAGGCCCGGTGTCGGGCCGCGTAGTACGGCAGGTTCCTGACACTGGCCACATCGCCGGTCGAGAACGCCACCGGCACGCCGGCCTGGTGCAGGATCGCCGCATTGGTCCAGGCGGTGTGGTACGGATCGTCCCGGTCCCCGGTCACGTTGTTGCCGGTGCCGAGGACCACGGGGATGGCCCGCTCGGCGAGCTGGTCGGCGAGTCGGTGGGCGTGGTCGCCACCCACGATGGCGGCCCGCACGGCCGGGAACTCGTCGAGGAAGAGGAGCAGCGTGCGGATGTCCCGCTCCTGGCTCACCCGGAACAGGGCGGGCATCTCGCCGGTGACCACCGGTACCATGGCCTCGAGCATGAGCCGCTCGCCGCCGTGGACCTGGGCCTCGAAGGGCGCATCGGGGTCATCCCGGGCCGTGGGCGTCTCCGCGAACGTCTCCCCTCGCCGGAACAGGTCGATGAGCTTCTCGATGTCGTCGCCGTCGAGCTCGGGCTCGTCCCACGCGTTCCCGCTCGGGCGGGGGAAGTTGATGATCATGGCGGCCCGGTCCTCGATGGAGAGCCGCTGCGGGGTATCGCCGTCGAGCTGGAGCAGTGAACCGGCGCCCGGGATGATGGCGTTGCCCTGGTGGGTGACCACGCTCGTGATGCCATTGGCCCGGGCCACGCCATAGGTGACGGAGTGGGGCTGGAGCCCGATCATGGTCCGCAGGTGCGGATTGAACGTGCCGACCTCCTCCCGGTCGGTGGCCGTCCGCACCTGGCCCACCTCCTGGAGCCCGAGGCCGGTCGACAGGTCGGTCATTCCCGGGTAGAGGTGCCGACCCGACGCGTCCACCTCCATCGCGCCGGACGGGATCTCCACCTCGCCGGTCCGACCCACCCCGGCGATCCGGCCGCCCTCGACCACCACCACGCCGTTCTCGATGTCCGGGCCGTCCACGGTGTGCACCGTGGCGCCCACGATGGCGATGGCGCGGGCGCGCTCCGCCGCCGCCGGGCCGGTCTCCGGCCAGAACTCGTCGTCGGCATCGGTCAGCGACCGTGCCGTGGCCCACGGCACGAGCGGGGCCGGGCTCCCGGCGTCCGTCAGCGCGGGCAGCTCCCGCATCGGGAAGTGGCGGAAGTCCGGCTCGCTGGAGCGGTCCCAGTACACGATCCCGTCCATGACCGTCTTCTCGACGATGGTGGAGGCGTCGAAGGGGTCGCCGCTGAGCAGCGCGACATCGCCGTGCTTGCCGACCTCGATGGAGCCGACCTTGTCGGCGATCAGGAGCTGCTGGGCGCCGTACAGCGTGTACATCCGCAGCGCCTCCTCCTTCGAGACGCCGCCGTACTTGACCGGCTTCTGGATCTCGTAGAGCGCGAACGTCTGGAGCTGCTCCGAGTCCGAGTTCAGGCTGGTCAGCACGCCGTGGCCGTGCATGATGGCCGCGTTGTGCGGGATGGCGTCGAAGGCCTCGAGCTTGTAGTGCCACCAGTCGCTGAACGTCGAGCCGCAGGCGCCGTGGCGGGCCATCTCGTCCGCCACCTTGTAGCCCTCGAGGACGTGGGTGAAGCAGTCGATCTTGAAGCCGAACCGCTCGGCGACGCCGATGAGCATGAGGATCTCGTCCGCCCGGTAGCTGTGGGCATGGACACGGATCCGGCCGTTCACGATGTCCGCCAGCGCCTCGAGCCGGAGATCGCGACGCGGCGGAACGCGGAACGCCCGGGGGTCGTCCCGGTACCGCTGCCACTCCGCCTCGTAGGCTTTCGCCGCGCTGAACGCCTGGACGTAGAGCGCCTCGACGCCCTGACGCGACAGCGGGTAGCGGGTCGGGCCGCTCCCGCCCCAGGCCTTCCGGGTCACGTTCTCACCCAGCGCGAACTTCACCGTCTGGGGCGCGCCCTGGACCAGGAGCTGGAGGGGGTCCGTCAGGCCCCACCGGGGCTTGATGATGGCGCTCTGCCCACCGATCGGGTTGCAGCTGCCGTGCAGCACCTGGGCCGTGGTCACGCCGCCCGTCAGCGCCCGGAAGATCCCGTACTGGGTCGGGTCGAGCTGGTCGATGACCCGGGTCTCCGGCACGATCGGCGACGTGCACTCGTTGGTCGTGGTCATCGCGATGTGGGAGTGCTCGTCCACGATCCCGGGGATCGCCGTGAGCCCCGTCGCGTCCAGCACCTCGACGCCCCGGGGCGCCCGCAGCTCCGGGCCGATCTCCCGGACGATCCCGTCCCGGATCAGGATGTCCACGCCGGTCAGGATCTCGCCGGTGGCCGTCCAGACGGAGTCGATGTCCTGGATCAGGAGCGAGCCGCGGGGCACGTCCACCGCCCCCTCCTCGATCTGGACGTCGTAGTCCGGGTTGGTCAGCACCGTGGGCGTCTGCGCCGCCGTGGGCGAGACGGGGCCGGTCAGCGCGAAGAGGGTGGCCGCCAGCCCGGCCAGGAGGATCCGCATCGTCGTGTCCCGTTCTCGTGACTCGTGACTCGTGACTCGTGTCTCGTGCTTCATACCCCACCTCCCGGACCCGTCCGCCGCGCTTCCCAGCGGGCGACGCCCATGGGACCGGCATCCGCCTCACCCGAGGCCTGGTCGCCCTCGACCGTGCCGTTGATCTCGATATCGAGCGCCTGACCGCCCTGCTCCATCACGGCGGTCACGCTGATGTCGCTGCCGTTGATGACGCCGTCCGTCAGCTGGAGCGACATCCCCATCATGTCCATGGTGCCGGTGAACGTGGCGCCCTCCTGCTCGATGGTGAGCACGGCGTTCATGACCTGGCCATCCGCGTCCACCGTCATGTCCCAGGTTCCGCCGAAGCTGACCGCGCTCTCGGCGTCGCCGGCCGTGCCGCCACCGCGCCGCTCGCCTTCCTCCATGAAGCCCTCGACGAACGTGTAGGCCAGCCGCGTGTCCTCGTGGAAGAGCGGTCCATCGGCCACGATGAAGGTGGCCGGGAGCCCGGTCTCGACCCGGGGGATGTGGGGCACGCCGAAGATCGCGGCGGGGGTCGTCGTCATGGCGGCGAGGGCGTCGTCCTCGGCAAGCCCGTACGCGATGGCCTTCCGGACGCCCTCCAGCAGCTCGCCCCGGCCGCCGCTGGTCAGCGCGAACGTCACACCCGCTTCGGCCAGCCGCCCGGGGTTCGACCACCGGTCGACGTGCTCCATCTTCTCCCGCTCGGCGGCGGCGTCCAGCGGCTCCGCGTGGTCGGTCTCCTCGTCCGGGTCCCACCGGCGGGGCTCACCGAAGTCGGTCGAGACGAGCACCGGGACATCCTGACGCTGCAGCTCGTCCGCCACCTTCCAGGCCTCCTCCCCGCCCACGATCACGGGCCGGAACCCGTACTCGTCCGCCAGCCCGAGCACCCGCAGGATGCCGGCGGCGTCGTCGGCCGCGAAGTAGACGGGCACGTCATTGTCCAGAACCTCCTGGAGCACGGCGTAGTCCGGGTCGAAAGCAGGCGCGGTCATCCCCATCGGGTCCCGTGCGTACGCGCGGGAACGCGCTGCCTGATGCCGGGCGTCCTCGAATGCCTGGCGGATGAACGCCGTCACGCCGAACAGCGTCCCCGGGTAGACGCCCTGCCCGCCCCGGAACGTGAAGGCGGGCCCGAGCACCGGGTCGATGACCAGCCGAGACGGCGTCTCGACGCCGCCCCGGTAGAGGAGCAGCGCGCCCCGGCCCGCCATCATCCCCTGGGTGGGGTGCACGGCGCCGGCAACGATCCCCGCCTGCCGCTGGTCCTCGACATCCTCGCCGTCCGAGGTCAGGTGGTCGACCACCCGGCGAGACGGCGTGAATCCCTGGAGCACACGGGGCGCGTTCCAGATCTCGACCCGATCCCTATCGATCTCCGGGTCCGGAAACGCGTAGTCCGCCTCGCCCACGGCGTCGATGAAGCCCGGGTAGACGAACAGGGAGTCGCCTTCCAGCAGCTCGGCGTCCGCCGGGACCGGGACGTCCTGTCCCAGCGCCTCGATCAGCGGCCCGCGGACGATCACCGTCATCCCCTCCTGCCGCCGGCCGTCGGCATGGACCACGGTCGCGTTCTGGATGGCAAACGCCGCCGGCTGCGGCACCGTCTCGTACTGCGCCGCGACTCCGGTCGGGGCCAGCGCCAGGGCGAGGACGACGATGCCCGGCGCGCCGGCGCGCGCTCGCATCATCTTGCTCTGCATGCTCTTGTCCTGTTCAGGTGTCGTTCGGAAGGGCCTGCATTATGGGAGACGGCCGAGCGGCGGGCAACGTTGGCTGACGGCTGACGGCTGGCGGCTCGCGGCTGGCGGCTGGCGGCTGGCGGCTCGCGGCTGGCGGCTG
>CAYMLW010000035.1:0-19311 GCA_964391035.1 uncultured Gemmatimonadaceae bacterium
TCCCGCACCTCGCCGGCGGCCTCCGCCACCGTCGTGGCCCCGGCCCGGACCGCCCCGATGCCGGCCACGGGCTCCACCACGAGCTCGAGCGCGGCGCCCACGGGCACTTCGAACGACAGCCCCGCGCTGGCCCTGGGTCCCGCGCCGGGCAGCCCATCGCCGTCGCCCCGGAAGCCCAGCACACCCGCGCCGAGGGTCGTCTCCCAGGTCAGTCCCGGCAGGTCGGCATCCTCCGGGAGCTCGACCCCGGAGAAGCCGATGATCTGCCGGTGCAGTCGTGCCAGCGACTCGGCCGTCACTTCCGCGGTACCGGTCCCGGCGCCCTCCGGCCGGTGATGGGCCAGGGGGATGTCGGCGGGCGTCCCGGAGACCGGGCAGGCAACGGGCGGGCAGCCGGGACCGTCGGCGCCGCCGGTGGCCGTCGGGGGCATGCTCGTCTCGTCGAACAGGTGCAGGCTCGCGAGGAACCGGTCGAGCTCGTCCCGCACGCTGCCGACGCTCCGGAGCCGGGCCCACGTGTCGGCCACCGTCTCGGCGAGGGCCGTGAGCGTGGCGCCGGCGGAGTCGAGGGGAGCCGCGGTGCGGACCCGGGGCCGTTCGTTCTCGAGGGCAGCCGCTTCCGCCCCCAGCTCACGGGCGACGAGGTCCAGCCGGCGCCGCTCATCGGGCCCGGCCCGGTCCGCGGCCCGGCGGAGCGAGTCGCGCCGGGCGCCCAACGCCGCGATCAGGCGACTCCGCAGCCCGGACTCCGCCTCGACCGCCTCCTGCAGCTCCTCGTCCAGCAAGGCGACGAGGTCGGCGGCCTGCTGGGCATCGGCCAGCAGCTCGATGCCCCTGCGCTCCGCGTCGTCGGGAAGCGCCTGGAGCCGGTCGGCGAGCTCCAGAAGCCGGGCCGCCGCCTGGTCACGAGCGGCGATGGCGTCGTCCAGCCAACGGACCTGCAGCGTGTGGCCGGCGCGCAGTGCTGCAGGGTCGGCAGGGAGCTGGGCCGCGAGGGGTGAGCAAGGGCACAGCCACGAGAGCAGGACGAGGGGGAACGGGAGTCGATGCAGCATGTGAGACCACCGACTTCATGTCAGGATGTCCGACCCCCGGGGTGCAATCTATCGAAACGCGGCGGAGGAATACACCGTCGGGTCCGACCGTCCCGTGGAGGACCCTGGGCCGTATGGTCTCGTCGCAGTGTCGGGTCGCGGTGCGGACGGTGTGGTCGTCCTTGACCAGGCCGCCGGGGCGGGCCATCGTGGTGGTCCTCCGGTCTGTGGACCTGGGCTCCGATCCCTCAAACCCCCGGGGAGGCCTGACGTGCCAGACCACGACACCGAGCGACTGCGGATCCTGAGCCTGGGCGCTGGCGGTTTCATCGGCGCCCACCTGACAGCCCGCCTCCTGCGAGAGGGTCACCGCGTGACCGGGGTGGACACCGAAGGGGACAAGGTGTCCGAATACCGGGACGTGCCGGGCTTCACGTTCCTGCAGCGAGACATCCGGGAGCCGGGTTTCGACCTGGACAGGCTCGTGGCCGAGGCGGACGTGGTCATCGACCTCATCGCCCACGCCAATCCGGGGCTGTACGTCTCCTCGCCGCTGGAGGTCTTCCGCCTCAACTTCGACGAGAACCTGAGGATCGCCGAGGCGTGTGTGCGCAACCATCGACGCCTCGTGCAGTTCTCGTCGTGTGAAGTGTACGGCAAGACGCTGGCGGCCATCGCCCCCGAGCACGTGAAGGACCCCGAGGACCCAGCGCTCGCCACCTTCTCGGAGGACGACACGCCGCTGATCATGGGCCCGGTCTCGAAACACCGGTGGATCTACGCGTCGGCCAAGCAGCTCCTGGAGCGGGTCCTCCACGCCTACGGGCTCCGGGGCGAGCTCCGCTACTCGATCATACGACCCTTCAACTTCATCGGCCCGAAGATCGACTACCTGCCGGGCGATTCGGGCGGCGTGCCCCGGGTGTTCTCGTTCTTCATGGAGGCGCTGCTCGAGGGCACCGAGATGCCGCTGGTCGACGGCGGAGCACACCGGCGCTGCTATACCTATATCGACGACGCCGTGGAGTGCATCCTCCGGATCGTCGAGGACCGCGACCGCGTGTGCGACGGCGAGATCTTCAATGTCGGCTCGCCGCACAACGAAGTGAGCATACGCGGGTTCGCGGAGGAGATGCGTCGGATCTACCGGGACGTGTTCGGCGCCGCCGAATCCGATCTGCCCGCCCTCGTCACGGTGCCGGCCGAGGAGTTCTACGGACCGGGGTACGACGACTCGGATCGCAGGATTCCGGACATCGGCAAGGCCCGCCGCCTCCTCGGCTGGGAACCCCGCTTCGATCTGCAGGAGACCCTCGAGCGGTCCATGGGCTACTACATCGAAGCGGACCGGGAGGAGCGGGTGTCGGCCGGGTCTGTCGGACGCTGACGAGTCCGCGGAGTCCGGGTCGCCATGAGGAACGACCGTCCGACGGTCCCGGTCGGCCTGCCCGCCCACGACGGTCCGGCCCCGACATGGTGATTCGGGCCGGGCTCGGGCTGCGCGTGCGCGACCTCTACCGTGCCGACGCCCTGGCCCTCGATGGCTTGATCCGGCGTGACCTACACCACTGGCCGGAGGCGTAGATGCCGGCCAGTCCCATCGCCCCGACGACCACTCGGGTCCCGCCGTCGCAGGCCGCCACCAGCCTCTCGAGCCAGTCCGGCGCCGGCTCGCAATCCGGGTCGGTGAACACGAGCACCTCCCCCCGCGCCCGTCCGATCCCCTCGTTCCGCGCGGCGTGAGGATACAACCGCACCGGACTCTGCACGAACACGACCTCCGGATACCGCTCCCGCACAATCCGCCCCGTCTCCTCCTCCGGGGAAGAATTCACGACGATCACCTCGAAGTCGCGATAGCGCTGCCGCCGGAGCGCTTCCAGTGATATCTCGAGCGTGGATGACGAGTAGTAGGTCGGGATCACAACGGACACCCGCGGCCCTCCCTCCTCGCTCACCGGCGCTCCCTGGGCGCAACCAGTTCCAGCCACATGAGACGCCGAGCGGATAGTTCACCCGCCAGCAGCAGTCCCACGGCCTCCCCCAGCGCCCCGGCGACGTACAGAGTCACGACCATCGGCAGCGCCAGGACGGCGTCGCGGGCAAGCCGGCGCCGCCCTCGCAACGCCGAGAAGAGACGCTTCAGCCGCAGAGCCGGAACCAGCACCGGAATACTGGCCGCCGCCACCAACCGCTTCGGCAGACTCCACGTCTCGTGTCGCAGCCTCCGGTTCGCAAACAGACGCGCGGCCTCGAAGTGGCCCACCAGCAGATCCCGCAGATGCGTATTGGTCTGATGCGCCAGCAGCGCCCTCGGCGCGGCCACGGCCTCGAAGGCCGGCCCCATCGCGTTCTGCAGGAAGAAGTCGAGCTCCAGCAGCTCGTCCAGCTCCTCGCCCAGTGCCAGCAGACTCTCCCGGCGGTACGCGATGTTGTTGGCCGCGGACGATGGTGGGGACCCCGCAGGCAGCGGATGCGCCAGTGGCCCGTACTCGGTCATGAAGACCGAGCGGTAGAACCACGTATCCGGACTGCCATTGGTGAACGCGTAGCAGAAGGCGATGACATTTTGGCCGGCGCTGTCGAAGGCGCCCCGCACCTCTTCCGCCCAGTGCCGGTCGGGGACCGTGTGATCCTCGAGGAACGCCACGACCGGCGCTCGCGCCCGCCTGACGCTCTCCGCCCGCGCCGCCCCCCAGTCCCAACTGCCAGGTCGGCGCACGATCCGGACATCGAGCCCTGCCGGGACCTCGATCCCGGCCACCCCCTCGGGCGCGACGTCCACGAGGATCACCTCGATCTGCCCCGCCACGGTCTGTCCGGCCAGCGCCTCCACGAGCGGGGCGAACCGGGATCGCTCCGCTCCGACGACTGCGAGAACCGAAAGAAGTGGCGTACCCGGCGAATCCGCCTGCGCTCGTGTGCACATACTCACTGGTTCCATCCTGAAAAAGACCGCCCCATCAATCTCTCCAGATCCCGGTTGTGAGGGTAGTAGTGCTCGATGAGCATCTCCCGGGTGGCTGCACTCATCGCCGGCCGGTTGCCGAAACGATTGAGGACAGCCCGGATGTTCGACCGGAGCGCGGGAGGGAGCCTGGGAGAGATGTTCAGGATTCGATCCAGTTTCAGGAAGGGAATGCTCGCCGATGAGAGTGAGGCCCTTTCGTGAGATAACCGGCGTGGAGATTCCGCTTCGTCCACACCCAGGAACGAACACAGCTCCCCGTACATCCCGAGGGGTTCGGTGCGCAGTTGCTCGAAATACAGAAGCTTGATCTGTCCCTCGGGAAAAAGCCTGAAATACCTCTTCAACTGCAGAGCGTAGTACCCCGCATCGACATAGACAGGCAGATCCACATGGGCGGGATTTCCGGCCCGGACCCGCGAGCGCCAGAGCCTTTCCCCGGCCTCGCCCTCCAGGTTCTCTCCACGTTCGAGGCGCTCGAGATTCGAGCGGATCGCCTGGTCGAAGGAGGCTCGCTCGTGACCTCCACAGTACTTCATCCACCAGTGGGAAAAGGCCCGGTCCACCGGGTTCCTCAGAATGGCGATCAGCTTCGCATGGGGCAGTGACGTCTTGATCCTCTCCGGTACGAAGGGCAGGAACAGGTTGGCCACCCGGGCCTCGCCCGCCACCGCCTGGCCACCATAGCCGGAAAAATACGTGTCGCGATAATAGGCGAGCCCCATTTCGTACTCATTCTCGAAGAAGAAGGGCTCCTTCGGCTCGGACATGAAGATATCCGGGTGCCGGGCCAGATCGTTGTACAGGGTGGTCGTACCGCACTTGGCGGCCCCGAGTATCAGGAAATCGGGGATAGGCCGAAGGCCGGGCCGGGGTTCCCGGGGGAGCCGGCCCGGCGCTCCCACGGCCATCACCGTTTTCCTCATCAGCTGGACGCCACCAGGTCGGGCAGGCCGGCCTCGATGTGTGTGCCAGCGATGCCCGGTGCGCTCCGGAGGTATGCCACCAGCTCGTCGTCGGACGCGTCGTACGTCTCCCGGACCCCCCGGATGATGGTCCGCAGGTACTCCGGGCTCGGCGGGTTCAACGGCAGCTCAGCCGGACTCCGATCCGTGGTGAACGTCAGGATGGGGTGGCCATCGGGGAGCCGAGGGCGAGGAGCGCGGAGTAGGCTCCGCCGTCGAATGTCGAGACGCCCCGACTCACCGTCTCGTCGAGGTCGATGCCCTGGTCCACGGCGAAGTCGTCGACGCCGTTCTCCTGGTGAACGATCTCCCGGAACTGCTCTTCCGTCACCAGATACATGCGCCCCAGCGTGGCGACCGTGTCGTTCCGGGCGCGCTCGATGAAGGCCACACCCCCTCGCTGCCACTTGGCGAATCGGCCCGCGAAGTAGAGCCGATGAGGGATCCGTACGGGCTCGTCCGCCCGCGGGGGCGTCGGGTCCGTGCAGCCGACCTGCCCGGTGGCCGCACCCTCCGGCGTGCCGCCCCGGCTGTAGGTGTCGAATCGGGCCCGTCGCAGGTTGGACCCGTAGCTGGCGTACCAGATGAGGTCTGTCACGTCAGGGCCCCAACATGGCCGCGGGTGCGGGGCCCCGCAAACGACCTCGGGTGGAGCAGCGCCTTGCAGACGACGCCCTGCCGTGGCAAGCTCACGGTCATCATCCCCGACATCCGGAGCCACGCCATGACCCGCTTCGCCTCCGCCTTCCGCCGGGCCTCCTTCCGCCGGCCCGCCCTGTTCGCCGCCATGGTTCTGGTGACACCCGCGGCCGGGCCGCTGGCCGGGCAGGCACCCGACTACGACTCCGGCTCCGACTACGACGCCCTCGTCGACCTCTTCCACGAATGGCGCGACTTCGAGCGCCCGGACTTCGTCGACGGCGTCCCGAACTACACCGCACCCGCCATGGCACGGCAGCAGGCGGAGCTGCGGGAATGGAAGGAGCGCCTCTGGGCCTTCGATGTCGGGGACTGGCCGGTCGAGCAGCAGATCGACTGGCACCTGGTCCGGGCAGAGATGAACGGGCTGGACTTCGACCACCGGATCCGGCGGTCGTGGGCCCGCGACCCGGCGTTCTACGTCATGATGTACCCGTCCCGGAGCGATGTCCCGGCCCACGAGGGCGCGGTGATGCACGGCTGGATCGACACCTGGGCCTATGACCACCCCCTCTCGCGCGACGACGCGGCCGAGCTGGCCGTCCGTTTCGCCACGATCCCGGCGGTCCTCGAGCAGGCCCGCGGCAACCTGGCCGGGAGCAATGCCCGGGACCTCTGGGAGGCCGGGGTCCGGGTCTTCTACGGCCAGGCGGCGGATCTGCGGGCGTACGCCGAACGGGTGGCGGGCACGAGCCGTCGCCTGGATCGGGCGCTGGAGGAGGCCGCCCGGGCGTCGGACGAATTCGCCGGGTGGCTGGGCGCGGAGCTGTCCGGGAAGACCGGCCCGTCGGGGATCGGGCGGGACGCGTACAGCTGGTACATGCACAACGTCCACCTGTCGCCGTACTCGTGGGAGGACCAGGTCATGATCATGCGCCGGGAGTTGGCCCGCTCCCACGCCACGCTGCGGCTCGAGGAGAACCGGAACCGTGACCTGCCGGAGCTCGAGCGGATCGCGACGGCCGAGGAGTACGACCGTCGCCTGGAGCAGTCGGTCGACCGGTACATGCGGTTCCTCGAGGAGGAAGAGGTCGAGACGGTGTACCCGTGGATGGAACCGGCCCTCGCCGCCGTGAGCGGGTCGTTCACGCCCGCCGAGCCCGGCGAGATCCGGAACTTCTTCCAGGAGGTCATCTACCGGGACCCCGACGCCTTCCGGCCCCACATGCACCACTGGATCGAGCTGGCCCGGATGGTCGAGGACCCGCACCCGAGTCCGATCCGTCGCGTGCCCCACCTCTACAACATCTACGACCACCGCTCCGAGGGCCTCGCCACCGGCGTCGAGGAGTGGTTCATGCACCTCGGGCTCCTGGCTGACAACTCGCCTCGGGCCCGGGAGCTCGTCTGGATCATGCTCGCCCAGCGCGCCGCCCGGGCCACGTCCGGTCTCATGCTGCACGGCCTCGATTTCGACATGGAAGAGGCCGTCGAGTTCGCCGGCAAGTGGACGCCCCGGGGCTGGCTCCCCGACGGCGACCTGGTCCGCTTCGAGCAGCACCTCTACCTCCGTCAGCCGGGCTACGGTACCAGCTACGTGGCCGGGAAGGCCCAGATCGAGGAGCTCCTGGCCGAAGTCGCGCTCCAGCAGGGCGAGGACTTCTCCATCAAACGTTTCTTCGACGACTTCTACGCTGCCGGCGTCATCCCCACGGTCCTCGTGCGCTGGCAGATGACCGGCGAGAAGGACCCGATACTCGAGGTGGCGGGGATCCAGGAGGCGCCCTGGAGGTAGCCCCGCCTCCCGAGGGGAGTGGGGGCCGGGCCTTTGCCTTTGCCTTCGGCCTCTGTCGTTTGAACTCGCCTTGGCCTTGTCCAATGGAACCTCACGACTCGGCATTCGGTGGGGTGGCGGCGGCCGACGTGGCCGGACCCGACGAGCCCGACGCAGCTCGACCCGCCCGGTCAAAGGCGAGGTACCGGGTGCGAAGGCCAAGGCGAGTTCAGGGCGCGAAGGTCCGAGGGCGAGGTTCGAGGTTCGAGGGTCGTCCCTCGTCGGTTGCCTTCGATCGTCCTCCCGTGACTCGCCCTGGCCTTCTCCGATCTCCCATCGCGCATCGGCGCTGGGACCCTCACTCCGCTCGCAGCGCCTCCCTCGGCTCCACCATCGACGCACGACGAGCGGGCAGCCACAGGGCGAGGCCCGCCACGGCGAGTATGACGGCCGTCAGCGCCCCGAACGAGACTGGATCCGTGGGCGCCACGCCGTAGAGCATCCCGGCCATGACCCGGGTCAGGGCGAGGGCGCCGAGGAGGCCCAGGACGACGCCGGCCAGCACCACCACGCCACCTTGCCGGACGACCATCCGCTGGACGTCGCTGGCCCGGGCCCCGAGAGCCATGCGAACGCCGATCTCCGCCGTTCGCTGCGACACGGCGTACGCCACCACGGCGTAGACGCCCACGGCGCCCAGCAGCAGCGCCATGGCGGCGGCCAGCCCGACCAGGGTCAACGCGAAGGCGGCGGGCGCCGTCGCCTCATCGATGACCGCCTGGAGCGTCCGGACCCGGGCCAGCGGCAGCCCCGTGTCCAGCTCCTGCACCGTCCGCCGCGCCGCCGCGGCGAGACCCGCCGGCGGCACGGAGGTCCGGAGCACGTAGATCATGGGCGACGCCGGTGGGCCCTGGACGTCGACGGGAAGGACGGGCCGGTAGATCAGCCGCTGGAACCGGTCGTCGGCCACCGTGCCCTTCACGTTGCCGGCGATGCCGACGATGGTCAGCCAGGGATCGTCGTCCGAGAACCGGATCCGGCGGCCCAGGGCGTCGTCGTCGGGGAAGTACGCCTCGGCCGCGGCCTCCGACAGGATCGCGACATTCGCCTCGGCAGTGCCGTCTGCGGGGGTGAAGGTCCGGCCACGGACGGGGATCCCGAGGGTCTCGAAGTACCCGGTGGTGGCGACCCGTGCGCCCGTCACCGGCGGGACCTCGCCCTCCGGTGTGGGCCGGCCCTCGGCCTCGAGCGTCTCGCCCCAGCACATGTGCCCGACCAGGGGCACGCAGCGGGCGATGCCGGCGGCCGACTCGACGCCCGGGAGCGAGCCGAGTCGCGCGAGGAGCCGGTCCGTGAACGCCATCACCGACGCCGCGTCCTCGTAGCGCGCCCCCGGCAGACCGATCTCGAAGGTCAGGGCCTGGCGCGTCGTGAAGCCCGGGTTCACGGCCCGCAGCTCCTGGAACGTCCGGAAGAGGAGCCCGCTGCCGATGAGCAGCACCAGCGCCAGGGCGACCTGGGCCGCGACCAGCACGTTCCGGCCCCGGAGACGACCCCGGCTGGTCGTGCTCCGGCGGCCGCCCTCCTTCAGCGACTCCGTCAGCCTGCGGCCGGCCCGCCCGCCCCGGAGCGCGGGCAGGAGCCCGAGCAGCAGCGCCGCCACGACCGTCGTCCCGATGGCCACGGCCAGCACCGTCGGGTCGAGCCCGACCTCGTGGAGCCGCGGCACGTTCCCCGGCGCCGTGGACCGGAGGATCCGGATCGCCGCGGCTGCCGCGCCGATCCCGATGGCCCCCCCGCCCGCCGCCACCAGCAGCGTCTCCGCCAGGAAGCTCCGCAGGATCCGCGTACGACCCGCCCCCAGCGCCGTCCGCACCGCCGTCTCCCGCTCCCCGTCCTCCGCCCGCACCAGGAACAGATTCGCGACATTGGCCACCGCTATGAGCAGCACGAAGCCCACCGTGCCCAGCAGGATCCAGAGCGTGGCCTGGACGTCGCCTACCACGTCGGCCTTCAACGGGACGATGCGCGGGAAGATGCCGGCGTCGATGAGGTACGCGTCGAGCCCGGCGGGATCGTCCGTGACCTCCCGGAACAGCGGGAACAGCCCTTCCATCTCTCGCTCCAATGACTCCGGCTTCGCCCCGGGCGCCAGCCGGGCCACCGACTGCTCGTTCCAGCCGCCCACCCCCGTCTCCGGCACGACCCGGGGAACCCAGAAGTCCACGTCCTGGTGCGGGAACGAGAAGTCTTCCGGCAGCACGCCCACCACTTCGAACGCGTTGCCCGAGAGCGTGACCGTGGAGCCGACAGCCGACGGGTCGCCGCCCAGCCGGTCTCGCCAGGTGTCGTGAGAGAGCACCGCCACCAGAGGCCCACCCGGCTCGCCTTCCGAGTCCGTGAACCAGCGGCCCAGCGCCGGCCGGAACCGGAGCACCGCCGCGAGCGACGGCGTTGCCCGGAAGCCCTCGAGACGCACCGGGTCGCCGGTTCCCGTCAGCGTCAGCTCCATGCCCTGGTACATGGCGATCGCCTCGACTCCCCCGAGGTGCCCCGCGTAGAAGCGGTAGAAGCCGTACGTGACCCCCAGACCGTACGGGATCCCGATCTCCGAGCCGCCGTGGTCCACCCGCACGATCCGTTCGGACTCGGGGTAGGGAAGGGGACTCAGCACCACGCCATGGACCAGGCTGAACACCGATGTCGACGCCCCGATCCCCAGACCCAGCGTCACGATCGACGCCAGCGCGAACGTCGGACGACGCACCAGACGACGCACCGCCTGCCGCGCGTCCAGCCACGTCCCGCTCCACCCGCCGCCCGGCGCCAGAACCCCCGACCGCGCAGCCACCAGGTGCTCCTGCGGCGCCCGGGCCGCCAGGTCCGCCACGCTCCGGAACAGCACGCTCACCACCGCCAGGCGACCCCGGCTCCGCCGCGCCTCCGCCGCGATCCCACGGAAACACGACTCCAGCTCCGCACCATACTCGAGCCGGAACTCCCCGGGCAGCAGCCGCGCGACCGCCATGTACACCGACGTCGCCCAGCGGACCAGCGCCGTCTCACCGCCCACTCCCGGCCCGCCACGCATCCCCGCCACGCCCCGGCCGGACTCACGAGCGCCCGACATCAGCCCGCCTCCGGGGCCAGGTTTCCCCCCAGCCGCGACCGCGCCAGACGCGCCAATCCCTCCAGACGCGCCGCCTCCGCCGTCAACGCGCTCCGGCCCGCCGCCGTCAGCTCGTAGTACTTCCGCCGCGGGTCATCGCCCTCGCCGCCCGGTGACTCCGTCTCCGCGATGAACCCCCGCTCCTCCAATGCCGACAACGTCCCGTACAGCGTCGCCGGCCACAGCCGAACCTCCCCCTCCGTCCACTCCTCCACGTCCTGACGGATCGCGTACCCGTGACGTGGCCCCGCAGCCAGGACGATGAGAATGTGGAAGCTCTTGGGATCCATCGGCTCCCTCCCTGTGTTCACTCGATCCGGGTCCATATAGATAATGTTCTGTATCTATATGGACAGGTAGCATGCCGAAAGGGTTGCACGGGCCTGGGGCTGATGGCTGACGGCGCACGGAAGGAAAGGGGGCCTCCCGAGTCCACCCTGACCCTCGGCGCAGCGTCCCCCCCGCCCCGGCCTTGACATCACGGCCGGTATGGCATAACATATGACTGTCACGAACTATGATAGACCAGCGGCGGTTGCCTCCCATGGAGTCGCCTGCGGTCGAGCCCGATTGAGGTCCTGCCCATGACCATACCGACGCCCACGACCCCGGATATCCGCGCGGCCCGTTCCCGGGAGCGGATCATGGCCGCCCTGGCCGAGCTGCTGGTGGAGGAGGGGGTGGACGGCTTTTCGGTGCAGGAGGTGGCCGACCGGGCGGGCGTGGCCCACCGGACGGTGTACCGGCACTACGGGAGCCGGGAAGCGCTGCTGGACGGCTTCGCGCGCTGGATCGACGAGAAGCTGGTCGAGGGCGGCGGAGTGAGCGTGCCGGGCAGCGCCGCGGGCATCCCCGGATCGGTGCGCGAGGTCTTCGCGGGCTTCGACGCGCTGGACCGCCTGGTCGAGGCCTTCGTGGTCGTCTCGCTGGGTACGCGCACGACGGTGGCCCGGCGGGACGAGCGGACGGAGGAGTTCCGGGCGGTACTGGAGGGCGACGGTCTTCTGGCGCATGTGCCTGGGGAAGAAGCGGAAGCCGTCGTCGCGCTCATCCGGACCCTCGCCAGCTCGAACACGTGGTACCTGTTCCGCCATGAGCGTGGCATCGACGGGGAGCGTTCGGGGCGGGTCGTCGCCTGGGCGATGCGGATACTGCTGGACGAGCTCCGGGCCGGGGGTGGCCCGGAGCTCGGCGAAGCCCCCGGCCCCGACGAGGAGGATGCATGACGGAAGTGAGCCCACCGCCTACCACGATCATCCTGACTCTGGACGACCCGGCCGCGACGGAGGTTGCGGTGGCGGGCGGCAAGGCCGCGAGGCTGGCCCGCCTCGTCCATGAGGGCTTCCGGATCCCGCCGGGGTTCGTGGTCACGACCCGGGCCACCGCCCTGCTCGCCGACCCTTCGGAGGCGGGCGTGGAGGCCTCGTCGCTTCCCGACCCCGTGCATGCGGCCCTGGTCGGGGCCCTGGACGCCCTCGGGCCCGGCCCCGTGGCCGTCCGCTCGTCGGGCGTGTCCGAGGACGCGGCCGACGCGTCGTACGCCGGCCGGTACGAGACCGTGCTGAACGTCGAGGGTGTCGACGCGGTGGCGGCCGCGATCCGGACCGTCCTGGCCTCCGCCGGCGGCGCCCGGCTCGCCGTCCTGGTCCAGCGCATGGTGCCGGCGGATGCCGCGGGCATTGCCTTCTCGGCCAACCCGGTGACGGGTGCCCGGGACGAGACGCTGGTCAGCGCGGTCCGTGGCCTCGGCGCGGCGCTGGCCGCGGGGGAGCGGGACCCGGACGACTTCGTGGTCCGGGACGGCGAGGTCGAGGTCGTCGCCCGTCCGGAGAACGCGATCGACGTTCGGCAGGCCCGTCAGGTGGCCGATCTCGCGGACCGGCTCGAGGCGCTGCTGGGCCGGCCGCAGGACATCGAGTGGGCCATGGCCGACGGGACGCTCTGGCTCCTCCAGTCCCGACCCGTTACCGCGCTGCCGGTCCCGCCCGCCACGGAGATCCCCGACGGCACGTGGGCCAAGGACAGGGCCCACTACCCGGAGCCGGTCACGCCGTTGGGCAACGCGTTCCTCGAGGCGCTGGCCGACGCATCGAGCCGGATGTGCCAGGAATGGGGGCTCATGGTCGACCGCATCGAGCAGCTTTCGGTGGGCGGTGAGGTCTACGTGAGGACGCCGCCGATCGGGGGCAGCGCTAGCGGGCCGACGCCGCCCTGGTGGCTGATGGCGGTCCTCGCCCGGGTCGTGCCGCCGATGCGTCGCCGGCTGAAGGCCGCTCGGGAGCGGATCGAGTCCGGCGCCCTGGAGGCGTACCCCCGGTGCTGGGAGTACGAGTGGAAGCCGGAGTTCCGGGCCCGGATCGGCCGGCTCCGCGGCGTCGAGCGGACCGCCCTGACCGACGCCGCCCTCGCGGCCCATCTCGACGACGCCCTCGAGCTCATGGCCGACGGCCAGCGCGTCCACTTCCGGCTGTTCGTGCCGTACGCCATCGGCCTTCACGAGCTGGTCCGGGAGACCGACCGGCTCCTGGACTGGACCCCCATGGAGACGCTGGAGCTGCTCCAGGGGCTGTCGGCCGCGTCCGCCGAGGCGGCCGAGGCGCTCCACGACCTTGCCGACCTCGTCCGGGGCCAACCGGCGGCCCGGGAGCTCCTGGACCACCCCGACGACGACCTCCTCCCGCGCCTCGAGGCCGTGGACCCGGAGGTGGCCGATGCCGTCCGCACCTACCGCGACGACTGGGGGCTCCGCACCGTCAACTACGACCCCGGCGCCCCCACCATCGCCGAGCGTCCGGCGCTCCTGGCCGGGCTGCTCCGGGGCGCCATCGACCGGCTCGAGGCCTCGCCCCGCGGCGATATCCATACGGCCCGGGAGGCCGCTCAGGAGCGGGCCCGCCGGGAGCTGGACGAGGGCGGCGTCGCCGATGAGGATCGGGCGAGGTTCGAGGAGGCGCTGTCCTATGCCGAGACGGTCTACCCGCTCCGGGAGGACAATCTCTTCTGGACCGACAACGTCCCCACCGCGCTGGTCCGGATGGCCGCCCTCGAGATCGGCCGGCGGCTGGCGGACCGCGGGCGAATCGAAGGGGCGGAAGACGCCGTCTGGCTCGAGGTCGCCGAGCTGAAGCGCGAGCTGGCGGGCACCTCGGACCCGGTTCTCTCGGAGACCATCGAGCGCCGGAAGGCCGAGCGGCGGTGGGTGCGTGCCAACCCCGGACCGGCGGTGCTCGGTCCCGAGCCGTCGCCGCCACCGGACGTCCGCGGGCTGCCCGGGCCGGCGAGGCGCACCAACGGCGCCATCATGTGGATCATGGGCCTCGAGGGCTACACCCCGGAGCACGACGACGCCACCGACGCCGACCTCGCCGGCGTCCCCGCCTCCGCCGGCCGCCACACTGGCACGGTACGGGTGATCCGCGGCGAGGAGGACTTCCACCGTCTCGGGCCGGGCGACGTCCTGGTCGCGCCCATCACCGCGCCCGCCTGGTCCGTCCTCTTCGCCCAGGCCGGCGCCGTCGTCACCGAGACGGGCGGGGTGCTGAGCCATGCCGCCATTGTCGCCCGGGAGCACGGCATTCCCGCGGTGCTCGGCGTGGGCGGCGCGACCACGAAGCTGGACGACGGCGCCGTGGTCACCGTCGACGGCCGGGCCGGGACCATCACCGTCCGAGACGACCCCGGGGCCCGTCCGGCACCCCTGTTCAGCGAGCCGAGAGGAGAGCCATGAGGATCGAGAAACAGGTCGAGATCGACGCCCCCATCCGCGAGGTGTTCGACTTCATCCGGGACCCGGACAACGACCCGGTCTGGTGTCCGACGGTCCTCGACTCCACGCAGGTCGAGGGGGATGGGCCCGTCCCCGGCGCGGTCTACCGTCAGCACCACAAGCCCGGGCCCGGGAAGCCCACCGAGCTCATGGTCGAGCTGCTCGAGGTCGACCCGCCCCGGATGCTCGAGCTGAAGAGCACCGACCACCTCGGCTGGTTCCGCGTCTGGTACCACCTCGAGGAGCTGCCCGGCGGCGGCACCCGCCTGACCCAGGTCGACGAGACGCACTTCCAGGGCATCGGCAGACTGCTCCGGCCCCTGCTCTTCGTCGCGATCCACGCCGGGATCAGCCGGCAGTTCAGCACGCTGAAGGAGATGCTGGAGGCGGACGACCCGCGGACGGACAGCGCCCGGAGGGGAGCCCCGCCGGCGCCGGACGCCCGGGCGGGGAACGCCCCGACCGGCGCCTGACGAGCGCCCGCCATGCCGCATCTTGACCAGTCGCGACGCCCGGGCACGCTCCCGGTTGCCGCCGTCGAGAGCGTCCTGGCCGGCTCCGCGGTGGTCCGGATCGCGCGGCGCACGGGGATCCTCGGCGAGGTCACGGGGGAGGACGCCCGGTCGGCGTCGGACGTGGCCGCTGCCCGCGGTCTGGATCCCCGGGCCACCCGGGTCGCGCTCGACGCTCTCGTCGAGCTGGGACTCATCGAGCGCTGCGAGACCGGCTACCGCGGGCACCCGGGGCTGCCGGAGCTGGTGGACCGGATGGGCGGCGCGCTGGACGGCCTCGAGGCCCGGCTCCGGTCCGGTCGCCCCACCCTTTCCGGCGATCGGCCCGACGAGGCGGGCGCCCTCTATCGGGGACTGGCGGGAATGCTCGGCCGGCTGTTCGGCGATGTTGCCCGGGAGGCGGCGGAGCTCCTGGCCGAGCCGGGGCTCCGCATCCTGGATGTCGGCGCCGGCGCCGCGCCCTGGAGCCGCGCCATCGTCGCCCGGGAGCCGTCGTGCCGGGTCGAGGCACTCGACCTCCCCGAGGTGCTGCCTTCCACCCGTCGCGCCGTCCCCGGGGACGGCCTCGAGGACCGGTTCGGCTTCGTCGAGGCCGACGCCCTCGAGGACCCCCTCCCGGGCGACTTCGATCTCGTCCTCGCCGCCAACCTCTGTCACCTCTTCGACGCCGACACCGCCGCTCGCCTGATCCACCGCCTGGCCCGGGCCGCCCGTCCCGGCGGCCGGGTGGCCATCATCGACGCCGTGCCCGACCACGACGATCCCGAGCGCCGCCGGTACGCGGCGCTGTACGCGGCCGGGCTCCTGACCCGCACGGCCTCCGGCGGGATCCACGCCTTCGACCGCTACCGGGCATGGCTCCGGGAGGCCGGCTGCCGGGCCGTCGATCGATTCGACTGCCAGCGGTTCCCCACGACGGTGATCCGGGGGGCGCGGGCGGAGGATTGGGCCCACGGGTAGAACGGACCGTCCTGCCTCCCTGGCGGGCGCCATCCCGGCGCTCTAGTGTTCTGATGCCGAAGTCCCGTATACGAATGTCACGACATTTCGGTGTCAGAACACTAGCATAGCCGCATGGCCATCGAGACCCGGATCCGACCCGGCCTCTCGCCGGAAGACGCCGTCCGCGTGGCCGCCGGGCGGTTCGACATCGACGCCACGGCGGCCCGGGAGCTGCCCTCGGAGCGGGACCAGAACTTCCTTCTGGAAACGGCGTCGGCGGGCCGGTACGTACTGAAGCTGGCTCATGCCGGGGAGGACCGCGTCGTTCTGGATTTCCAGAACCGGATGCTGGAGCACCTCGGCCCCTCGGAGGTCCCGGTGTCGCGGGTCGTCTCCGCCGTGAACGGGGAGGAGATCGTCGAGGTCCCGGGCGACGGCGTCGCATTCCCGACCCGTCTCCTGACCTGGCTCCCGGGCACCGTCCTGGCGCGGGTGCGGCCGCAGCTTCCGGAGCTGCTGTGGAGGGTGGGTGCATTCCTGGGCCGGGTGGACCGGGCACTGGAGAGCTTCAGTCACCCGGCCCAGGCCCGGCGGCTGTACTGGGACCTCCAGCGGGCCGGCGAGGAGATCCGGAGCCGTCTCGACGGGGTGGCGGACCCGGGCCGGCGGGCGCTTCTTGAGGGGCTGACCGGTCGGCACCTCGATCGCCTGGAGCCGCTGGTCCCGGCCCTGCGTACGAGCGTGATCCACGGCGATGCCAACGACCACAACGTTCTGATCAGCGAGCTGGACCCGGGGGCCCGGCAGCCGGATGGGCGGCCGGACCGTCGTGTCACGGGGCTCCTGGACTTCGGCGACGCGGTCCACAGCTACACCGTCGGGGATCCGGCCATCGCGGCGGCGTACGCCATGCTCGGCAAGGCCGATCCCCTGACGGCCGCCGCGACGCTGGTGGCCGGCTACGACGAGATCCACCGGCTCCGGGATGAGGAGATCGCGGCCCTCTTCCCACTGATGATCCTGCGGCTGTGCACCAGTGTGGCGGTCTCGGCGCAGCAGCAGGCTCGGGAGCCGGACCTCGAGTACCTGAGCATCAGCGAGACCTCCGCCTGGGACCTCCTGTCGCGATTCGAGGACGAGGCTGGCGACTTCCCCCACTTCCTCTTCCGCCACGCGTGCGGCCGGGAGCCGGTCCCCGGGGGACGGAAGGTGGCCCGATGGCTGGAGGAGCACGGCGGGGGGGCCGCGTCCGTCGTCGGCACCGACGCCGGTCCCGTCCGGCTCGCCTCGACCCGGGTCCACGTCTTCGATTTCAGCGTGACCTCCACCGAGTTCGGCCTGGAGCCGGAGCCCGGGGATGCCGCCGGCTGGACGGAGGCCATATTCCGGCGGATGCCGGCCGGGATCCAGATCGGGGTCGGCCGCTACGACGAGG
Organism: uncultured Gemmatimonadaceae bacterium; assembly: GCA_964391035.1. Taxonomy (GTDB): domain Bacteria; phylum Gemmatimonadota; class Gemmatimonadetes; order Longimicrobiales; family RSA9; genus JAWVYT01. Next base: position 17,205 of record CAYMLW010000035.1, read on the forward strand.
TGCGCCCGTGGTACGCCGCCGCCGGCTTCGAGGCGCCATCGGAGGGCGCGCCCGAGTGGCGCACGGTGCACCTGGGGATCGATCTCTTCCTCGAGGCCGGAACCCCGGTCTTCGCGCCCTTCGACGCCGTCGTCCACTCGGTGGCCGACAACGACGCCCCTCTCGACTACGGCCCCACGGTGATCCTGGAGCACCGGGTGGGGACGGGAGAGGCGGCTCCGGCCCGGCAGGAGCCCCACGGCGGGGACGCGGCCCCGGACCACCTGGTCTTCTGGACCCTCTACGGCCACCTGTCGCCGGGTGTCCTCGACGCGCTGGCGCCCGGCCAGGCACTCGGGGCGGGGGAGGCCTTCGCCCGCATCGGCGATTATCCCCGGAACGGCAACTGGGCGTCCCACCTCCACTTCCAGCTCCTCCTCCATCCCCTCGGCTCGAGGGGCGATTTCTCCGGCGTGGCCCGGCCGTCGCAGCGGGAGCTGTGGAAGGCCCTGTCGCCGGACCCGAACCTGCTCCTCCGCATCGACGACGGCGCCCCCGGCGCCCCCGTCGTCCCGCCGCCGGGCCTCGGCCACGACGAGATCCTGGAGCGTCGGAACGACCACCTGGGCCCGAACCTGAGCGTCGCCTACCAGCGCCCCCTCGAGATCGTCCGGGGTCGGGGCCGGTACCTCTACGACGCCGCCGGCCAGCCCTACCTCGACTGCGTCAACAACGTCCCCCACGTCGGCCACTCCCATCCCCGGGTCGTGGCCGCGGGACAGCGGCAGATGGGGCTCCTGAACACGAACACCCGGTACCTCCACGACACCATCGTCGAGTACGCCGAGCGGCTCCTGGCCCTCTTCCCGGAGTCCCTCTCACGGGTGTACTTCGTCTGTACCGGCAGCGAGGCCAACGAGCTGGCGCTTCGCATGGCCCGGACCCACACGGGCCGCGACGACGTGGTCGTGGTCGAGGGAGGATACCACGGCAACACCTCGACCCTCGTCGACGTCAGCCACTACAAGTTCGCCGGCCCCGGCGGACAGGGCCCGCCGGACTGGGTCCATGTCACGCCCCTGCCGGACCCGTACCGGGGACGGTTCCGGGCCGGGCCGGAGCCGGCCCGTGCAGCGCCGGGGACGGGCGGAACCGGCACCGCGAGGGGACCTGCCGGTGCCGCGGACCTCGGCCGCCGCTACGCCGATGAGGTGGGCCGGGTCGTCGCCGAGGCGGCATCCCGGGGCCGGCCGCCGGCGGCGTTCCTGGCGGAGCCGCTCATCGGGTGTGGCGGCCAGATCGTCCCGCCGCCGGGCTGGCTGGCCGGCGCGTACGAGCAGGTACGGGCCGCCGCCGGCGTCTGCATCGCCGACGAGGTCCAGGTCGGCTTCGGGCGCGTGGGCACGCACGTGTGGGCCTTCGAATCCCAGGACGTTGTCCCTGACATCGTCACCCTCGGCAAGCCCATGGGGAACGGCCATCCCCTGGCCGCCGTGGTCACCACCGCCGGGATCGCCGGGTCCTTCGACACCGGCATGGAGTACTTCAACACCTTCGGCGGCAACCCCGTCTCCTGCGCCATCGGCATGGCCGTCCTGGACGTGCTGGAGGACGAGGGTCTCCAGGCCAACGCCCGGAGGGTCGGCGGCCACCTGCTCCATGAGCTGACGGCGTTGAAGGCCGATCACCCGCTGATCGGCGACGTCCGCGGCCTCGGGCTCTACCTGGGCGTCGAGCTCGTCGCCGACCCCGATACCCGCCCGCCCGCCACCGGCATGGCCCAGCGCGTCAAGGAGCGCCTCCGCGACCACCGAATCCTCCTCTCCACCGACGGCCCCGACCACAACGTCCTCAAGATCAAGCCGCCCATGGTCTTCTCGGAAGCCGACGCCGACCGCCTCGTGGACACGCTGGACCGGATTCTGACGGAGGACGAGTTTGCCGCCAGAGACCGGATTCCTTGACGCGCGCGCCGGCCCGATGCCGTTGGACAGAGCGTACCGACCCTGCCCGGTGACCGCGACGCGGCCGTGGCGACGCGGCACGGCGGCGTCGGGATGGCTGACTTCTAGCGTTCTGACACCGAAATGTCGTGACATTCGAACGCGGCTGCATCCCGCCTCGCGGC
>CAYMLW010000036.1:0-19174 GCA_964391035.1 uncultured Gemmatimonadaceae bacterium
GATATCGGCCGGGGCGTGGCCCGCCGCCCGAATCGCGTCTTCCAGCCGGGTCGGATCCCCTTCGTTCGCGATCCCGTAGATGTCCCGGAACTTCTCTTCCTCCTTGTTCCCCACACCCGTATCCACCAGGACCAGCGTGTCCGGCGTCTCGACCAGCAGACAGCGGAGCGCCAGCGGGATCCGGTTCCGGTCGTCCGCCGGAATCCGTCGTTCCCACAGCGGCTTCGGCACCACGCCGAACATCGCGCCGCCGTCCAGCCGCTGGAGCCCCGCCTCCAGCGCGTGGATCCGCAGGTCCCCCAGCTCCGTGGTCCGCACCAACGGCAGATCACCAATCTCCGTCATACCACCCTTCCTGAAACACCCCATTGCCCCGAAGCCGCTGCCCCCTTGCGCCGGCGCAGCCGACGCCCTCTTGCGCGGCGCAGCCGACGCCCTCTTGCGCGGCGCAGCCGACGCCCTCTTGCGCCGGCGCAGCCGACGCCCTCTTGCGCGGCGCAGCCGGCGCCCTCTTGCGACGGCGCAGCCGACGCCCTCTTGCGAGGCCCAACGGCCGAGCCCCCCTACGCCCACTCCGGATACTCCATCGACCGGGGCAGCGCCGACCGCTTCCGCCTCGCCTTCCGCTTCTTCAGCATGGCGTCCAGCTCCGACCAGACCGCGATTCCCTGCTCCGCGGCCAACCCGAGCAACCGGCCCAGGATGTCGGCGGTGGCCCGGGCATCGGGGTACGCCCGATGGCGCGGCTCGCACGGGATCGCCCACCGGTGGATCAGGGCGTCCAGCGACCGGCTCCGCATCTCCGGCACGAGCTTCCGGGCCAGCCGTGCCGTGCAGAGAATCCTGCCCTTCGGCGGGCCGAAGTCGCCGCGCTTCATCTCCCACTCGACGAACCGGAGGTCGAAAGGCGCGTTGTGGGCGACGAACACGGCCCCGGCCAGCGCCTGCTGGATCCGGGGCGCGATCTCCGGGAAGCGAGGGGCGGTCTCCACCATGTCCTGCGTGATGTTCGTGATCCGGGTGATGCCACGGGGGATGGCCCGCTCCGGGTTCACCAGCGTGTCGAACCGGGCCAGGACCCTCCCCTCGTAGTCGACCCGGACCACGGCGATCTCGGTGATCCGGTCCCCGCGACCCGGCGCGCCGCCGGTCGTCTCGCAGTCCACTACCGCGTACTCCAGGTGATGGAGCGGCGAGTGGTCCCGCGACGTCGGGTAGTACTCCGCCGGCCCGCTCACCAGACCTCCGCCCGGACGACGGGCAGCGTCATGCACCGGCCGCCCCCGCCCCCGCGGACCAGCTCGGCCCCCTCGAACGTGATGACCGCCCGCTCGTCCTCCCCGATCTCGTCCTCGCCCGTCAGGAAGTCGTGGGCCGTGACCGCCCGGAACCCGGCCTCCCGTTCCATCTCCCGGTAGGTCTGCTCGTTCCGCGAATAGCCCACCACCAGACCGGGCCGGAGCGCCACGAAGTTGCACCCGCTCGACCACTGCTCCCGCTCCTGCATCGTGCGACGCTCGCCGCCGCAGAAGATCGGATCGAGGGGCAAGTCCACCTCGCGCAGGGCGGCGAACAGGTCGGGCATCTCCCGCAGCCCACCCGCTTCGCCCACCCGGTGGTACAACACCGGATGGCGTCCCGGGCCCACGAAGGCCGGCGGGTACACCACCGCATGGGTACGGTCCACCATCGTGAAGACCATGTCCAGGTGGATCATGGCCCGCTCCGACGGCAGCACCACGACCAGGATGTGCTCCACGTCGTGGCCCCGTGCCAGCGCCTCCGCCAGCGCGTCGAAGGCCTCCGGGCTGGAACGCTGCGACACCCCGATCAGCACCGTGTCCCGCCGCAGCACATGGACGTCCCCGCCCTCGAGCGTGTACCCCGACCGCCGCTCCTCGCTGCCATCGTAGAGGATGCCCGCGTTCTGGAGCCGGGGATGGAAAGTGAACAGCGCCTTGACCAGCGTCTCTTCCGTCCACCGGACCGTGTAGCGCATCGACCCGACGAGGACGCTCTCGCCCACCACCATCCCCGCATCACGGGTGAAGAACAGATTGGGCAACGGCGGCAGTCCGTAGCTCTCGACATTCAGCACCCGCGCCAGGAGCCCCCGCTCCACCGGCTCGCCCTCGATGAACTTCCGGACCAACTCCGACCCGGGACGCCCCTTCACCATCCGACCCAGCGGCTCCGAGTGCGTCACGTCCATCACCCGCTCCACCAGGAACGAGCGGGCTTCCGGCAACTCGATGATGTCGGCCAGCAGCTCCGCCACCGAATGGACCTCGGCGAACCGGCCCAGCACCGCCCGGAACCGGCGGTGCTCCCGCCTCGCTTCCTCGAGGTCCAGAAGGTCGTCGTAGAGGAAGTCCTCCTTCGTCGTAGGCGTGACCGCCAGGAGCTCCGGACCCGGCGTGTGACAGATCACACGCTCCAGCCGGCCGACCTCGCTCGTTACCCGGACCCGCTCTCCCGTCATCCGCCCCCCTTCAGTCCTCTTCCGTACCGTGCGTCAATGCGTACGAGAGCTTCTCCAACTCCACCGTCATGTCCACCGTCTTGAGCTCCACTTCCGGCGGCACCCTCAGCTGCGTCGGGGCGAAGTTCAGAATCCCGCGCACGCCCGCCGACACCAGCCGGTCCACTGCACGCTGGGCCGCTTCGACCGGTACCGCAATGACCCCGATCTCGATGGCCCGCTCCGCCACCACCTTCTCCAGCACCGCGTCCGGCTCCACCTCCAGCTCGTCCCACCGCTGCCCGACCTTCGCCGGGTCCGAGTCGAACACCGCTTCGATGTAGAACCCCTGCTCCCGGAAACTCTCGTAGCCGAACAGCGCGGCACCGATCCGGCCCGCACCCACCAGCGCAACGCTCCACGTGCGCTGAAGACCCAGAATCGCACGAAGCTGGGCCTCCAGGTCCTCTACCGTATAGCCCAGCCCTCGCTTCCCGAACGTGCCGAACCGCGACAGGTCCTTCCGCACCTGCGCCGCCGTCGTCCCCGTCCGACCCGCCAGCTCACCGCTCGACACCGTCTCCACCCCCGACGCATCGAGCTCCTCCAGCAGGCGGAGATAGATGGACAGCCGGCCGATCGTGGGCTCCGATACCCTGGTCATCTGCGAACGTGGCGGGGGTGATCCTTGTGAATCGATTCACAAGCAAGATACCGCGCCCCTCGGCCTCGTGCAAAAGAGGGGACGGGGTCTCAGGACGCGTGATTGGAGGCGGCGCTGAACAGGCCGGTCTTGTGGCCGGGGCGGGGCTCCGGGGCGGGGCGGATGCGCAGCTCGAGGGCGCGGATCACGTGACCGTCATCGGTGTCGAGGACGAACTCACCGCCCAGGAACTCGGCGGTGGCGGTGGTGATGGCGATGCGGTCGCCGAAGCGTGCGGACGGCGGGCAGGGCATCGGGCATGTGCACGATGGGTTCGAGTCCGCGTTCCCGGAGCTGGGTCCGGAAGGCGTCGGCGACGGAGCTGAGGAGGACGCCGAGGCCGAGCGGCTCGAGGTCGGGCCGGAGGGTCCCGGTCCGGAGGCGAGTGAGCTCGACGAGTCCTTCCACGAGGTTGACGAGGTGGCGCGCGGACCGGCCGATCCTCTCGACGGGCTCGGCCGCGACGTCGTCGAGGCTTCCGTAGACGCCATCTTCGAGGAGCTCCTGGTAGCCCAGGATGGCCGAGAGCGGGGAGCGCAGCTCGTGGGTCACGAGCTCGAAGAAGCGCTCCTGGGCGGCGCCGAGCTCCTCGACGGCGGCTTCCAGCTCCCGGACCCGCCGGTCCCGTTCGTCGAGAGCCCGCCGGTGCCGGCGGTCCCGGACCAGGAGCACCCCGACGGCGAGGGTGGTGAGGCCCAGCAGCCCGGCGAGGATGGCGGCGGTCATGGTCCGGTGGCGGGTGCCCGGATGACGGGGTCCGGGGCGGGCCGCATGGCGGCGTCTTCGGCCCGGGCGACGCGTCGACCCTCGGCTACGTCCACCCGCCGCAGGAACGCGATGCCGAGGAGGAAGAAGATAATGACGGCCAGGATGCCCATGCGTCCGGTGCCGGTGAGCTGGCTGGCCACGCCGAAGAGGATGGGCCCGAGGATGCCGGCCATCTTCTCGAAGACGCTGAAGAAGGAGAAGAACTCGGACGACTTGGCCCGGGGCACCATGGACGCGAAGAGCCCGCGGCTCAGCGCCTGGGCCCCGCCCTGGACCATGCCGACGGCGGTGGCCAGGACCCAGAACTGCCAGGCTTCGGTGACGAAGTAGCCGAACACGGAGATGGCGGCGTAGACGCCCAGGGCGAGGGTGATGCCGTTCTTGGCGCCGATCCGGTCGGCGAGGGCACCGAACCCGAAGGTGAAGGGCACGCCCACGAACTGGACGACCAGGAGCGCGCCGATCAGGGCTTCGGTCCCCAGCCCGATCTGGCTGCCATAGGCGGTGGCCATCTTGATGATCGTGCCGATCCCGTCGCTGTAGAAGAAGAATGCGGCGAGGAAGAGGACGAGCTGCCGGTACTGGCCGACTTCGGCCAGGGTTTCGGCGAGGCGTCGGAACCCGATCCGTACGGGGCTCAGGCCGAGCCCTTCCTCCGACGGCTCGATCCGGCGGGCGGGCTCGCGGACGTGGCGGAGGAGGGGCAGGGAGAAGACGGCCCACCAGACGGCCACGGAGGCGAAGGCGGCCCGGGAGGCGGCGCCCTGGTCGGCGAGGCCGAACCGCTCGGGCATCACGATCATGGCCGCATTGATCACCAGCAGAAGCCCGCCTCCGACGTAGCCCACGGCCCAACCGCCGGCGGCCACCCGGTCGAGCTCGTCATCCGCGGCGATGTGGGGCAGGAGCGAAGCGTAGAAGACGATGGATCCGGTGAACCCGAAGTTGCCGAGAATGTAGAGGACGGACGCTAGGACCCAGTCGCCGTCGTGAACGAAGCTCAGCCCGAGGGTGGCGAGGACACCGAGAATCATGAACCCCGCCAGGAACCGCTTCTTGGCGCCCAGGTAGTCGGCCATGGCGCCGAGGACGGGCGACGCGACCACGATGAGGAAGAGGGCGAGAGCCGCGGTGTAGGCCCAGTAGGAGAGGGCCACGTGGGACTCGAGTGTCGCGCCGGCCACCTGCACGTAGTAAATGGGCAGGACGGCCGCCATGATGGTGGTGGCGAACGCGGAGTTGGCCCAGTCGTACATGGCCCAGCTTCGGAGCTCGCGGCGGTGGAGCCCGAGGCGGCGGAGGAATCCGGTTTCGTTCATGTGGCGTCTCCCACCGGGAGCCCTCGACGTCGGAGGGCTTCCGCCAGCCGCACGAACGTCTGGGGATCGAGGGTCTCGGGTCGTGCGGCCGGCGGGATGTCCAGCCCGGCCAGCACGGCCCGGCTCTCCTCGGAGTCCAGGCCGTAGCCCGGCGCCGTCCGCAGGATCTTCTGGAGCTGCTTGCGCCGCATGCCGAAGGCGGCGCGGGTGAGCGATCGGAGCGACGCGTCGGGCGAGGCCTCGGGGTGCGGCCGGATCATCAGCACCGTGGAGTCCACGTTCGGGACGGGCCGGAACGCCCGCCGGCCCACGTCGAACAGTTTCTCGACCGCCGCGGCCGCACGCACGCCGACGGTCAGGGCGCCGTACGCCTTCTCGCCCGGCTCCGCCCGGAGCCGGTCGGCCACCTCCCGCTGGACCATCACGACGATCCGCTCCGGCGCCGGCCGCCATTCGAGGAGCCGGAACAGGATCGGCGACGTGATGTTGTACGGGATGTTCCCCACCACCTTGACCGGTGCCTCCCGCAGCACCGGGCCCGGGTCCCAGTCGAGGATGTCGGCATGGCGGATCTCCACGGTTTCGGACCCTGCGTAGCGCGTTTCGAGGGCACCGGCCAGGTCGTGGTCGAGCTCGACGGCAACCAGCCGGCCCGCACCCCCGGCGAGGTGCGCGGTGAGCGCCCCCTGCCCCGGCCCGATCTCTATCACGGTATCGGTCGGGCCGGCCTCCACGGCATCGACGATCTTCCGCTGCAGGTTGGGGTCGACCAGGAAGTTCTGGCCCAGCGACCGCTTGGCCCGCACGCGGGCCCTCAGCTCCGGAGGAGGACGGCCGTGCGGTCGTCCGGCGGCACGTCCGGTGTGCCCATGCCGGCCGTATCGAACACGTGGTCCAGGATCGCCTGGGGCGTCCGGTCCCGGAGCGCGGTCACCTCTGTCAGGAGCTTCTGCTCGCCCGTGATCCCGGCCTCTCCGGCGAACGCATCCGAGAGCCCGTCCGTGAACAGGACCAGCAGGTCTCCCTTCCCCCACGCGACCCGGGCCTCGCCGTACTCCGGGAGCGCGAACGTCCCGAGGGGCGGGCTGGTCGCCTCGAGCCGGTCCACCGCTCCGTCGGCCCGGACCACGAAGCCGTGGGGGTGCCCGGCATTGGCGTATACGATCTCGCCCCTGTCGGGGTCCACCACCGCGAAGAGCATGGTCAGGTACATCTCGGTGGACTCGAGCTCGTCGATGAGAGCCCGGTGGAGCTGGCGGAGCACCTCGCCGGGTCGGCCCGACTCCTGGGCGTAGATGGCGATGGCGCTCATGGTCAGTGCCATGATGAGCGCTGCCGAGAAGCCGTGACTCGATACGTCGGCGATGGTGACGCCGAAGCGGTGGCCCGAGAGCTCGAAGAGGTGGTAGAGGTCGCCACCGACCGAGTCGGCCGGCGCGCAGCGGGCGGCGAGCCGGTCGCCGGGCGCGAAGCGGGACGCGTCCGGGAGCAGCTTGAGTTGGAGGTCGTGGGCGAGCTCGAGCTCCCGCTCGAAGCGCTCCCGCCGGAGGCTCTCCTGCACCAGGCGCTGGGTCTCGAGGGCGGCGGCCACCTGGCTCGCGATGGCGGTCAGGAGCCGGAGGTCGCCCGCGCTGAACCGGACATCGGTGCGTCGTCCCACGAGCGTGATGACGCCCACCGTCCGGTTGTCGCCGTCCGGGGGCGTGAAGTTGACGGGGACGGACAGGTACGGCTCCTCGCCGTGGGGTCTGGGCTCACGGAGCGAGCTGCGGGGGAGCCGGTCGCCTCGCTCCAGGTTGATGGGTTGGCGCTCGCGGAAGACGCGCGAGGTGACCGACGTCCCGTCGTCGAGGGCAATGGGCCCCTCCAGGCCCTCGTCGCCGACGGCGGCCGAGAGGAGCAGCTGGTCGGTGTCCCGGTCCAGGACCCAGAGCGCCGCCCGGCGGGCCCCCAGGACGTCGGCCACTTCCTGGAGGATCCGGGTGGTGGCCTGCTCCATGGACAGGAACGAGGCCAGGATCTCGGCGATCGAATAGAGGAGGTTGATCTCCTCGTACCGCTCGCTGAGCTCGTGGGCCGCGGACCGGGCCTCGTTCTCGTGGGCCAGGGCCTGGTCCAGGACCGACACGACGAAATCGATGTCGTCCTGCTCGTCCGGCCCCTCGAGCTCGATCTCCAGCCGCCGGCCGGCCAGCCCGTTGATGCGGGCGGTGGAGCCGCGGCCGGGCCCCGGCACGCCGGGATGGGTCTCGGGATAGACGCAGGCCCATTCGCCGTGGGTGGAGCGGCTCCAGAGGCGGATCTCGGTGTCGGGATGGCCCCGGTCGTAGCGGTCCAGGAGGCGGACCACGGAGCTCGGGACGGGGGGGAGGTCCGTCGTCAGCGTGTCCGTCACGAAGCGACCTCCCGCCCTCCCGAGCCGCCGGAATACAACACCATCTCCACCGAGTTGCCCTGCTCGTTGAAGGACACTTCGTCCATGAGCTCGCGGATCAGGAAGACGCCCCGGCCCCGTGCGCGGGCCAGGTTCTGGGGCTGTGTGGGATCGGGGAGGGCCCCGGGATCGAAGCCGGAGCCCTCGTCGGTGATGCGGACCCGGACCTGGTCGGAGGCGCACCAGGCCTCGAGCTTGACGTGCTTCCCGGGGTCGCGACTGTTGCCGTACATCATGGCGTTCGCCAGCGCCTCGGTCACGCCCACACGGAAGTTCAGCCGCAGCCGGCTCTCTTCGAAGCCGGCGGCCCGGCATCGGTCGAGCAGATAGTCGACGCTACGCTCGATGGCGCCCAGGTCGTTCGGCAGCTCGAGAGTGTATCGGGAATCCATGACGTCGCGGTCTCCTGCGAATCCGGGGGACCGGTCTCAACGATAACCGGATCCCCCCGGCCTCGGGTAGGTCAGAGCGACGCCAGCGCTTCCTCCCGGCTGTTGGAGATCTGGAACAGGGTGTCCAGCTTGGTGAGCTCGAAGAGGGTGCGGAGATCCTCGTTCAGATTGGCCAGCCGCAGCTCGCCGCCCTGCTCCCGGATCTTCTTCGACAGGCTGACCAGGACACCCAGGCCCGACGAGTCGATGTAGCCCGTCCGCTCGAAGTCGATGAGGAAGCGCCGCTCCCCGCCTTCGAGCTCATCCAACACCTTCTGCTTCAGCTCCTGCCGGTTCCCGACGATCAGTTGACCCTCCACGTCCAGGATGGTCACGTCGTCCTGCTTGGTCACCTCGAAGCCCATCGTGCCTCCGTCTCGGTTCGGTTCGATTCAGGTTCACCGCAGCCCACGGGCAAGTAAAGTGCCTCAGTCTTCAGAGGCCTGCAACGATGTCAGGCTGGACACGGCCACAATATCACCCACCGTGGCGCCCCGGGACAGGTCGTTACACGGCTTGGCCAGCCCCTGCAGCACGGGGCCGATGGCCTCGGCGTCTGCGATCCGCTGGACCAGCTTGTAGGCGATGTTGCCGGCATCGAGGTCCGGGAACACGAGGACATTGGCCTGACCGGCGACCGGAGACTCCGGCGCCTTGCTCCGCGCGATCTCGGGGATCAGGGCGGCATCGACCTGGAGCTCGCCGTCGGCGACCACGTCGGGCTCCGCTTCCCGGAAATAGGCCAGCGCCTCCCGCACCTTCACCACCCGCTCGTGCTCCGCGCTTCCCCGGGTCGAGAAGGAGAGGAAGGCCACGATCGGGTCGTCGCCGACGATCTTGCGGCGCGCCGCCACGGAGGCCCGGGCGATGTCCGCGAGCTGGCGGGCATCCGGGTCCGGCACCACGGCGCCGTCGGTGAACGACAGGACTTCCTCCTCCGCCGATCCGCCCCGGAACGGTCGGCACACCATGTAGAAGGTGGACGAGACGATGGAGATGCCGGGGGCGAGTCCAACGCAGCGGATCGCGGCCCGGATGACGTCGCCTGTGGGGTGGTCCGCCCCGGCCACCGAACCGTGGACCTCGCCGTTCCGGAGCATCAGCGCGCCGAAGATCAGCGGGTCGCGGGCCCACTCCGCCGCCTCTTCCTCCGTCAGCCCCCGGTCCCGGCGCAGCTCGAGGAGCGTGTCGGCGAACGTCTCGTGGCGCGAGTCGGTGGTCGGGTCGTGGACGGCGATGTCGTCGGGGCCGCCGGCACCGGCCAGCGCCGACCGGACCTCGTCCTCGGGGCCCAGGACCACCGGCTCCGCCCGGCCCTCCTGCCGCAGCCGGACGGCGGCCGCGATGGTGCGGGGGTCGTGGCCTTCCGGCAGTACGATTCTGCGGGTCGTCGCCCGCGCCTGTTCGGCTATGCGATCGAGAAATGCGCTCATCGGTCTCCCAGTTTGTCCATCAGCCGCTCCCGGACCACCGGCGCGACGAACGGGCTCACGTCCCCACCCAGCGCCGCGATCTCCCGGACCAGCGACGCCGACAGGTACGAGTACCGGCTGTCGGGGGCCAGGAACAGCGTCTCTATGTCAGAGTTCAGCTCGCGGTTCATCAGGGCCATCTGGAACTCGTACTCGAAGTCCGAGACGGCCCGGAGCCCACGAACGATCAGGTGTACGTCCTGCTCCTCCGCGAAATCGACGAGCAGCCCGCTGAACGCGGCCACGCGCACGCGCTCCTCGTCGGCGAAGACCTCTTCGATCAGCTCGACCCGCTCCTCGAAGGTGAAGAGCCCCGTCTTCCGCTGCGTCGCCCTGTGGCCCACCGCCACGATCACGGCCTCGCAGAAATCCAGGGTCCGGCGCACGATGTCCTCGTGGCCGTAGGTGATCGGGTCGAAGGAGCCCGGGTAGATGGCCTGGGTGTGACGGGGCGTGTGGCTCATTCGTGTGTCAGGTAACGGGTGATCGCGGTGTCGCCGTAGCGACGGGTTTCGCTGTGCTCCGATTCCGGGAGCGGCTCGCCGAAACGATGCTCGATCCAGAGCATCGCGGCAAAGGGCTCCCGGAGGAAGAGGCGGGCGAGGTTCTCGGCGGCGCCGGAGCCATAGGGGGGGTCGGCGAGGACGATGTCGTAGTCATCGGGCCGCATCCCGAGCACGAACTCGAGGGCATCGCCGCGCACGACCGAGGTCTCGGCCTCGGCGCCCAGCTTCCGGATATTCGACCGGAGCGTCTTCAGCACGGAACCGCTCCGCTCCACGAAGGTGGCGTGGCGTGCGCCGCGGGAGAGCGTCTCGAGACCGAGCCCGCCGGAACCCGCGTACAGGTCGAGGACGCGGGCGTCCGGGAGCGCCGTCTGGAGCATGCTCATCCACGCTTCCCGGACGCGATCGGTGGTGGGCCGGGTCCGGGTCCGGGGAGCGTCGATGGTGTGGCCGCGCCAGCGGCCGGCAATGATCCGCATCACTCCGACCGCCGAAGGTCCACGAGCCTGGCCTGGATCCGGCGCCGGCCCTGCCACTCGTCCTCCTCGAACCGGGCGGCCACGTCCAGCGGGTCCCCGGATCGGGCGACGGGGCCATGACTCTCCGCCATGCGGAACCCGATGGCGTCCACCGACCGGTCACCGTCGACCAGCCGCAGCTTCAGGTGCCGACCCTCCCCGCCCACCGCCTTCACACCCGCCGCCCGGACCCGGCGCACCGTGAACACCGGGCCCGGGTTACCGACACCGAACGGGCCCAGGTAGCCCATGTAGCGGACAAGCTCCGGCGTCACGTCCCCGAGCCGCAGGTCGCCGTCGGTCCGCAGCTCCGGGACCGGCGGCTCCGGCAGGCGCTCCAGGGCGGCCGCCGCGAAGGCCTCGCGGAAGACGTCGATCCGGTCCGGCCGGATGTCGAAGCCGGCGGCGGCCCGGTGACCACCGAACCGCTCCAGGTGGTCGGCGCACGCACGGACGGCGTCCAGCAGGTCGAATCCCGGGATGGATCGGGCGCTGCCCCTGGCCAGGCTCCCGTCGTGGGGAACGGAGACCAGGATGGCCGGCCGGTGGAGGCGCTCGACGACCCTCGACGCCACGATCCCGATGACCCCCGGATGCCAGCCGGACCGGGCCAGGACCACGGCCCGGTCGCGGTCGGCGTCGTATTCGTCGAGCAGGTCGAGGGCCTCCTCGAGCATCTGCCGGTCGACCGCCCGGCGCCGGGTATTGATCGTCTCGAGCTCCTCGGCCAGCCGGCCGGCCTCGCCGTCCTCCGCCAGGAGCAGGCGCAGCCCCGTGGCCGCGTCATCGAGGCGGCCGACGGCATTCAGGCGCGGGGCCAGGACGTGGCTGAGCCGGCCGGCGGTGAGGGGCTTGCCGTCGAGGCCCGCGCTCCGGACCAGCGCCCGGAGCCCGGGGCTGCGGCTCTCCGCCATGACCCGGAGCCCGAATCGCGTCATGACCCGGTTCTCGCCCCGCAACGGCATCACGTCGGCCACCGTGGCCAGGGCGACGAGGTCGAGGAGGTAGTGGATCTCCTCGGCGGGAACGCCGGACGTGTCCGCCAGCGCAAGCGACACCTTGTAGGCCACGCCCGTCCCGCAGAGCGAGGGCTCCGGGTAGTCGCAGTCCTCACGGCGTGGGTTCACCACGGCGGTGGCCGGCGGCAGCGTGTCGCCGGGGGTGTGGTGGTCCGTCACGATCACGTCGATGCCGGCGGCCCGGGCCGACTCGACGGCCGCGTGGGCCACGATCCCGCAGTCGGCGGTGAGGATGAGGCGTGCGCCGGCCTCCGTCGCCCGACGCACGCCGCCCGGGCCCAGATCGTAGCCTTCGCGCATGCGGTGCGGGACGAACGGCACGACGGTGGCTCCCAGACGGCGCAGGACCCGGGTATAGAGCGCGGCCGCGCACATGCCGTCGACGTCGTAGTCGCCGTGGACGAGGATCGTCTCACCGTCCCGGATCGCCGCCCGGATCCGGTCGACGGCCGCGTCCATGTCGGCCAGGAGCCGGGGATCGTGGAGCGCATCGAGGGACGGCCGGAGGAAGGAGCGGGCCACGGCGGGCGAGTCGTGCCCCCGGACCACCAGGAGGCGGCAGAGCGGCTCAGGGAGGCTGAGCTCGGTGGCGAGGCGGCGCACGGCGTCGCCGTCGGGGACGACGGGATCGACCCAGCGCCGCGTGAGCGGGGTCGGGTTCATGGGATCGAAAAAGGCCGCGGCTCTGGAGAGCGGCGCGGCCTCATTCCTCGGCGTACAGGATCACCCCGCACGCTTCGCATCGGTGCAGCGCTTCCTTTCGGCGGATCTCGTTCTGCTCCTGGATCGGGATCATGCTGAAGCAGTGTCCGCACGCCCCGTCCGGTGTGAGCCGGGCGAGGGCGACCCGGGTCTTGCCGCCCCGGATCCGCTCGTACAGGCGGGCGGCCTCATCGCTCAGGCGGACCATCTTGTTCTCCCGCTTGTCCGCCAGGATCTGGAGCTGGGTCTCCGCCTCTTCTCGGCCCTCCATCAGCGCCTCGCGCTTCGGGGCCGCCTCCTCCTGGAGGTCTTCCAGTTTCTTCTCCATCTCGGCCAGCTTCAGCTCGGTCCTGCGGATCTGGTCGGTCAGGTTCACGTAGTCCGCTTCGTCGGCCTCCACGGCCTTCGAGATCAGGTCGATCTCGGCCCGGGCCGCCGCCTCCTCCCGGGCGTTGCGGACCCGCTCGAGCCGGGCCTCGTACTTCTCCATCTTGGCCCGCTTGTCGTCGGCGCTCCGCTCCAAACGGCGCGCTTCCACGTGCATCTCCTCCAGCCGTTTCCGGACCGTCTCCACCTCCGACCGCGCCGACCCCACCGGCGCCTCGATCTCTTCCAGCTGGGGGTCGAACTGCCGGACCCGATCCCTGGCCTCCGCCATCTGCTCGTCCAGGTCCTGCAGGTCCAGCAATGCCTGATAGGTCTCGTCCAATGCTCCTCCTTCGCGCTCCGTCAGCGTCTCAGGTAGCGGGCGTACCGGTTCGACACCTTCGCCCCCAGGGTGCCCAACTCGGCCTCCACCCACTCCTGTAGCTTCTTCTTCAAGGCGATCTTCTCTCTCAGCAACGCCTGCTGCTCCTCGCCCTCCGCCCGCGCCAGCAGCTCCTGTAGCTCGTCGAGACGAGCCAACTGGGGCCGGTAACGAATCATCCCCACCTGCTCCCAGAACGCCCGGTCCGGGTCGGACAGCTCTTCCTCGTCCGCCAGCAGCTCTTCCAGCAGCGTCCGGACCGGCCCCGCCACGTCCAGCGCGGCGATGTCCTCCGCCGGGTCGTGCTCGAGCAGCGCGGCGTACAGCTCCCGGTGCAGCTGGCCCCGGAAGTCTTCCGGCCGGAGCAGCTCCACCAGCTGCTCGACCCGACGCGGGTCCCGGACCAGGACCAGGAGCAGCAGCCGCTCCGCCCGTTCCTTCGGCACCGGCCCCGGGCCGTTCGGCTCCGGCCGCTGCGCTGCGGCCCGGCGAGGCGACGGCGCCGCCGACCGGATCTCCTGCTCCAGCGTCTCCCGGCGAACGCCCGTGCGCTTTGCGACGCGGTCCACGTAGATGTCGCGCAGCGTTGCGTCCTTCGCGGCCCGCAGCGTGGGCAGCAGCCCGTCCAGCGCCTTCCGGATGCCTTCCACGTCCTCGAAGTAGCCCCGGCCCTCCAGGATCTGGAACTTTCGCTCCAGGACATCCACGGCATCGTCCACGTACGGCTTCAGGGCGTCACTGCCCCCTTCCCGGGCGACGGAGTCCGGGTCCTCCCCCGGCGGCAGCGTCACCACCATGGGGTGGCCACCCGCGCGCAGGATCTCGTCGCCGCTCCGGAACGTGGCCCGGAGCCCTGCGGCATCCGAGTCGTAGAGGAGCAGGACCTGCCCGGTGTAGCGGGTCAGGAGCTGCGCCTGCTCGGGCGTCATGGCGGTCCCCAGCGCGGCCACGACGTTCTCCACACCGCGTGCAGCCAGCGAAACGTAGTCCATGTACCCCTCGACGACCAGTGCGGCCTCCTCCCTCCGGATGGCGCCCTTGGCCCAGTAGAGGCCGTAGAGCTCGCGGCCCTTGTGGTAGAGCGAGGTTTCGGGGGAGTTCAGGTACTTGGGGCCCGTCGCCTCGGCCGACAGGACGCGCCCGCCGAATGCGATGACGCGGCCCCGGACGTCGGTGATGGGGAAGATGAGGCGGTCCCGCAGGCGGTCGTAGGGCTCCGACACCTTCTCGCTGCGCTTGATGAGGCCCGCGGCCTCGAGGAGCTCATCGTCGAAGCCGTGCTGGTGGGCGGCCTCCCGGAGCGCCCGCCAGGCGTCGGGGGCGTAGCCGAGGCGGAACCGCTCGACGGCGTCGTCGGATATGCCACGGCGCTCGAGGTACTCGCGGGCCTTCGGCGCGCCTTCCCGGAGCCGGGTCTCGTAGAAGTCGGCGGCGAAGGCCACGGCCTCGCGGTAGGGGGCGCGGGCGTCTTCTTCCGGATCCGCGGTCTGGCGGGGGATCTCGACCCCCACGCGGGCCGCCAGCTTCTCGACCGCCTCGTTGAACGAGAGACCGAGGTGCTCCATGAGGAAGCCGAAGACGTCGCCCGACTCGCCGCAGCCGAAGCACTTGTAGAAGCCCTTGGCCGGGACCACGTAGAACGACGGCGTCTTCTCGTTGTGGAAAGGGCAGAGCGCCTTGAACTCCTTGCCCGCGCGTTTGAGCGAGACGTGCTCGCCGATGACCTCGACGATGTCCGCCCGCTCGCGGATCTCCTCGACCACCCGGTCCGGGATCATCCCAGCTCCACCACCGTTACGCCCGTGCCGCCCTCACCGATACGGCCGGGCCGGTACGCGTCGATCCGCCGGTCTTCCTCCAGGAGCTCCGCCACCACCTCCCGCAGGATGCCCTCGCCCTTGCCGTGGATGATCGTGAAGCTCGGCAGACCCGCCTGGATGGCGGCATCCAGCGCCGGGTTCAGGGCGACGGCCACCTCCTCCGCCCGAAGCCCCCGCAGGTCCACCTCGCTCGAGGCATCGACCCGTGGTCCGCTCCAGCCACCCGACGAACGGCCTGGCGCGGCCGACGTCTCCCTGCCGGTCCGCCCGGAGCCCGCCTCCCTCGCCACACGCTCCAGGTCCGCGGCCTTCACGTCCAGTTTCAGTCCCTTCACCTCGACGGTGGCCCGTCCGTCCCGCACCTCGACAACCGTGCCGCGGGCCCCCGTCGACGCCACCCGGACGGCCGCTCCGGGCTCGAGGGTCGGCGCTCCGCGCTCCGGCTCCGGGGCCCTGGGCGTACGCTCCGACTGACGCGTGGCCGCCTGCTCCACCCGGCGCCTCGCCGCCGTGGCCGCCTCCTCGAAGGCGTCCGCCCCCCGCCCCGACCCGGCCACCTCCCGGAGCTCGGCCACCGCCTTCTCCACCTCCTTGCGGGCGTCCAGGAGCAGGTCCCGAGCCTGTTGACGGGCCCGACGCTCGGCATCCTTCTCCCGGTGCTTCAGCTCCCGGGTCCGCTCGTCGAGCTCGACACGGAGTGCGTCCGCGTCGGCGCGGGCTTCCTGGGCGGCGGCTCGCTCCCGGGCGGCGTCGTTCACCGCGTCGGCCAGCTCCTGCTCCTTGGCCTCGAGCTCGGCGATCAGCGCGCTGACGTCCCGCTCGCCCTTCGGCAGGTCCGCCTCCGCCCGCTCGAGGACGTCCTCCCGGAACCCGAGGCGGCGGGCGATGGCCAGGCCGTAGCTGCGGCCGGGGACGCCCTTGAGGAGCCGGTAGGTGGGCTCCAGCGCCGTTGCATCGAACTGGAGGGACGCGTTCACCACGCCGTCCTCTTCCCCCGCCAGCAGCTTGAGCTGGCCCAGGTGGCTCGACGCCACGGTCAGGGTGCCCCGTCGGGTCAGTTCGACCAGGATGGCCCGGGCCAGCGCGGCGCCCTCGGTCGGGTCCGTGCCGCTACCGATCTCGTCGATCAGGACCAGGGCGTCCGGCCCCGCCTCCGCCACGATCTCCTTCAGGTTGGCGAGGTGCGCGGAGAAGGTGGAGAGGCTGGCCTCGATGGACTGCTCGTCGCCGATGTCGGCGAAGACGTCGCCGAATATGGGGACGCGGCTGCCCTCGGCGATGGGCGGGACGATCCCGGCCTGGGTCATCAGGCTGACGAGACCGATGGACTTGAGGAGCACGGTCTTGCCGCCGGTGTTGGGGCCGGAGACCACCAGGGTCCGGTCTTCGGGCTCAAGCCGGAGGTCGAAGGGGACCACGCCCTGCTCGTTCTCGAGGAGGAGCGGGTGTCGGCCGGCGAGGATCTCGTAGTCGCGGACGTCGTCGGAGAGGCGGGGCGCGACGGCGTCGTGTTCCCGTGCGTAGCGGGCCCGGGCGTAGAGGGCGTCGAGCTCGACGAGGGCGTCGAGAGCGCCGCGGATCTCGAGGGCGTGGGGCCGGAGCGACGCGGCCAGCTCCTCGAGGATCCGCCGGACCTCCCGGGCCTCGGCCATCTCGAGCTCCCGCACCTGGTTCATGAGGTCGAGGGCGAGGGGTGGCTCGACGAAGAGGGTGGCGCCGGTGGCGGACTCGTCGTGCACGATCCCGCCCACGTGCCTGCGGCCCTCGCGCCGGACGGGGATCACGTAGCGGCCCTCCCGGACGGTGACGGAGGCGTCCTCGACCCGGTAGCCGTCGGGCAGCCCGGCCACGTAGCGCTCGAGGCGCTCCACGATGGTGCCGCGGCGATTGCGCAGCTCGCGGCGGATGCGGGCCAGCTCGGGGCTGGCCCGGTCCCGGACCTCGGCGCTGTCGTCGAGGGCGGCCTCGATGGCGTCGGCCTCGTCGTCGAGGGCGAGCAGCCGGTCCTGGATGCCCCGGAGCGCCGGGAGCGCGTCGATGTGCCTGCCCAGCGTCTTCCGGGTAGACGCGCTGGAGCGGAGGAGCCGGGCGGCGGCGAGGAGGCTGGGGCCGTCGAGGAAGGAGCCGGGTTTGGCGAGTCGCTTGAGGTCGGTCCGGAGATCCGGGATGAGCGGCGGCCCCCAGGACTCGGTCCGGGCGAGGAGGGAGAGGGTGGCATCGACGCGATCGAGCTCGCGCCGGATCCAGTCCCGGTCGACGGATGGCTCGAGGGCGCGCACGGCCTCCTTGCCCAGGTCGCTCGTGGCCTGGCGGGCGACCAGGTCGAGGACCGCGGGCAGCTCGAGGACGCGCAGCGCGTGTCGGTTCAACCCAGCTCCTCCCGGGCGATGCGGTTGGCCTCCCGGCCTTCGAAGCGACCCTTGATCCGCGGCATGAGGGCGCTCATCACGGCCCCGATGGAGTCGGCGCCGTCGGCCACGATCTCCCGTACGATGGCCCGCACCTCGTCCTCCGTCATCGACTCGGGCGTGTACGCGTCCAGGAGCTCGATCTCCCTCTCCTCCTTGTCGGCCAGCTCGTCGCGGCCGGCCTTCCGCATCTGATCCGCCGCCTCGCGCCGCTGCTTGATCGCCCGGGTCACGACATCCACCACGTCTTCATCGGTGGCGTCCCGGCCCAGCTCGATCTCCCGGTTCCGGATGTCCGACAGCACCGTGGTCAGCACGGTGGTCCTCGGCCGGTCCTTCGACCGCCGGGCCTCGTTCAGCCCGGCCCGCATCCGGTCCTTCAGTGTCTCCGCCATCTGTGCTCCCTCCCGCTCCGATTCCGACGGCCTCGTCCTCCGTGGGGCCGGGGCCCGGGTCCCACGCCGGCAATACGTCCCTTCGAGTCGGTCGGTCGGCGCGTCCGGCCATTCCGGATCGCCGATCCGTGCCGCATCGTCCTACTACCCCGGACCGGAGGCCCCATGAACCCTGCCTTGCTCGAGCGCGCCGCCACCTTCCTCCGAACCAGCACGCGCGTGCTGGTGCCCTTGACCGAGCTCGCGCCGGCCCTCGGCGCGGATCCGGCCACGCTCCTCCCCCGGCTCCGGGACGACGACCGGTTCGTCGTGATCCAGCCGACGGGCTTCCCGGACCTGACCTTGCTCCCGGCCACCGACCGCGATGCCTACACCGCGGCCCTCCAGGCCGCCGGCGTCCATGCGGCGCCGCTGGTCGCGCTGTCCGATCCCGAGCCGGCCATGGGCCCGGCCGCGCTCCTGCGCCACACGGTGGTCCGGCTCCTGGTCCATGATCCGGAGTCGGAGCTGGCGCCGACGGCGGAGCGCCTCGGGCGGATCATCGACCGGGCCCTCGATCCGGGCCGAATCGACCCGTCCACCACTCGCCCTCCCGATCCTCCACTCGCAGGGAGAGCCGCCGCCGCGGCGGCGGCCGCCACCACGTCGGCCGCCTCCGCATCCAGGATCCCGCCGAGGATGAGCCCGCCGTCCGGGTCCAGGACCCCGGCGAGCCCGGGCACGAGAGGGACCACGACGCCGCTCAGCAGGTTGGCCAGGACGAGGTCGAACGCGCCCTCCCCGAAGGCCGCGAGGTAGTCGTCGTCGACCACCGCGCACACCAGCTCGATCCGGTCCTCCACACCGTTCCGCGCCAGGTTGGCCCGGGCCGAGTCGATGGCACCGGGGTCAGACTCGACGCCGAGGGCCCGTTCCGCGCCCAGTAGGATCGCCGCTATGGACAGGATCCCGCTCCCCGCGCCCACGTCCAGGACCCGCTCGCCGCCCCGGACCGCCGCTTCCAGCAGCCGCAGGGCGCCCCGGGTCGTGGCATGCTCGCCGGTGCCGAAGGCCGAGCCGGGATCGACGGTGATGACGGCATCGGCGGCGGGGACGGGGTTCCACGGCTGCGTCACCGTGATCCGCCGCCCGATCTTGCGCGGTCCCAGCCCGTCCTTCCAGCGCGCGGCCCAGTCTTCGTCATCCTGCAAGCGCCACTCGAGGACCGGCTCCGTCCCGAGAACCTTTCCGAGTCCCGCCGCGGCGGCATCGAGGAAGCTCTCGAGGGCCGCCGGCGCCGGGACGTACGTGGCCAGCCGGTCGCCTTCATCCTCCACCGCGGTCCCGCCCAACGCAAGGAGCCCCTCGGTGAGCTCACTGGACAGCTCCGCCGAGGGGATCCGGACCGTCAGGACGAGCCAGCGGTCCGGCGTCACGCGCTGAAGGCCTGCCGGACCCGGTTCCAGAACCCGCCGCTGTCGGCGTCATCGA
>CAYMLW010000037.1:0-16925 GCA_964391035.1 uncultured Gemmatimonadaceae bacterium
TCGACGTGGCGGACGGTGCGCCCCGGCTCGAGGTCGGCTCCGTCCTGGATGACGCGGCGATCGAGGAGGCCGTCGGCTCCGGACTTCCGCTTCGCATGCAGTTCCGCGTCGAGGTGTGGCGGGACCAGTTCTTCGACGAGCTGGTGGACCGGGCCGCCTGGACGGTGGTCGTGGCCTTCGAGCCCCTCGAGCAGCTCTACCTCGTCCGCCTGCCCGGTGACTCCGTCCTGGTGAGCTTCTCCTCCTGGGACGGACTCCGGGACCGGGTGGAGGGCCTCTACACGCCCCGCATCCGGGCGCTCGATCCGGGCCGCTACTACTTCATCGCGCTGCTCGAGCTCGAGACCCTCTCCCTCTCCGACCTCGACGAGCTCGAGCGCTGGCTACGGGGCGAGCTGGAGCCGGCCGTCCGGGGCAGCCGATCCGTGGGCGGTGCCGTGGGCAACGGTCTGAAGCGGCTCTTGATCCGTATCCTCGGGCTGCCCGCCCGCCATTACGAAGTCATGAGCGAGCCCATCGACGTGCCGTAGGCCCGCCCGGCGGCTGGCCAACGACCCGGTGATCTCCTATCCTGTCGCCCATGGTCGAGCCATTCCGCTTTTCGCCCCGCGAGCACCGGGCAGCCGACATCCAGTGGCGGCACTGGACGTCGGAGGCGTTCGATGAAGCGATCGAGTCCGAGCGGCCGATCCTGCTCCACCTGACCACCGCCTGGTGCAGGGCCTGCCACGAGACGGACGAGGGCACCTTCTCGGACGAGGACGTGATCGAGCTCGTCAACGAGAACCTCGTGCCGATCCGGGTGGACGCGGACCGCATGCCCCACGTCCAGGACCGCTACATCGCCGGCGGATGGCCGACCACGGCGCTGCTGGCTCCGACCGGCGAGGTGTTCTGGTCCGACGCGGCCGTTGGTACGCGGGACCTCCGCCGGATGGTCGACGGCGTGCTCGAAGCGTGGCGCGATCGCCGGGAGCCGCTGCTCCGGGAGATCGAACAGCGCCGGAAAGCCATGGAGTCGGCCAGGTCGCAGCGTCCGGCCCAACGGATGGTCCGTCGGGAAGCCGCGGACGACGTGCTGGCCGGTGCGCAGGACCAGTTCGATCCCCGGAACGGGGGGTTCGGCGACGAGCCGAAGTTCATCCACGCGGAGGGCGTGGAGCTCCTGTTCGACCAGGGCCGATCGCTGCCGAATCCCGACTGGATGGCCATGGCCGAGCGGACGCTGGACGGCATGATGGCCGGCGAGATCGAGGACCGGACCGACGGCGGGTTCTTCCACTACGCGCTGCGGGCCGACTGGACGGCGCCGCAGGTCGAGAAGCTGCTGTCGGTCAATGCCCGGGCCATGTCGGCCTTCGTCGCCGGGCTTCGCCACGCGCCCCATCGCACCGACTGGGGCGAGGCAGTGACGCGCACGGTGGCGTGGGTCGAGGGCACGCTGGGTCGAGACGGACTCTGGGCCGGGAGCCAGGCGGCGGACCCCGGATACTACGCCGACAGCGTCCGCGATCAGGATCCGCCGCCCGTCGACGATACGGTCTACACCGACTCCGCCGCGATGTGGATCGCCGCGCTGGTCGACGCCGGCCGGGCACTGGGCCGCGACGATTGGATCCACCGGGCCGCCGACGGCCTGGACACCCTGCTCGACCGGATGGCCGCCCCCGACGACTCCCTCGTTCACTACCACGCCGCCGAAGCCACGCCTCCGGCCGGCCTCCTCGTGGACCTCCTCCACGGCGCCCGGGCCGCCTTCGCGGTGGCCGCCGCCACGGACCGGGACGTCCCGCTGGACCACGCCCGACGACTGGTCGGCACAATGAAGAACACGCTGTGGGATGAACGCGGCGGGTTCCGTGACACGCCCCCCACGGTGGAGCCGCTCGGCGCCCTTCGCTACCGGGAGCGGCCTTTCCAGGAGAACGCGCTGGCCGCCCGGCTCCATATCGAGCTCGCCCGCCACACCGACAACGCGTCCTGCCGGGCGATGGCCGAGCGCATCCTCGGCTACCTCTCGCCCACGGCCGGCCGGTACGCTGTCGAGGGAGCCACGTTCGCCATGGCCGTGGAAGAATTCTTCGAGATGCGCCGGTGAGGCGGTGGTGGCCGTGGACGTGAACGGGCTTCGGGCCGAGCTGATGGATCGCTTCCGCGACCCGGAACCCCTGCTCGACGACGACGCCTTCGACGACCTGGCGCTCCGCGTCTTCGCCCACAACTACCACTCCGTCCCCCCGTACCGCGTGTACGCCCGCAGCCGCGGCGGCACGCCGGACACCGTGGGCCACTGGACGGCCATTCCCGCCGTGCCGACCAGCGCGTTCAAGGAGCTCACGCTCCTGGCCCGGAGCCGGACCGCCGAGCGGGTCTTCCGGACCAGCGGCACGACCCGGGGCGAAGCCCGACGGGGTGAGCACCACGTGGCCGATCTCGAGCTCTACAGGGCGTCGCTTCGGCCCGCCTTCGAGTCGTTCCTCCTCCCGGACGGCGTCCGGCCACGATTCCTGTCCCTCATGCCGCCCGCCGCATCGTTGCCCGATTCTTCGCTGGCGTTCATGATCGGCGACGTGATGCACGCCTTCGGCTCGGAGGACAGCGAGTCGTTCGCGACGCCCGGGGCCATCGACTACGAGGGGCTCGAGCGGACCATGGAGGAGGCCGAGCGCAGCCCCACGCCGGCCCTCCTGATCGGCACATCGGCCGCGTTCATCCACTGGATCGAGCGGCTCGAACGACGGGGGCGGACCTTCGACCTGCCATCCGGGTCGCGCCTCATGGACACCGGCGGGTACAAGGGCCGGGGGCAGGAGGTCTCGCCGGACACGCTGCGCTGGCGGTACCGGGAGCACCTGGGGATCCCCTGGCACCGGTGCGTCAACGAGTACGGCATGACCGAGCTCCTCTCCCAGCGGTACGACACCGTGCTCCGGGACCGCCACGAAGGCCGCTCCGCCGACCACGAGGCCGAGGCACGGCCCAAGGGCGGGCCGCCGTGGCTGCGGAGCATCGCCGTGGATCCGGAGAAACTCGAGCCGCTCCCGGCCGGCGAAACCGGCGTCCTACGGCACGTCGACCTCGCCAACCTGGACAGCGTGGTCGCGATCCAGACCGAGGACCTGGGCCGCATCACCGAGGACGGCCGGGTCATTCTCGAGGGACGACTCCGGGGTGCCCCCGCCCGGGGCTGCTCCGCCGCCATGGACGAGCTGCTGGAGCCCGAGCCATGAGCCACCGCTTCGATGCCTGGTGGCTGCCCGACGCCTGCCCCGAGCTCGAGCTGGAGACGCTGCAGGTCGGCGAAGTCGCATGCCGCTATCCCCGGCCGACGCCCGAGCTCCTCGAATGCACCGTGCGTGCGTTGCGCGGGCGGTGGCGGGAGCTCGGTACACGGCCGGTGGCCGAGATCGTCGCCCTCCTGGATGCCGCCGCCGCCCGCCTGGCCGATCCCGAGGACGAGCTCCGGCGGGAGGCCGAGACCCTCGTCACCGCCGCCAGCGGGTACTCGCCGGCCATGACCCGACTGGTCCTCGATCGCATGACCGCCGACTGGCGCACCGACGCGCTCCAGCGTCTCCTCGCCTCCGAGCTGGACTCGCCGGACGTACTGGACGGCTTCGCGCCCATCGGCGACCACCGCCGGACCCGCGCCTACGGGCCACGGCTCGCGTTCCACGTCTTCGCTGGCAACGTGCCCGGCGTGGCCGTCACCTCCCTGGTCCGGTCGCTGCTCGTGAAAGCGCCCGTCCTCGGCAAGCTCGCGTCCGATCAGCCCATCCTGCCCGTCCTCTTCGCCCGCGCGCTCCACTCCTTCGACCCGGAGATGGCCCGCGCCATGGGCGTCACCTACTGGCCCGGCGGATCGGAGGACGCGGAGTGGCGCGCCCTCCAGTCCTCCGACCTCGTGGTGGTCTACGGCGGACGGGACGCCGTCGCGGCCTACCGCGAGCGGGTGCCCCAGGGCCAGCTCGTCGTACACGGTCCGCGCTTCTCCGCAGGCCTCATCGCCCGCGACGCCCTCGTCGACCGTTCCGACCTCCCCCTCCACCTGGCCCGCGCCGTCGCGGCCTTCGACCAGCACGGCTGCGTCTCGCCTCACTCCGTCTGGATCGAGGACGCCGACGGGCACGAGACCGACGCCTTCGCCGAGGAACTCGCGGAAGCCTTCCGGACCGTCCAGGAGGAGATCCCCAGGGGTCGCGTCTCCAAGGCCGAGGCGTCCACGATCCAACAGGAGCGCGGCGTTGCCGAGATGCGCGGCTACGACGGCGCCGTCCGCGTCCTCGCACCCGCAGGGACCGCCTGGACCGTGGTGGTCGACCACGAGCCGGTGTTCCGCCCCTCTTGCCTCAACCGCTTCATCCGCGTCCACCCCATCGATCGCCTCGAACAGGCCGTCCACCTCCTCGCACCGGTCGGCGGTCACCTCCAGTCCGTGGCCATCGAGGCGGCCCCCGATCGGCGACTCGCCCTCGCCGACGCACTCGCTCGCGCCGGCGCCACCCGCATCACCACCTTCGAACGGCTGCCCTGGCCTCCGCCCGACTGGCACCACGATGGCCGCGGACCCCTCCGCGAGCTGCTCCGGTGGGTCGATATCGAGGACTGACTCGACGGCACAGAAAAGCCCCGGACCAACCAACTGGCCCGGGGCATCGATGTCGCGACCGTCGACGCGCTCAGTCTTCGTCGACCGGCTGCTCCTTGGCCCGCCACATCACCATCTGACGCGTGCCGTTGGGGCTCTCTTCCACCCGTACGGTCATGAGATCGCCGTCGTCGATCCCCAGGTCGTCCCGGATGTCCTGCGGAATCGTCACCCGTCCGCCGACCCCCACCGTCAGATTCCCGTAATAGAGCGTTCTGTAGAGCGCCATTCGGTCCCCTCGCCTCGTCCGTGATGAGCGGGGCGCCGGTGCGCCCGCAAACCAATCCAGCATGCAATATACCGAAAGCGGCACCGTGTGCAACCAATGGCATTGATCCTCCGTATGGACGGGCGTTCCCGGGGGCAGGGCGCCATTTTGGCATGAACGAGTGTGGGAGACCGGGAAAAGAAGTTTGGCCCCGGAGGGAACCTGGTGGGTGGTGTCGGGGTTCTGCGGGAGGTACGTCCCTTGCACGGACGGCGTCAGAGCGGAGCCGCGAGCCGGCTCCGTTGGCGCATCATAGCGAGAAGGGAAGAGGTCGATGAGCATAGAGCGAAGGCAGGCGCGAACCGGAACGATCCCGGTCCGATTAGGCAAGGCGGGAGCGCTGGGCGTAGTGAGCCTGAGCATCATGGCAGCGCTGAACGCGGGTCTTCCGGCCGGAGAGGTGGAGGTGGTGGGCGTGGCCGAAGCGGCCGAGCCGGCGGATCGGGAGTCCGTGTCACGGATCCCGGCGCTGGCGGCCCGGGTCGAGGAGGTGAGTGAGGGCTGGGCCCAGCTTTCCGCGTACTACGAGGAGGAGGTCGCGCCGATCGAGCGCGTGCTGCTCCGCTACCGGGCGGACACGGCGTTGGCGAGCCAGATCGCGGTGGCACTGGTCAGGGAGGCGAGGGAGGTGGAGGTCCAGCCGCGGCTCCTTCTGGCCGTGCTGCTGGTGGAGAATCCCTGGCTGGAGCCGGCCATTCGCAGCCCGGTGGGCGCGATCGGTCTGATGCAGGTCATGCCGGTGCACCAGGGGGCGTGGCCGGAGTGCGGCTCGGACCTGGAGGATGTGGATTCGAACATCTGCCATGGCGCGCGGATCTTCGCCATGTACTGGGATCGTTCGAATGGCGACCTGGACCGGGCGCTGCTCCGGTACAACGGGTGCGTGAACGGCACGAACACCCCGAACTGTCACCAGTACCCGAATCACGTATTCGCGAATGCGGGCCGGGCGTCCGTGCTGTCGTGGATGACCGGCAGTCCTGGCGCGGGGTCACCCTAGCCGGCCGGCTGGGCCGATCGGTCTGCTAGCCTTCCGGGTCGGGCAGCGCGGATCGGAGCAGGCCCACGAGCTGATGGGTCTTGAACTCCCGGGCTCTGGCGAGCACTTCCTGACCTGTCTCTTCCAGGAAGATCGTGGTGGTCCGGACCGGGTCGGCGTCGCCCTGGTCGGCGGCGGAGAAGGCGATGCGTCCCCGGACCGGACCCCCCGGCTCCCGGGCCTCCTCGAGCAGCTCCAGGTACGCGTCCCAGAACCGTCCATCGTGGCTGACCGTGGCCAGGTGGTGTGCCGTTCGAGGATCGGGTTTCATGCCTGCAAGGTAGGGCGAAGGTCGGTGGGAGGTCTAGCGCGATCCTGCAACGGGCCCTCCGACCGGCAGCGTGATATCGAAGGTGGTCCCCTGCCCGACGCTCGAGGCCCGGATCGTGCCGCCGTGGGCTTCGACCACGTGCTTCACGATCGCGAGACCGAGACCGCTCCCCTGGGCCTTGGCCTTGCCCTCGACCTGGTAGTACTTCTCGAAGATGTGCTCGATCTGGTCCGGCGGGATCCCCACGCCCGTGTCCCGGACGCGGAACATCAGCTCGCCCGCCTCCCGGCTCGCCTCGAGGGCGATGCGGCCGCCCCGGTCGGTGAACTTGAAGGCGTTCGACAGGAGATTGCTGAGGACCTCGTGGCGGACGCGATCGTAGTCGAGGACGGCGGTCCCTGGGAGGTCGGCCCCCCGTCTGACCTCGAAGTCGATCTCCTTCTGGGTGGCGAGGGCCTGGAACGAGCCTTCGACTTCGGTCAGGAGCTGTTCCGTCGATACGGCCTCGGGCTCGATGCGCAGCCCCCCGGCCTCGAGCCTCGAGAGGTCCAGAAGCTGATTGACGAGTCGGGTGAGCGAGCGGGTCTGGTCCTGGATGTGGCCCAGCACCTCCCGCTGCTTTTCGTTCGTCTCGCCATAGATGCCTTCTTCCATGAGCTCGGAGTACCCACCGATGACGTTGATGGGCGTCTTGAGCTCGTGGGTGGCGAGACCGACGAACTCGGCCTTGAGCCGGTCGAGCTCGGCCAGCCGCTCCGTCATGGCCGCGAACGAGCGGGAGAGCTCTCCGATCTCGTCGGATCGGCCGTACGGTAGATCATCGGGGGCATCGAACTCGCCGCCGGCCACCACCTGGTGGGCCTCGCTCAATCGGCGGATTGGCCGGGAGAGGGCGTCGGTCGTCCAGAGCCCGAGGACGAGGGTCAGGATGGCTCCGATGACAGTGGCGAGGATGGTGGTCCGGGCGGCGGATGCGCTGACCCGCCGCGCCTCCGCGACCCGGAGCCGACCCCGCTGGTCGATGGCGGTGGCGACCTGTCGCACGGTCAGGCGTGCCGAGTCGAGGAGCGGCTTGACGCCTTCGAAGTACCGGGTCGCCTCCTGCGCCTGGCCGGTTCGCACCAGGGTTTCGATCCTGGAGTTGGCCACGGTCAGACTGTCGAGGATCTCGACCGACGGGGCCAGCTCCTCCTCGAGGTCCGCGCCGACCCGGTCCAGCTCCCGGCGGGCCCGGTCGAGCTGTCGGTTCATCTCGGTGAGGAAGGTCTCGTCGGCGGTGGCGATGAAGCTGCGCTGGGTTCGGTCGAGCTCGGCCAGCGCGGCCCTGTACTCCCCGATAGCGGAGACATCGGCGGCGTGGATGTCCTCGAGATCGATGGCGAGGTCGCGAAGGCGCTCGAGTCGTGATACGCCGTAGATGGCGGGAACGATCAGGAGCACCGCGATCCCGGCGAGCGTCAGGAGAAGGCGCCAGCGTACGGTCATGGCTTCACGGCTCGAGCGTCTTCCTGATACGCTCGAGCTCCTCCCGGGTGGCTGTGAGCTGCTCCCGGGTCGTCGCCAGGAGGAGGTCGAGGGAGTCGACGCGTGCGGCGGCCGCGTCGCGGGCCGCCTCCGCGGAGCTCAGCAGACTCGCCATGGACGGGCCGGGGAGTCTCGGCAGCGACCGGAAGGTCGAGTCCCGCTCCGCCCGGACACGCGGGCCGCAGTCGCGTACGGATCCCTCGCCCGGGGCAGGGGTGAGGGCGGCGAGATGGGGATCCGGTGGCGCGCCGGCGGGCTCCGGGCCGATGCTCTCTGCGTCCGCGGAGTCGGAGGCGGGGTCGGGGTGGCGAGCGCCGAGGGCGAGGCTCGTGAGGAACGTGGTCTCCGCGAGACTGCGGGAGGCGCGATCCGGGGTCTCCCGGATCAATCGGCCCAGGAGCACCGCGCCCACATCGGGGCGGGCATTCGGATTGCGGGGGTCCAGCTCGAGCGCCCCGAGGGCGGCCAGCGCGTCGTCCCCCGCCCGATAGCCGGCGCAGTGGATGTACACCCAGGCCAGGTCATCGAAGGCGGCCGTGTACCGGCCGGCATCGAGGGCATCGAGCCCCCGGTCGAGCCGGAGCTGCGCACTGCGTTCCGGCTCCAAGCCCAACCCGAGCGCCGCGCACGCGCCAAAGACCACGATGCCGGCCATCGGCAGCAGTGTGGAGAGCCTCATTGTCCGTCCCTATTTTCCAGGCGATGCAGGCGGTGGGAACCGCGTCGGTCAGGACGCAAGCCCCGGACCGGGGCAGAAGCCCATCCCGGCACGATGCTGGCATCTCGCGAGTTGTGGACCGCCGTGCGGGCCATTCGCTCCCTATCCTCGCCGTGACAGGCGCACTGTGGGATGACACCCTGAACCGAGAATCGACTCGTGCCCGAGACAGCTCCCTCGGAGCCGATCACAGAAGCGGATGCCCCCGCAGACGAAGAAGGTAAGTACGTCTACTGTATCATCAAAACGGAGGGCGCGCGCGACCCGGGAGGACGTGCGGGCCCACGAGCGGCAGTTCCAGCGGTCCCGGATCGCGGAGGAAGCGGGTGCGCGAGGAATGGGAGCGCCTCGATGCCACCCTGGAGAACGTGGGGAATCCGATCCCGGTGACGGACCACAACTCGAGCACCATCCTGATGAACAGGGAAGCCGAACGGCTGCTCGAGGCGCCGCCCGAGGACGAATCCGACCGGGATCTCCAGCGGCTGAACGAGGAGCCCGAGGACCGGATCAAGCTGGCCACGGTCGAGCTGGAGGAGCGGAACCGTCGCCTGGAATGGCAGAGTCGTGAGCTGGAGAAGGCGTCCCGGCTGAAGAGCGAGTTCCTGGCCAGCATGAGCCACGAGCTGCGCACGCCGATCAATGCGGTGATCGGCTACACATCGTTGCTGCGGGAGGAAATCTACGGCGCCCTGACGGACAAGCAGAAGAACGGGCTGGACAAGGTCGATACGGCATCGCAGCATTCGCTGGACCTGATCAACGACATCCTGGACCCGTCCAGGATCGAGGCGGGCAAGAACGCGGTCAAGTTCACCTCGGAGGGGGTGTGATGCTGGAAGCGCGACGCAAGGACGAAGACCGGGTGCTGATCTCGGTGGCCGCCAGCGCCGGCCCATCGGCCGGGGACACCCCGCCCCCGGACTGAGGCCGGATGCGTCGCCTCCCGACCGGGGCCATGGCGGCTCTGGTCACACTGTTCTTCGCCCAGGGCCAGCGGGCGTATTTCGGCTCCCTGTTCGGCCTGGCATACGACGCCCTCTTCCCCGCGCTCCGACCGGGCGCCACGGCCCTCGCGACGCTCCCGCTGCTCGTGGTCCTCGTCCCGCTGGTACCGCTCGCTCGCTGGATGGACCGGCACACCGCCGTAGCGATCTGCGCGACCGGGGTCGCGCTGGCCCGCCTGCCGATGGTGGGCCCGACCCACGTCCCGCGGCTCGTTGGAGGTGCCGCAGTGGTGGGGTTCACCGCCGCGTTCCTCACATGGGCCGTGGGTCGACTGGACCGGCGGGCCTTCGCCGCGGGCATGGCGTTCGGCCTCGTTCTCGACCAGCTCCTTCGCTTCGCGGGTGCCAGCTACGACATCTCGTTCCAGCCGGGATGGCTGCCGATCCAGGCGGCCCTCTCTCTCGGCCTCGTGGCGGCGGCCTGGTCCTGGCATCGGTCGATCGGCACGGACCGGAGGGAGCGCGGCCTGGAGCGACGGGCCGGAGGGCTGCGACTGCGCGGCGGCCTGGCCCTCGGCGCCCTCCTGTTCATCGACCTTCACATCCTGGCCCCGGCGGTCGTGGCACGCTGGACGGGCGTGGAATACGGGACGGCGGGGATCTGGCTCGCGGCGGCCGGGGCGGCTGCGGTGTGGCTGGCGCTGGTTCGACCCCGTCCCACCGGTGGCCGCGGGGTCGCCCTGGTCCTGGTGGGCCTGATCGCGGCCGGCACGCTGTCCGGGTACCACCTGAACGGCCCGATCGTCCTGGCGACACTGGCGGCGAGCCACTGCGCCGCACTGCTCCTGGCGACCCGGGCCGTCGAACCGGCGAGTGGATGCCGGGGCGGCAGGGCCGCGGCCGCCGCCCTCGGCGTCCTCATCCTTGCCGTGGCGCTGTACGGGCTGACGTTCTACGCGGCCTTCACCGTGCCGGCGCTGGCCGGTGGGGCGCCCTGGATAATCGGCGCGGCGGCGCTCCTCCTGGCCGGCTGCACCGTCCTGATGCCCCGGCCCGCCGACCCGGACCCTGGCATCGCCCCGCTGCCCGCCGCAGGAGCGGCAGCGCTGCTGGTCATGGCTGCCGTGCTCCTCGTCCGGATGCCATCGACCCCGACCCGGGCCCGGACCGCCGGGGACGGGCCGCTCCGGGTCGCGACCTGGAACGTCCACTTCGGCTTCGATGAGGCGTGGACCTTCTCGCCGGAACGCTTCGAGGGGGTCCTGGCGCGGGCGGGCGCGGACGTCATCGCTCTCCAGGAGGCGATTGTCGGCGGACCGACGGCGTACGGCATCGACTTCCCCCTGTGGCTCGGTCGACGGCTGGGACTCGAGGACCGTTTCTCGTCGACCGTCAACGGCCTGATGGGGGAGGCCTTTCTGGTCCCGGCCGGCATGGGACCGGTCAGGGCCACGCCGCTCCCCCAGGGCCGGGGCGCGCCGAAACAGCTGCTCCAGCTCGAGCTGTCGGGTGCCCGGTCGGTCACCATCAACGCCCTGCATCTCAGCGTTCATGCCGACGCCCGCATCGATCAGATCCGGGCGGCCCTGGACCGGATCCACGGCCCGGCCGTGATCCTCGGCGACCTCAACGCCGAGCCGGGGAGCCCGGTCATCGAAGCGCTGCGGACGGCGGGATTCTCCGACGCGTTCGGCGGATCCGGGCCGCCGACCTTCCCGGCGGCGCGGCCGACCAGCCGGATCGACTGGGTCTGGACCCGGGGCGCAATGGCCGGAAAGGCGGCGGTTCTGGCCGCCACGCCGTCGGACCATCGGGCGGTGGTCGCAACCTTGCACATCCAGCGTGGCGAGGTACGTTCATCCGGGACGCATGATCTTCAAGCACCTCAAGGACCAGTCTTCGCCGGATCCGGATCCTGAACCGAATCTCGAGAAACGCCTGCGGTCTCTCGAGCGGGAAGCAGAGATCGCTCTCCCCGGCTTCGACGCCCAGTTCTTCAACCGGGCGGGGGACTTGTGTGTGGAAGCCGGAAACCGGGATCGGGCGCTGAGCTACTACGGGCGCGCGATCGACGCGTACCTGCGCGCGGGCCGCTACAATGCCGCCGGCGCCGTCGGTCGCAAGCTCCTCCGCATCTCGCCCGGGTCGGTCCGTGTCCGGTGCACCCTGGCGTGGCTGTCCATCGGCAAGGGGCTCCTGAGCGACGCCCAGTGGGAGATCGATGAGTACGTACGGGCGGCGATCGACGCCGGCGAAGAAGAGCTGGCCCGCAAGCAGATCCGCATGATGGCGGAAGCGACCTATGATACCGGCCTGCGGTCCATTCTGGCGGGGCACCTGCACAAGCTCGACGATCCCGAGGGGGCCGAGCGGATTGCGAACGCTCCGCCCCCGGACGACGAGCCCCGGGAAGAGCCCGAAGCGCTCTGGTCCCGTGTCCTGCGGGCCGCGCTGATGGGCCCGGAGGAGCTGAGGGGCGATGAGTAAGCCAGGGTACCGCGTCAGCGTATAGGTCACCTGCGCGTTCCACGGGTAGACCCGCACGACTTTCGCGAACCCGCAGGAGCACTATGAGGCAGACACCCCGTCCCCGCCCTGGCCGCCCGAGCCGGCCTCTCCTCGCCGCGCTGACATGCCTGGTGCTCATGGCCTGCGGCGGGATGCGAGCGGGGGGGCCGACCGGTGCCGAGTCAGCCCGTGGCGTGGTCCTCTCCCGGACCGATATCTCCAGGATCGGCGGCTTCACGGCCATGGAGGTCCTGGAGCGGGCCCGGACGCACCTGTCCATTGCCCATACCCGGGAAGGCAGGCCGGCGAGAATCACGCACCGAGGACGGGCGAGCCTGACGCTGGCACCTCAGGTCCTGCTCGTCGTGGACGGCAGCCGCGTCAAGAACGGCGTACGCATGCTGGAGTCCATTCCGGCCAAGTCGATCGATTACATACAGATCCTGAGCGCCCGTGAGGCGGCGCTGGAATGGGGCTCGGAGGCAGGGAATGGCGTGGTCGTGGTCAGGACATCGGCCTACTGACCCGAGCTCAGCCGGGTCCGCGACGGGTCGTCACGAGGATGGCGCCCTCGGCGTGATCCGTTCCGAACCGCGTGGTGGCCTCGCGCTTGTCCAGGTATCGCATTTCCTCGACCAGGTTGGCGTCCAGATCACGAAGGGCGCCGATGCCGCCCGCGGCCACGCCGTCCACGTAGACCCGCAGTCCTCGGCGGCCCTGAGACACGAAGGAATCCTGACCGCGGACGCTGCGTAGCCACATGGGACGGAACCGTCGCACCGCCTCGTAGGCCGACAGGGTCTCCGCTTCCGTGAGCATCGCCCGGTTGATCACGTCCCTCGGCACATCCGGATACCGGGCCCCCGTGGAGGCGCAGCCGGCGGTCAGCAGGAACACGGGGAGCAGCAGTGTGAGGAGAACGACTGCGCGACGTATCGACATCCGATTGACCTCGTCTGGCTTGATCAACACCTGTCCCGGGAACCAACGACTCGCTTCGACTGTTGGGAAAATGACCGCGTCCCTGCGTTGCGACAAGTATTGATCAATGGAGTTGTTTACCGTACACTTGTAAACAGAAATCACACTTCTAATCAGGAATCCGTCAATCCCCAACTGCAGCTCGTTGGACACGCCAGATTCCAATCCCGAGACCCGGTAAGCTACGGGTCCACGCGGGGTGCCGGCACGGGCCTCGCTCACACACCCCCTGCCAAGGAGGGAACCAATGGCAAGAGTCCGTGTGACTTTCTTGTCCATGGTGCTCGTCCTCTTCGGGGCAGCCACAGCGCTGGCCCAAGGGACGGGAACCATCACCGGAGAAGTTGTCGACGCCGCGACCGGCCAGGCCCTGACCGGGGTCCAGATGCAGATTGCCGGCACGAATGTCGGCGGCCTCACCGACCAGAACGGACGCTACCTGCTGACCCGCGTTCCCGCGGGCACGCAGACCATCCGTGCCGTGCTGATCGGCTACGCCCAGGCCAGCGAGTCGGTGACCGTAATGGCCGGTGGAACCGCGACGGCCAACTTCGAGCTGACGACCAGCGCGGTCCCGCTCGAGGCGATCCTGGTGAGCGCGGCCACCGGTCGTGAGCAGCGGAGCCGGGAGCTGGGCTCGAACGTGGCGACCATCGAGGTCGAGGACCTGAACCCCGCGCCCATCACGAGCTTCGCGGACGCTCTGGGCGGCCGCAGCTCCGGGATCATGCTTCAGGATGTGAACGGTACGACCGGCACGTCCCAGCGGATCCGGATCCGGGGCGCGAACTCGCTGTCGCTGGGCAACGAGCCGATGGTGTTCGTGGACGGCGTCCAGATGGACAACTCTTTCGGCGGCGCGTTCGGCGTGGGCGGCCAGGAGCCGAGCCGTCTGAACGACATCAACCCGAACGACATCCAGAACATCGAGGTGATCAAGGGCCCGGCGGCGTCGGCGCTGTACGGCACGGCGGCGGCGAACGGCGTGATCCTGATCACCACCAAGCGGGGCCGGCCCGGGTCCACGCAGTGGTCGTTCTCCGCCGAGACCGGCCAGATCGACGACATGACGGACTACCCGGCGAACTGGGCGTCGCTCAACGTGGTCAATCCGAGCGCGCCGGTGTTCACGGACGACGGGTTCTTCAACCTGTACAGCTCGCGGAACCCCGACGGCTACGGCTTCTACTGCTCGAACCGTGCGGCCGCGGCGGGTGACTGCACCCAGGACGAGACCTACTCGTTCAACACGCTGGAGGACGAGCGGACGAGGATGTGGGATACCGGCAGCCGTACCCGGTACGGTGCCAGCGTCCGCGGCGGCACCGAGCAGGTCCGCTTCTTCGTCTCGGGGCAGTACGAGGACGAGACGGGCGTGGTGCCCATGAACATGCAGCAGAAGTTCAACTTCCGGGGCAACCTGGACGCCAAGTTGTCGGAGACGGCGGATATGTCCGTGTCGGTCGGGTACGCCGACGTGGAGCTCTCGCTGAACAACAACGACAACTCGATCTTCAGCCCGATGATCAACGGGCTGCTGGGCTACCCGAACTTCATTCCGGCCGGCGAGGACAGCGAGTGGGACGTGAACCCGTCCAACTACGGCTTCGGGTTCAACATGGGCATGCTCGAGTTCCTGCCCACGTCATCGGCGGTGGATCGCTTCATCGTGAGCACGAACGTGCGGTGGCGGCCGCTCTCGTGGCTGTCCTTCAACGCTACGGGCGGGTTAGACCTGACGGACTCGCACGCGAACGAGACGCTCCAGCCCGAGTCCCCGCTGGGGTGGCTGCATCCGTTCTACGACGCCGGCTTCCGTCTCTCGACACGCACGACCACCTACCTGTACACGGGACAGATGTCGAGTGTGGCCACGCTGGAGGTCACGGACGACCTGGTCTCCACGTCGACGGTGGGGACGCAGTACACCATGGACAACTCCGAGAACACGTCGTGCTTCGGCTCGTCGCTGGTGCCGGGCACGGCGTCCTGCGGGACCACTTCGGGTCCGTGGTTCGGCAGCCAGGTGGATGAGGACTTCTTCGAGGTCCGTACCCTGGGCGGGTACGTCTCGCAGGAGCTGGCATTCCGCGATCGCATGTTCTTCGCCGCCAGCATCCGGGCCGACGACAACAGCGCGTTCGGTCAGGACTTCGAGCTGGCGTACTTCCCGTCGGCCAGCTTCTCCTGGGTGATTGCAGAGGAGGACTGGTTCCCGGAGCTGAGCTTCCTCAACACGCTGCGGCTGCGGACGGCCTGGGGCGTGGCAGGGCTGCGGCCCGGCTTCCGCGACGCCGTCACGCTGTACGCTCCCACCACCGTGGCAAGCGCGGCCGGCGACGTGCCGGGCGTGACGCTCTCGGTCACCGGGAACGAGACGCTCAAGCCGGAGCGGAGCGCGGAGTACGAGTTCGGATTCGACACGGGCCTGTTCAACGACCGGGTGTCGCTCGAGTTCACCTACTTCAACAAGACGTCCGAGGACGCGCTCATCCGGCGCCGGCTGCCCGGCTCGCTGGGGCTGACGGCTTCGGTGTTCGAGAACCTGGGCAGCATCCAGAACGTGGGCACCGAGTTCACCGTCAACTACACGGCCATCGACACCGACGCGTTCGGGCTGAATCTGGGCTTCAGCAACACCACATTGTCCAACGAGGTGCTGGACATCGGTGCGGACCTGGGCGTCGAGGACATCATCTTCAACCGCGGCCTGCAGCGTCATACCGAGGGGTACAGCGCCGGTGGCTTCTGGCAGCGGGAGGTGACCTGGAACGACGCCGACGGAAACGGTCTGCTGACCAACGACGAGGTCACGGTCGGCGACGAAGAGGTCTACATCGGCCCGGCCCTGCCCACGTGGCAACGGTCGGTCTTCGCCGACGTGCGGGTGTTCGATTTCCTGACCGTCTCGACGCTCATCGAGGGGCGCGGCGGGCACTACACGGGGAACGACACCGAGGCGTTCCGATGCGGTTTCCGGTCGACCCGCGGCTGTGAGGCCGTAGCGAACCCGGAGGCTCCCCTCGAGGAGCAGGCGGCGTACATCGCCGATCGCTTCCTCGGCTCCGCGTACGGATTCGTCGAGAAGGCGGACTTCTACAAGTGGCGGGAGCTGTCGGCCACGTTCACCGTGCCGGCGAGCTGGGCGGAGTTCCTGCCACAGGCCGACGGGCTGCGCCTGACGGTTGCGGGGCGGAACCTGGCCACCTTCACCGACTATCCGGGCCTGGATCCGGAGACGGTGGAAGGCGGCGGGAACGCCAACTTCTCGCAGAGCGAGTTCAACACGCAGCCGCCGGTGCGGTACCTGATGCTCCGGCTCGACTACTCATTCTGATGCGGGGAGGTATCGCGATGCTATCGATCAGACAGGCGATACGCGCCCTGTCCGCGACCGCCCTGCTGGTGGGCGTGATCGGACTGACGGCGTGCGATCTCGACGAGCTCCTGACAGTGGACGACCGTGACACGGTCAACCCCGGGACGCTCGACGATCCAGATGTGCTCCAGATCGTGGTGAACGGCGCCCTCGGCGACTTCACCGCGGCGTTCGCCTCCAATGACGACTACCTCATCGTCAGCGCGTTGATGTCGGACGAGTTCATCTCGGCCGGCACCTTCACGACCCGGACGGCCACGGACCGGCGGAACCAGTTCGGGGCCGCGGACGGCAACACGTCGGACGCGAACTACACGAACCTTCACCAGGCCCGCCGGGCCCTGAAGGATGCGGCCCAGAAGGTGGCCGATTTCGAGGGCACGGATGATCCGCGGTTCGCGGAGCTCAAGGCCCTGGAAGGGTACACGTACCTGATGCTGGGCGAAGGCTGGTGCCCGGCGGTGCCCGTGAGCAACGTCGCGGAGACCGGCGAGTTCGACTTCGGCCCACCCAACACGGGCCGGGCGCTGTTCGAAACGGCCGCCTCGCTGTTCGACGAAGCGCTGGCCGCTTCGCCGGGCTATGACCTGGCGGAAGTGGGGAAGGCCCGGGCGCAGGTCAATCTCGGCAACTTCTCCGCCG
>CAYMLW010000037.1:16935-19156 GCA_964391035.1 uncultured Gemmatimonadaceae bacterium
CGCGCAGGCCGCGGCGGGTGGCGTGGAGACATTCTTCAATTACTTCACGTACCATTCGAACGTCGGCGTCAGCAACCCTGTGAACAACCAGCAGGGCAACGGACGGTATTCCGTGGCCGACAACGAGGGCATCAACGGCCTGCCGTTCATCAGCGCCGCGGACCCGCGGGTTCCGGTCGCCGATGGCGGTGTCGGGTTCGACCCGTCCGTGCCGCTCTGGCTGGCCCTCAAGTACACGTCCCTGCTCGACCCGACGCCACTGGCCAGCGGGATCGAGGCCCGGCTCATCGAGGCGGAGGCGCAGCTGCAGGCGGGTGATCTGGCCGGAATGACCGCGACGCTCAACACGCTGCGGCAGAACGTGGCTTCGCTGATGGGCGCCCAGATCCAGGCCTACGACGTCAAGGTGCCGGATCCGACCCTGCCGGACCTGGCCGTGCCCGGCTCCCAGGCGGAGGCCCGGGACGTGCTCTTCTACGAGCGGGGCATGTGGCTCTTCCTGACCGGACACCGGTTGGGCGACCTGCGCCGGATGGTGGGGCAGTACGGCCTGGCCGTGAACGACGTGTACCCGACGGGCGAGTACCACAAGGGCGGCACGTACGGCGACGACGCCGTCTTCCAGCTGGACTTCGACGAGACCAACAACACGGTCTTCGTCGAGGCCGGTGGTCTCGACCTCTGTGACGTGTCGTCGGCGGCGTTCCAGTAGTCGAGCCAGCAAAGCAAGCAGCAGGGAGCGGGGCCCCGGGTCGACCCGGGGCCCCGCTCGTTTGGTGGCCGGGTGGTGGGGAACGCGCACGCTGGATTGGATCGGTTCGTCCGGCCAGCCCGCGGGGACATCCCGCCCGTGCCCCGGGGTTGCATCCCGGTGGCGCCCGTGTAAGATTTGCCGCCTTCCGGGCCGTGGGGAAATCCCCGGTCATCCTGTAGTCGGGTCCACCAGTACGTGGCCCCCTCACGCCGATAATGGATGGGACGAGGGACCCTCGCAATCCTGCTGGTCGTGCTCGTTGCGTTCGTGGCGGGTGGGGTGTATGCGGCGAACGCAGCGGGCGGACCGATCGAGCAGCCGGTCCCCTTCCCGCACGACATCCATGCGGGCACGAACCAGATCCCGTGCCTCTACTGCCATTCTTCGGCCGACGTGTCGGTCGACGCCGGGATCCCGGCAATGGAGGTATGCGCGGGCTGCCACATCCCGGGCGGCGTGCCGATGGTGGCCGCGGACAGCGCCGGCGTTCGGACGCTGACCCGGTACTGGAACGCGGGCCGACGGATCCCGTGGGTCCGAATCCACGATCTTCCGGACCACGCCCATTTTCCGCACATGATCCACGTGAATGCCGAGGACCTGGAGTGCCAGGAGTGCCACGGCGATGTCCAGGCCATGGAAGTGATCGAGCTCCAGCAGGACCTGACCATGGGGTGGTGCCTGGAGTGCCATCGGGAGCGGGAGGTCCGCACCGACTGCACGGTCTGCCACTACTGATGGCGAGCTGATGTCGACGAAGAAGGAAGGCATGGAGCGCAGGGATTTCCTGAAGGTCCTGGGTGTGGCCGGGGTGGGCGCGTCGGCGGCGTGCGCGCCCGAGACGGAACGGCTGATCCCGTACCTGGTGCAACCCGAAGAGACGGTCCCGGGCCTGCCCACCGGGTACCGCACCACGTGCCGGGAATGCCCGGCGGGCTGCGGCATGACGGTGCAGACGCGGGAAGGCCGGGCGATCAAGGCGGAGGGGAGCGAGGCGTCGCCCGTGTCCCACGGCCGGCTCTGTGCCCGGGGCCAGGCGTCGCTGCACGGGCTCTACGACCCGGACCGGATCCCGCAGGCGCTGGTCAGGGACGGCGAGGACTGGTCTCGGGTGGGTTGGAGCCGGGCCGAGCAGTCGCTGGCGGAGGCCCTCGGCCAGGCCGGGGACAGCGCGGTGTTCCTGACCCGGGCCGAAGCCGGGGCCATGGACGCGCTCATGGACGAGTGGTGCGAGGCTGCGGGGGTCCGGCGGGTACGCTACGACGCGTTCGCCCACGAGCCGATCCTGGAGGCGCACCGGCGGCTGTACGGCCAGCCAGCCCTGCCGATCGTGGACTTCGCCGCGGCCGAGGTCGTGGCCTCCTTCGGTGCCGACTTCATGGAGACCTGGGGCTCGCCCGTCGACTACTCCCACGGCTTCGTGGAGGGCCATGCGTTCGATGGGCGCCGTCGCGTCGGCTGATGGCG
>CAYMLW010000038.1:0-18847 GCA_964391035.1 uncultured Gemmatimonadaceae bacterium
CGCGACGCCCGGACCGTGGCCATCGACCTGCCGCAGAAGATGCTCGTGTGGGAGGACGACAATGGCGTGTACGTCGCCTGGAACGACCCCGCTTACCTGGCCGAGCGCCACGGGATCGTCGGACACCATGGTGCCCTCGACACCATCACCGATGCGCTCCGGACCCTGGCCACCCAGGCCGCCGGGACCGAGCCCGCGAGCGGGTCGTGAGCGAGGAGCGCTACGAGGTCGCCTGGCCCGAGGCCACCGAGCGTCTCCTCGGCGACCCGGCCTTCGCACCCCTGGTCGAGGGCGTCGGACCCGTCCGCCTCCGCCCGCCCCGCGGCGCCCCCTTCGCGTCCCTCACCGCCGCCATCATCTACCAGCAGCTCGCCGGCGCTGTGGCGCGGACCATCCATGGCCGGTTCGTCGAGACCGTGGGCGATGCCGGGGTCACCCCCGATGCCGTTCTCGACACCCCCGAACAGGCGCTCCGCGACGCCGGCCTGTCCCGGGCCAAGACCGCCGCCATCCGCGACCTCGCACGGAAGGCCCTGTCCGGCGACGTCCCCCTCGACGACCTCGCGTCCCTCGATGACGACACCGTCATCCGCCGGCTCACCCGCGTCCGCGGCATCGGGCCCTGGACCGCCCACATGTTCCTCCTCTTCGATCTGCGACGCCCCGACGTCTGGCCCACCGGCGACCTCGGCGTCCGCAACGGTCTCGGCCGGGTCCTGGACCTCGGGGAGCCACCCACGCCGACGGAGGCCGGGTGGATCGGCACCGGGTACCGGCCATGGCGCAGCGCGGTGGCGTGGTACTGCTGGAGGGCGACGGAAACGGAAACGCCGTAGCCCGGCCCGTAGCGATCCCTCCGGCGGCAGTGGTCTCCTACCCGTCGGCCTCCTTCATGGCATCGAGCAGGATCCGCATCGTCCCCTCCGCCGCCGTCTCCGCCACCTGCCGGATCAGCGGCCGCGGGGTCTCGTCCCCCACCTCGTAGATCAGCGCGGGCGCGCCGAACTCGACGTAGAACCAGTTCCGGGACGTGGGCGTCTGGAGGCCGGACGGCGAGTCGTTCACGTCGTAGAGGTAGAGGGCGGCGTCGATGAACCCGAGCCAGCGATCGGTCAGTCCCGGCGGGTCGGTGACGAACGACCGGTCGAGGGTGTAGAAGACGTCGTACTGGGTCGAATGGAAGTCGAAGGCGAACCAGAGGTCATCGTCGGGGTCGGCCAGGATCCGGCGGATCTCCTCCGCCACGGCCCGGGTCTCGGGCTGGAGGAACGCGCCCCAGTCCCGGTTCAGGTCGATGCCGCCGGTGTTGTGGCGCCAGTGGCCCAGGTCGACGCCGTCCGGGTTCACGAGCGGGACGACGTGGACCCGGAACGCGTCACGGAACCGGCGGGCCAGCTCCGTGTCCCCGGCGAGCGTCTCGACGAAGGCCAGGAGCGCCCAGGTGCCGGAGACCTCGGGCGGGTGCTGTCGGCTGATGATGACCACGTGGCGGCCCGATGCCGTGTCGCCCATCTCGAGCATCCGGATCGGCCGGCCCCGCGGCGAGGTGGCGATGGTCCGGCGCGTGGCCCAGGGCAGCGCGGCCAGGG
Organism: uncultured Gemmatimonadaceae bacterium; assembly: GCA_964391035.1. GTDB lineage: Bacteria > Gemmatimonadota > Gemmatimonadetes > Longimicrobiales > RSA9 > JAWVYT01. The sequence goes on from CAYMLW010000038.1 coordinate 1,590, forward strand.
AGTCGGTCCAGCCGTCGAAGAACGTGCTCGTCAGCATCTCCTGCCCGGCCACCCAGAGCGTGTCGGGCGAGAGGCGGAGCGTGAGGGTGGCGGTGCCGGCGGTGTCGCGGGTGACGAGGGCCGAGTCCATGGGCGTCCACGGCCCGTCTGCCGTGCGGGTCTTCGGCCAGTAGCGGTGGTCGCCGTCCTCGTAGACCAGCTTCAGGTCGATGGTCCGGGGCGCCCGCGACCACGCCTTGAACGCGTACCATGCGCTGTTGTTGATCGGCGCGTTCTCCGGGTGGATCTCCATCAGGATCAGCGTGTCGCCCGACAGGATGGCGTCGCTGACCCGCCCGCCCTCCAGCTCGTTGCTGATCCACACGCCGGCCTCGTCGAAGCCGAAGGTGCGGCGCGGCATGTCGGTGATCGGCCGCGTCTCCGTAAGCGGCCGCCGGGGCTCGGCCCGCTCCTGCCCGGGCTCCGGCATCGCCGCCGAATCGGGGCCGGGGGCCGGCGCCTCCGGGGGCGCGGTCGGGCCGCAGCCGGCGAGGAGCCCGGCGAAGACCAGCGCCAGTCCGGCGAGTGGGATTCGGCACATGCGCGCTGGGTGTGACGTACGGGTCAGCGACAGGATCCGGATCATCGTTCCTCGGCGGTGTGGATCGGGCAGGGGCGAGTGCCATCCGACACGGTCGGTGAACGTCGGGAGCGGAGGGATCGGCGTCAACACCGGCGACACTCGTCAGGTCCCCAACCGGCGCCGGGCACGACACCGGTCCGGGTACGGCACCCTCCAAACTGCGTGACACGGAGGACCCGGAGGACAACGGACAGCCCGGAGAACGACGACGCCCTGTTTCGACCCGCCGAGGCACGCTCCGCGCAACCGTCCCCGGCCCACCGACAACCCGCCCTCGCCGGAACAACAGAGAGGAACTCCGCGATCTCCGTGCTCCTCCGAGCTCTCCGTGTAATGCAGTTGGAAGGTGGAATGAACCGGAAAGGTAGCCACGCCAGAAAGGTAGCCACGCCGGAAGGGTAGCCAGGCCGGAAAGGTAGGCCACGCCGGAAAGGTCGAGCCACACCGAGAAGGTCCAGCCACGCCGGGATGGCAGAAGCCCGCCGGACGAGCCGACCCCCGCTACCGGCCCTCGACCACCGCCAGCGCCGCCTCCAGCATCGGGTCCCGCCCGGCCAGGAGATCGTCGGTGGCAGTCGTGGCGAGGATGTCCGGCGCGATGCCGATGCCTTCGAGCACCTCATCGTTCGGCCCGGTCTCGAGCCAGACGGGGATGCGGTAGACCCAGCCATTGGCCCTCGGACCGGGCGTGCGACCCTTTCGGATTCGGTGAAGCGGCGCCCGAGCGCCCCCCGGGGCTTGCCAGCGGCGGCCCTTTTCGTGATATTATTCACACAAGGACGATTCCGGCCCCAGGGAGGGAACCGATGAAGGCGCTGCGGCTGCCGAAGGACCGGCTGGAGGACTTCACGGCTGTGCTGGACGAGTTCGGCGAGGTCCACGCGCCGCAGGAGCGGGATGGCGGCCTGGCGTTCGGGCCGCTGGAGCGGTGGGAGGACGCGCGGCTGGAGTACGCGCGGACGGTGCTGCCGCCGAAGAAGTACGTGCTGCCGCAGAAGGAGACGATGTTCCGGTACGACCCGGAGCGGGGGTACGTGGCGGAGACGGAGGGGCCGACGGAGCGGGTGATCCTGCTGGGCGTGCACGTGTGCGACATCTACGGTCTGAACCTTCTGGACCGGGTGTACCTGGACGGGAGCCCGGACGCGTACTACCGGGCGCGCCGTGGCAACGTTGCGGTGGTGGGGATGGACTGCGAGCCGGACGAGCACTGTTTCTGCCGGTCGATGCGAGCGGACCTGGTGGACACGGGTTTCGACCTCTTCCTGTGCGACATCGGCTCCCACTACATGGTGCTGGTGGGCACGGCGCTGGGCGACGACATGGCGCTGGCGGGGGCGGATCTGTTCGGGGCGGTGACGGACGAGGACGTGGAGGGGTACAAGCGTCGCTCGTCGGAGAAGGAGCGGCAGCTGCTGCTGAACGTGGACATCCGGGGGCTGGCCGAGCTGTTCGACCTGGAGTACGACCACGAGCTGTGGGAGGAGCTCGGGTCGCGCTGCCTGTCGTGCGGGAAGTGCACGTTCGTCTGTCCGACCTGCTACTGCTACGACGTCCGGGACGAGCGGGATCTGGATGGCGGCAGCCGCCGGCTCCGGGTCTGGGACTCGTGCCTCTTCTCGACCCACGCTGCGGTGGCGGGCGACGAGAACTTCCGGCCGAGGGCGGCGGACCGGATCAAGTACCGCTACTACCACAAGCACCGAGGTTTCGTGACGGAGCACGGCCGTCCGAGCTGTGTGGGCTGCGGCCGGTGCATCGTGAGCTGTCCCGTCGGAATCCACGACGTGGACGTGTTGAACGAGCTGCGGGGGGTGACCCATGCCCGGTGACCCGGTGACCACGGTGACCACCGCCTGGCGGCCGGCCTCGACCTGGACCGACAACGTCTACCAGCCGTCGCTGGCCCGGATCGTCCGGATCTTCAAGATGGTCGAGGACCACTACCTCTTCACGGTGCGGTTCGAGGACGACGACCTTTCCGACAGCTTCCAGCACCGCCCCGGCCAGTTCATCATGCTCAGCGTGCCGGGCAGCGGCGAGGCGCCGATCTCGATCAGCTCGTCGCCGACGCGCCGGGGCATCCTCGAGCTGTGCGTCCGGCGGACGGGCCGGGTGACGGACGCCCTCTACCGTCTCCGGATGAACGACTATGTCGGCATCCGCGGGCCGTACGGCAACGGCTACCCCATGGAGAAGATGGTCGGGGAGGACCTGCTCCTGGTGGCCGGCGGGTTGGGGATGGCGCCGCTCCGGTCGCTGCTCTGGTACGCGCTGGACGAGCGGGAGAAGTTCCGCCACGTGATCCTGATGTACGGCGGCCGCGACCCGCAGAGCATGCTCTTCCGGGACGAGCTGACGTCGCTGACGGACCGGGACGACCTGGAGTGCCTGCTCACGGTGGACAACGCGGACCCCGTGCGGTGGGGCCATCACGTGGGCCGGCTGCCGGCGCTGTTCGATCACGTCGAGATCGATGCCGGCCGGACCCACGCCGCGGTGTGCGGCCCGCCGGTGGTGTACCGCTTCGTGCTGGAGCGGCTTCTGGAGCTGGGGTTCTCGAAGGACCGGATCCTCATGTCGCTGGAGCGGCGGATGAAGTGCGGCGTGGGCAAGTGCGGCCACTGTGGCATCGGCGCCAAGTACACCTGCACGGAGGGCCCGATCTTCACCTACTGGGACGCCCTGAACCTGCCGGAGATGATATGAGCAAGCCGACCGTCGGGATCTTCGGGCTCACCGGCTGTGCCGGCGACCAGCTCGCGCTCCTCAACTGCGAGGACGAGCTGCTCCGGATCGTGGAGCTGCTGGACGTCCGGGACTTCCTCATGGCGTCTTCGGACAACGACGAGGCGAGCCGCCTCGACGTGGCGCTGGTCGAGGGGGCGGTCCTGAGCCGGCGGGACGAGGAGAAGCTGAAGGCCATCCGGGCGCGCTCGGATCTCCTCGTCGCCCTCGGGACCTGCGCGCTGTGGGGCGGCGTGCCGGTCATGGACCGGGACCACGACCGGGACGCCCTGCTCCGGCGCGTCTACGGCGACGCCGGCGCCGACTACGACGCCACGCCCGCCCGGGCGCTCCACGAGGTGGTCCCCGTGGAGCTGGGCATCCCCGGCTGCCCGGTGGAGAAGCACGAGCTCCTCGGGGCCATCGCGCACCTGGTGGCCGGCGACCCACCGCTCGGCCGCCACTACCCGGTCTGCAGCGAGTGCAAGATGGCCGAGAACGACTGCCTGCTGAAGGACCCCGACGCCTTCTGCATGGGACCCGTCACCGCCGCCGGCTGTGACGCCCGATGCCCCGCCCTGCGGGTGGCGTGCGTGGGGTGCCGCGGGCCCGCCATGGACGCCAACATGCCGTCGCTGGCGGCCGTCTACGAGGAGCGGGGGATGAATCCGGACGTCGTGCGACGGAAGATGCGGACCTTCGCGGCCGTCGAGACGGCCGCGACCATTGGCACGAACAGCGAGGGCACGGCAGCATGAGCACCCCTACCGGGAGCGCGGGCGCGACTGGCGGCACCGGCCGCCGGACCATCACCGTCGACCACCTCGCCCGGGTCGAGGGCCACGGCGGGATCACCGTCGAGCTGGACGGCGAGCGCCTCGCCCAGGTCCGCTTCGACGTCTTCGAGGGGATCCGTCTCATCGAGGGGCTCATAGGCGGCCGATGCTGGGACGACGTGGCGCCCATCGTCTCCCGCATCTGCGCCATCTGCTCCGTCGCCCACTCCATGACGTCGATCCGGGTGACGGAGAAGGTCTTCGGCGTGGCCACCAGCCCGCGGGTCGAGCTGCTGCGGGACCTGCTCTGGCGGGGCGAGAACATCGAGAGCCACGCGCTGCACCTGTACCTGCTGGCCGCGCCCGACTACCTGGGCTACGCCAGCGGCCCGGCCCTGGCCGTGGACCACCCGGCGGCCGTGGCCGTGGGGCTCCGGCTCAAGCAGCTCGGCAACCGGATCCAGGAGACCGTGGGCGGCCGCGCCATTCACCCCGTCAACGCCGTCCCCGGTGGGTTCGGCCGGGCGCCGGACGCCGCCGCGCTCGGTGCGCTCAGGGAGGATCTGGTCGCCGCCCGGGCCGACATCGACGCCACCCTCGACCTGGTCCGGGGCCTCCCGCCGACGAAGCCGCTGGACGCCGACATCGTGTTCGCGGCGCTCCGGCAGGACGGGGCCTACCGGTACGACCGGGGCGACTAGGTGGTCGTGCTGCGGGACGGCGAGCGGACGGTGATCCCGGTGGCGGCGCTGCGCGATGTCGCCCCCGAGCGGGCCGTGCCCCACTCCCACGCGAAGCACACCACCCTCGACGGCCGCCCGTTCATGGTCGGCGCGCTGGCCCGGCTGGCGGTGAACCGGGACAGGCTGCCGCCGCAGGGGGAGGATCTGATCGACGCGCTGGGCCTCGAGCTGCCGTCCCGTGACCCGATGGACAACAACAAGGCCCAGGCCATCGAGCTGGCGCTGGACGTCGACCGGGCCCTGGAGCTCGTGGACGCGCTCCTCGACGGGGGCGACCTCGACCAGGAACCCACGCCCGCCGTCCGGCCCCGGGCCGGCAAGGCCGTGGTGGTGACCGAGGCGCCACGGGGGCTGCTGCTGCACGCGTACACGTACGACGCCGATGGCTTCATCACCGCCGCGGACGTCATCACCCCCACCGCCTTCAACGCCGCCAGCGTCGAGGACCACTTCCGCCTGGCCATCGAGCGCGACGGCGTGGCGGATCCGGACTCGCTGACCCACACGCTCGAGATGATCGCCCGGGCCTACGACCCGTGCATCTCCTGCTCGGTCCACCTGGTGCGGCGGCGATGAAGCCTCGCCTCGTCCTCGGACTCGGCAGCGCGCTGGCCGGCGACGACGCCATCGGGCTCTGGATCGCCGATCGGCTCCGGGGCCACCCCCGGCTCCCGGCCGATGTGGAGGTGCGCCTGGCCGGCTCCGATCTGCTCCGGGCACAGGACGCCATGCGCGACCGCGAGCGAGTCATCCTCGTCGACGCGATCCTGGCCGATGGATCCCCCGGCACGCTCGACACACCGCCCGGCGCCGGCCAGCCCGGCACCGTCCTCCGCCTCGACCTCGACGACCTCGTCGACCACGGCGCCAGCGTACACCAGCTCCCGCCCACCGCCGCCCTCGAGCTGCTGCGGGCGACGGACCCGGCGCTCCGGGAGGTGAAGGTCGAGCTGGTGGGCGTTGTGATCGATCGGGTGGAGGTGGGCGAGAGGCTCTCGCCGGCACTGGGTGCGCGGCTGGAGGAGATCACCGAACGAGTGCTGGCGCTGCTGGAGTAGCGCTTCTACTCCACCACCCAGACGGTCACGTCCGACGCCTCCCGGATCAGGCGCGTCGTCACGCTCCCGAAGATGTACTCCTCCTTCTTGCTCACGCCCCGGCGGCCCACGACGATGGTGCCGTAGTCTCCGCGCTCCTTCTCCCCGAGCAGCGCGTCCACGACCGTGTCCGGCGGGCTGCAGGACGGCATCTTCTCCTCGACCCGCGACCCGGGGACCCCCGCCGCTTCCAGCGCCTCCCGGGTCGTGGCCAGCAGCCGCTCCCCGGCTGTCCGCCTCTGGCCGGCGTACTCCTCCCGCTCGGCCTCGTCCGGGAGCACATCCTCGCTCGGCTCCTTGACGACGTGGACCAGCACCACCCGGGCCGCCTCGTAGCAGGCGACCCAGCGCGCCACGTAGTCCACGGCCCGACGACTGTTCTGCGACTCGTCCACCGCCACCATCAGGGTGTGCGGTACCGGACACTCCGGGGGACCACCGGCGTCCTTCGGGGCCGACGTGGTCGTCTCGCCGCTGTTCGGTGCCTCGTCCTTCATTGCCCCTCCTCGATCCCCAGATCCGCCACGCAGTCCTCGAGCTCGGCCACCATCTCGTCCACATCCCGGTACAGCACCTCGACCCGGTGGGCGAAGCGCATCAGCACGCGGTTCAGGCTCTCGGGCACGTACGGAAACAGCTTCCGCAGGTTCATGACCCGGTGGCCGAAAAAGAGCGAGAGGTCGCCGGGCTCCACGCGTCCCGTGCCCTGCACGTCATCGTGCCGGCCGGCCTCGAGCCCGCGCAGTGTGTAGAAGCCGTGACCCGCGGTGAAGAGCAGGATGTTGCCGAGGCCGTACAGATCCACTCCGAACGGGTTCTCGGTCCACTCGTACGTGTAGTCGAAGTCGATCCAGCGCCAGTCGCCGGTGTCCCGGTCCAGCCACAGGTGGTCATTGCGGATGTCGCCGTGGAGCTCTCCCGCTGCGTGCAGCCGACCGATGGCCCGGACCGCCTCGAGGACCGACCGGAACAGCCCCGGGAACTCCTCCCGGAAATACGTCTCGTGGTCCACCCTCCGACGCTGGACCCACTGGTAGACCGACACGCCGTTGATCCGGTCCAGGACCCGGACCACGTTGCCCGCCTCGTCCTCCCGGGCCTCTCCGCGCATGAAGCTCGGGTCGTCCCGCGTCTTCTCGAGGATCCGGGCCTCCTTGCGCGGGCTCCGGAAACACTCCACCGGCATGTCGCCCACGTGCATGTTGAACGACTCGAAGAACGCCAGCTTCAGGATCTTCCGCTCCCCCGTCTCCAGCTCCACCGCCCGCTTCACCCACATCTTCGGCTGCTCGTCGATCCCGAACCGCCCCTCGCTCGCCTCCCCGGTGACATAGTAGTGGTCGGTTCCGATCCGGATCACATCTCCGGCGGTGATGCCCATGAAGCCCGAGGTGTCCGTGCAGACCCGGACCCGGCCCCGGGGCGTTCGCTCCGTCAGCTCCTCTATCCGCGCCCTGATATGCGACTCGTCCACGACAACGAGTCTGGGACGCGCCGCGGACGGCGGCAAGCGGGTCGCCCGATCGTACGCCGGCGGCACGTCCCGGAGCTGGTCCACCACCCGGTCCGTCACGACGACGCCCCGGCCGCCGGGTCACCGGCCAGATCCGCCGGCCCGGTGCGGCCCGTGTCGGTGGGGCCCTCCGGGTCGCCCGCGGGCCGGCCCGCGATGGCCGCTTCGATCACCGCCATCAGACGCCGGACGCTGCGATCCATGGAATAGTGGGCCCGGATGCGGTCCCGCCCGCGAGCGCCGAGGTCGGCGGCGCGGCCGGGGTCATCGAGCAGCGCGACCATGTGGCGCGCCATCCCGTCGGTGTCCCGCTCCTCCACCAGCAGCCCCGTCCCATCATGGATGACGACATCGACGATCCCGCCGTGCCGGGTCGCGACCACCGGCAGCCCCGACGCCCCCGCCTCGAGCACGGCGACCGGCGTGCCCTCCATGTCGCCGTCGGAGGCCCGCACCGAGTGCTGGACCAACCCCCGTGCGCCCCGCATGGCGATGGCCACCTCGGCGTGGGAGCGGACCCCACGGAAGTCGACGGCGTGCCCGATGCCCCAGCGCTCGACCCGCTCCCGGCAGTCCGCCAGCAGCTCGCCGTCGCCGATCATGACCAGCCGGGCCTCGGGCCGCTCCGCCACGACGTGATGGAACGCCTCCAGCGTCAGCTCCGGCCCCTTCTTCTCCACGAACCGGCCCACGGCGACGAACACCGGCGGCGCCGCGATGGGGTCGGCGCCGTCGAAGAGGTCGGGGTCCACGCCGCACGGGTTGACCGTGACCTTCTCCGCCGGCGCCCCCAGCCCCACGAGCTGGTCCCGCATGTCGGTTGACACCGCGACGATGGCCGCCGCGGTCTCGAACAGCTCGTCGTACAGCGGGTCCAGCCGATCCAGCCACGTGTCCCGGTACGCGTCCGCGCCGTGGAAGTGGACCACCAGCGGGACGCCGACCGCCCGGCAGGGTCGCATCAGCCGGACGCCGGCCCACCCGAACTCCGCCAGGACCGCGTCCACGCCTTCCCCCACCAGGAACCGCTCCATGGCGCGACGCCAGAGCGGGGGCGCTGGCGAGCCGGCGAGCTCGCTGAAGACCAGGTCGATGGCCTTGCCGGACAGCCCGACCGGGCGACGTGGCCCGGACCGCGCCCCGGGAGCGCGTCGACCCCCGGAACGCTGCTCCGATGGCCGGGCGGTGCCCACCCGGTTCGGGTAGAAGTCCCCGCGCACCAGGGCCTCCTGGAGACGGGCGACGACACCGGCCACACCCCGACGGACCCGTCGGCCTTCGCCCGCTCCCGATCCCGCCGCCCCGGGCGCGGGTCCGCCGTAGAGGGGGATGACGCGGGCCGGAAGCCGATCGATATGCGCCCGGACGAAGGTCTGCGAGTAGTCGCCTTCGGTGGGTGAGACCACGCAGACGGTGGGGCGCGGCCCGGGGCTCGAGGGGCCCATCCGCTACGACCTTCCCCCGCCGGCCTCTTCCGGGGCCCGGGCTGCCGGCGTCACCAGGTCGCCCAGGTACCAGAAACCGGCCCCGACGGCGAGAAGGAGGAAGGCGACGAGGGTTTCGGGGATCGACGAGTCGAGGTTGCGGGCCGCGTCGCGGAAAACCACGACCCGTTCCCGGTTGGTCAGTGGCCGGACGCGGGCGATGGGCCGGTACCGTTTCCGGCTCCGGGCGTAGATGAAGAACTTCCGGTAGAGCTGGCGGACGCTCTCGAGCTCCAGGTGCCGGACCCGCATGCCGGGGTGGTAGAGGACACCAGCGCATGGATGGGACTCCAGGTAGCGCTGCACGAAGAGCGTGTCGGCGCCTCGCCTGCGTTCCCGGAACGGCCCGAGCTCGTCGAAGAGGCGCGCCCGCACCGCCATGTTGTTCGTGTAGCCGTAGTAGAGCTCCCGGTCATCGCTCGACAGCACGTACCTGCTCCGCTCGTTCATGTAGCCGACCATCAGGGCGAGAAGGAACGATTCGCCGCCCGGCAGGTGGCTGCCCAGGACGATGTCCGTCCCCGGATCCGCCAGCGCCCGATCGACGGTCCGGAGCCAGTCGGGCGCCGGCAGGCAGTCGGGGTCGGTGAAGGCGATGATATCGCCGTCGGCCCGGGCGACGCCCCGGTTCCGGGCGGCGTACGCCCCCTGCTTGGGCTCCCGCAGGAGCACGACGCCCTCCCCCGCGTATCGCTCCACGATCGCCGCCGACCGGTCCCCGGAGTTGTTGTCCACCATGATGATCTGCGTGGCCTCCCGGGGGTGGTCCTGGGCCAGCAGGTGGCGGGTACAGTCCTCGATGTGCGGCTCGGCGTTGTAGAAGGGGACGACGACTGAGATGGCCATTGGCGGCGGCAGGGACCGGGACTTCCGTCGAGGACCCGGGAAGATGGACGGTCGGGAGCGGACCGGTCAAGCCGGGCGCGGCCCCGCCGGTTGCCCGGAGCCGGCGTCCTTCCTATCCCTCAGCGCAGTGGACCGCCCGAGCAAAGGAGTCATCGTGAGCGAGAACGAGCTGCCGAGACTGTACGTGATGTTCCGGGACGATCACCCGGAGATCGCCGAGGCGTTCGACGCCCTCGGCTCCGCCGCCCACGAGGAGGGGCCGCTGGACCAGCGGAGCCGCGCCCTGGTCAAGCTGTCCCTGGCCGTCGGCGCCGGGCTCGAGGGCGCCGTCCACGCCCACGTCCGGAAGGCGCTGGACCGGGGCCTCACCCGGGAGGAGATCGTCCACGCCATCATCCTGGCCCTCCCGACGCTGGGCTGGCCGCGAATGCACTCGGCCTGGACGTGGGCCCGGGACATCTTCGCGGAGCGGGGATCCCGCCCCTGACTACCAGGTGTTCCCCGGGCCCGGCTGGTACTCGTTGGCCTGCAGCTGCTCCGCCACGAGGATCTGGATGGTGAGCTGACTCACGCGGACGGCCCGCTGCAGCTCCTCGACGGGGTCATCGGAACCCCGACGGGACTGTCATTTCTCCGTTTCGATGAACCAGCGTCCACTGGCGGTCAGGTACAGTCCTCGTGGGTGCCCGGTGAGAGCCGTCACCGGCGCCAGGGCGTCCGCGATTCGCCCATCGAGGTCCATCTCCTCGAGGGAGGCGAGGAGCCGGTTCTGGACGTCGCCGAAGATCCAGTCCTCGAGGGGCTGGAGGTCGACCGGCCCCGCGACGGACCGGAGGGAGAGGTCGGCGTCGAATTCCGGCATGGTGGACTGGACCGCGAAGCCACCGGCGCCGTCGGGAGCGATGGTGAGGGTGAGCCGGAGGGTCGCCCCGTCGAGGTCGGCCTGGAAGTCGATGGGCGGGCCGGCGGCCACCTCCTGCTCCTCCCACGCGGAGAGGTCGGCGCAGCTCCCGAGGCTGGCGAGGAGCGCGCCGAGGTGGGTCAGGAAACACGAGATGCCGGGGGTCGGGCACTCGGCGACAGGGATCTCGTAGTCGTCGCAGGTCCAGGCCGGGATGTACTCGAGGAAGGTGCCGTCGATCTCCGCCCCCTGGCTCTCGAAGGCGACGGTCACCGCCACGGAGAGGGCGCCCTGCCCGGCCGGCGTGACCTCCGTGGTGACGTCCGAGGAGCGGAGGTCCAGGAGCTCCGCCACGATGCCGAGCTGCTGCATCTCCGGGACGGCGAACTCGCTGGTCGTCCCGGGGAGGGTCTGCCCCTCCCACTCACGCTCCTCGACGGTCAGGCTGCCCTCTCCCCTCGGGTCGCCCATCCGGACGTCGAGGGTCTCCAGGGAGCCGGTGAGGACATCGCCCTCGACCAGGTGGTAGCCGAGGGCCACGACGGGCACGGAGTACGTGCGTCCCAGGTGCTCGAGCTGGAGGCTCCCGGACTCGAAGCCGTGGAACTCGAACTCGACCCATTCCCCCGGGTACGAGGTCCCGTCGTCGGCGAAGTCGTGGGGGATCCGCTGGACGATCTGCCCGGTGGTCGTGCCGATCCGGGCGTCGAGGGGGTCCAGCCCCCGGACGCCCAGGAGCACCTGGACCCGCCCGTCGTGGTCCTCCGGGGCCATGGGCCCGACCGAGCTCGGGTCCACCACGCCGACGTTCTCGAGCCACTCCCCACCGTGACCCGGCCGCGGGTCGATCGTCCGGTAGCGGTGGACCCGGGGCGCGGGCAGCTCGTAGCCGCCTCCGGTCAGGGCGCTCCATACGCTGCCTTCGAAGATCTCCGACGCCGCGGCGTAGGCCTCGTGCACGTCCAGCCCCCACACCTCCCGGAATGCGCGGGCGGTCTTCTGGATCGAGTACCAGACCGGCTCCGACGACAGGATCTCGCCGCCCTCGACCGGGCCGAGACCGTAGTCGTCGCGCAGCGAGGTGGCGGTGGTGATCACGTCGGCCCCGCCCTCCTTCAGGTGCTCCGCCCACTCCACCGCCGTGTACTGGAACGTGTGGAGAGCCACCCGGCGGATGTCACGGAAGTCGTAGCCCCCTCGATCGAGAGACTCGAGGGCCTGCCGCGGTCCCCCGGCCACTTCCGCCAACCCTTCCGCGATGTCGCTGGCGCGAAGCTCGGCCTTCCGGAAGGCGCTAGCCGCGTCGTCGGCCCCGAGCCGGTAGGCGGCGATCAGCGCCGGGGTGGCCTCGACCGCCTTCCAGCCCGCCCCGACCAGCAGCCGGGCGCCCCGGGTCGGCTCGCTCTCCGCCACGCGCGTCGCCCGGGCCGCCCGATCCGCCGGGACACGGGCCCTTCGAAACAGCTTCAGCACCGTCCCGGGCTCGACCCGCAGACGGGTCGCGGCCGCCATCACGTCCTCCGCCCCGTAGCCCGCCGCGATGAGCCAGTCGACCACTGTCGCCGGCTCCGCCCGGAACGCCTCGACGGCGGCTCCCGCGGCGGCCACCGCCCCCATCTCCGCCGCGGCGAGGACCCGCACCACCCCCGGACCCTGAAGCCGATACGTGGCAGCCAGCGTCCGGGCGATCTCCGTGGGATCCGTGCGCCGCGCCATGAGCGCCCGGGCCTCGTCGACGGCCTTGGAATCCTGGGCCCGCACGGCATTCGGCAGGAGCGGGAGGGCGAGAAGCACGAGAACCACGGCGATCGACGTGGAGCGGGCACTCCGTTCTGCTCTGGCGAACGCGGGATCGGATGGCAAGGGACCTCCCATGCGCGAATGGACTGGAACGTCTCACCCGTCACCACGAGAATTCCAGCCGGAAAGGCTCATCCGGGCGCCCCGGGGATGCCGATCGGGGCTCCGCCACCACCTGGCCGAACGACGGACTCACCCTCGATCCAACCCTTTCGCTCCCCTAACTGTCTAACAGGTAGAGACTGGGAGGAAGACCACCGTCACCGGAGCGACACACGTTGGAGCTGATCAAGGGCACCCTCGACGCCATGGTCCTGAAGACCCTCTCCTGGGAGCCGATGCACGGCTATGCCGTCACCCGCTGGATCCGTCGGCAGACCGACGGCGCCCTCGAGGTCGACGACGCGGCCATGTACCAGGCGCTGCACCGGCTGGAGCGTCGCGGGTGGGTGGAGAGCGAGTGGGGCCTGAGCGAGAACAACCGGAAGGCCAAGTACTATTCGCTGACGGAACCCGGGCGGGAGCAGCTGACCGCGGAGGTGCGGTCGATCCGGAGGTACGTCGACGCGCTGTTCGCGGTGCTGGAGGCGGAGGGGGCCGGGGCGTGACAGGGGCTGACGGCGTACGGCTTACGGCTGACGGTCCACCCCGCTCCACCCCGGGGAAGTCAGCCTGCATGGCCCTCCTCGCCGCCGTGCTCATCCCGGGCGCGTCGGCCATCCCGGCCCTCGCCACCGCACAGGAGCCGGTGGTCGCCGAGGCGGGTGCGCCGGGTCGGGTCGCGGCTCGTGATCCGGCCGTCGACGCGGGCCGGGCGCTGCTGATGCGCGTCACCTTCGAGGACGGCGAGTTCCACGGCACCTGGAACTGGCTGGGCAGGACGAGCGAAGTCCACGGACCTGGAGCGCGTGCTCCGTTCGGGGCAGACGGTCCGCCGACGTCGGTGCGGTCGGACGGACCGTCGCGCACCGGGCCACGCCGGTACCCTGTTCCCCGCAGTGAGCGAAGCGAGCGTTCCCGATCCCCATGGGCGAACAACGCGAGCGTCCCACGTCCGCATGACCGGAGCAACCGCATGACCGGAGCAACCGCATGACCCGGAAAGACCGCCCTGACAGCGACAGAAGTCTCCCCCGGCGAGCGAAGCGAGCGCTCCGCCTCCGCCGGGAGGCCGGCGCTCCCGTCTCCGAGGACGTGGACGCGGAGATCCGGTTCCACCTGGAGAGCCGGATCGAGGAGCTCGAGGCCGGGGGGCACGACCCCGGCGAGGCCCGCCGGCTGGCCATGGAGGAGTTCGGCGACATCGAGGCCGCCAAACGCGCGCTGGGCCGGGAGTCGGCCCGGCGAGAGCGGAGCACCCGGCGGGTGGAGTGGGCGGAGCAGCTCCGCCGCGATGTCGTCTACGGGTGGCGGAAGCTGCGGTCGAGCCCGGGGTTCACGGCGGCGGCCGTCCTGACCCTCGCCCTCGGCATCGGCGCCACGACGGCCATCTTCTCGACCGTCCACGCGGTGCTGCTCCGGCCGCTGCCCTACCCTGCGCCGGACCGTCTGGTGCGGGTCTGGGAGACGTCGCCCGAGGGCAACCAGACCAACGTGGTCTCGAGCGGCAACTACATGGACTGGACGGAGATGGCGACGTCGTTCGAGGCGCTGGGCGCCCACTCCTGGCCGTTCGGCATTACGCTCACGGGCGACGACGCCCCCGCCCGGATCCAGGCGGTCCGCATCACCCCGTCCGCCCTCGACGCCCTGGCCGCCTCGCCGGTGGTGGGCCGCTCGTTCACGGCCGGGGACGGCGAGCCCGGCGCGGAGCCGGTCGCCCTGCTGAGCCACGGGTTCTGGCAGCAGCGCTGGGGCGGCGACCCCGGCGTCATCGGCGAAGCCATCACGCTGGACACGCAGCCGCACACCGTGGTGGGCGTCCTGCCACCGGGTTTCGACTACCCGACCCCCGAGGCCGACGTGTGGCGTCCGCTCCGGTTCGACGCGGACGACCGGGAGAACCGCCGGTCCCACCAGTGGACCGCGGTCGCGCGGCTGGCCGATGGCGTCACGCCCGACCGTGCCCGTGCGGAGATGGACGCCATCGCCGCACGGATCACCGAGGCGCACCCGGCGGACATGACCGGCTGGGGCGTGAACGTGGTGCCGCTCCGGGACGATATCACCGCGGGCACCCGGTCGCTGTTGTGGGTGCTCATGGGCGTGGTGGGTGTTGTGCTGCTGCTCACGTGCGTCAACCTGGCCAACCTGCTGCTGGCCCGGGCGACGGCCCGGGAGCGGGAGCTCGCGGTGCGCGGCGCGCTGGGCGCCGGCCGGCGTCGCCTGGTCCGCCAGCTCCTGGTCGAGAGCCTGCTCCTCGGCGTCCTCGGCGGCGGGCTGGCGCTGGTGGTCATCGCCGTCGGGCTCGACACCCTCGTGGCCCTCGCCCCGCCGGACATCCCGCTCCTCGACGATGTCCGGATCGACCCCGTGGTCCTGGGGTTCGCGCTGGCGACGACGCTCCTGGCAACGCTCCTCTTCGGCCTCGTCCCCGCGCTCCGGGCCACATCCACCTCGCCCGCCGACACGCTCCGGGGCGCCCGGGGCTCCGGCGGGATCGGCGGCGGCAGCGGGCCCGCCCACGGCCGACTCCGGGCCGGGCTGCTCGTGGCCGAGGTGGCGCTGGCCGTGGTCCTGGTGGTCGGGGCCGGGCTGCTGCTCCGGTCCATGGCCCGCCTCAACGCCGTCGACCCCGGCCTCGACCCCGAGAACGTGCTCGTGGCCTTCGTCGACATCTCGAGCCCCCGCTACCCGGAGTCCGACGACCACATCGGCTTCTTCCGGACGCTGCTGGACCGGCTCCGGGCCGCCCCCGGCGTGATCGCCGCCGCCGGGTCCACCGAGCCACCGCTGGGCGGTTACGGGATGACGTTCAGCTACCAGATCGAGGGCCGGCCCGCGAACACGCCCAGCGGACGGGAGGAGGACGAGCGCCTGTTCGCCGTCACGCCCGGCTACTTCGAGACGCTGGGCATCCCCATCGTGGACGGCCGCGGCATCGAGCCCGCCGACCGGATGGGCGCCCGCTCCGTGGTGGTCATCAGCGAGGCGCTGGCCCGGAAGCAGTGGCCCGAGGGCGACGCCGTCGGCAGCAGGATCCGCTTCCGCGATGACATGGACTGGCTCGAGATCGTCGGGATCGCCGGCGACGCCCGCCTCGACGGCCTCGACGCCGACGCCCCGCCCGCCATCTACATCGCCTTCGAACAGAAGCCCTGGCAGTGGATGGCCTGGCTCGCCGTGACCGTCCGCACCGACGGCGAACCCACTACCCTCGTCCCCACCCTCCGGGCCCGGCTCCAGGAGCTCGACCGCACCGTCATCCCCGAGATGGTCACCACCATCGAGGAGCTCTATGCCGAGTCCGCCGCACGACGACGCTTCGCCGCCCAGCTCCTCGGCGCTTTCGCCGCCCTCGCCTTGACGCTCGGTGCGATAGGCATTTACGGCCTCCTGGCCTACTCCGTCGCCCAGCGGCGCCAGGAGATCGGGATCCGCATGGCCCTGGGCGCCGAGCCGCGACAGGTGGCGGGGGTGGTGGTCCAGGAGGCGCTGGCCATCGCCGGCATCGGCGTGGCCCTCGGCGCCGCCGCCGCGTTCGGCCTCACCCGCGTACTGCGGTCCCTGCTGTTCGAGGTCGAGCCGACCGACCCGGCCGTGTTCGCCGTGTCCATCGTGGTGCTCCTCGCCCTCGCGGGGGGTGCGGCGTGGCTACCCGCCCGGAACGCCACGAAGGTGGAGGCGGCGGAGGTGCTAGCCGAGGGCTGAGGGCGAGAGGCCCTACCCCCGGAGGGACGCGACGTGCAACTCCACCGACGACCACGGCTCGCCCCCGTCGTCGCCGATCCCGACGCCCCGGAAGAAGTCCGAATCGCACGTCAGGAGCGGGACGCCCAGCCACGTGGCCGTTGCCGCGATGAGCAGGTCGGGCAGCGGGATCGTCGCGCCGGCCGACCGGGCCGCGGCTCCCAGCCGGCCGGCCAGCCCGGCCACGTCGCGACCGACGTCTACCACCGGCAGCCCGGCCACCAGCTGCTCCAGCCGGGCCGCGCCATCGCCCCGGGCGCCGACCAGCAGCTCCGTGGCCGTGACCGCGCTCACCAGCGCCCGCCCCGCTTCCAGCTCGCCCCGTGCCGCTTCGGCGACCGCGTCGAGCCCCGCCGACCGGCGCCGCCGGATCAGGACGACCAGCGCGGACGTGTCAAGTAGTGTGGCCACGCTCGAGCCGGCGATAGGACAGCAGCGCGTCCAGGTCCCAGGTGGCGTCGGATCCCTCGATCTCGTCCAGCAGCCGGCGCAGGTCCGCCCGCGAGACCGCCTCCTCGAGCGCCCGCGTGATCGCCTCCCGGTAGGTGGACGTGCCGAGCGCCTCCTTTGCCCGTTCCAGCAGCGACCGGTCCAGGTCGACGGTCGTACGCATGCCTCTCCCGATCTTTATGTACGAATGGATGCCTGGATGCATACTACCAGACCGCGGGCGGACGTGCCAGTCCTCTACCGGGCGACGCGCCACGGCCTCCATCACCGGGAGCTACTTCGCCCCGTTCGATCCGGTACATGAGCCGGCCCAGCTTGACCGCCCGGAAGATGTCGCCCCAGCCACTCCGGGCGGTAACGGTCACCTCGACGGCGTCCAGGAGGACCGCCCGGGCCTCCCCGCCGCCCAGCGTCCGATGGATCGCCAGGATGGCGACGAAGGTCTTCCCC
>CAYMLW010000039.1:0-18748 GCA_964391035.1 uncultured Gemmatimonadaceae bacterium
GGCGGGCGCTTCCGCGTTCTCGGTGTATACGGGACTTCGGCATCAGAACACTAGCCCCGTCGAGCCTCGGGGATCTTCGCCCCGTCCGGCACTTCGTCCGGCGGCAGTCCCGACGCCGCCTCCATGCGGCCGCTCATGTTGAACAGCGACGCCAACGCCGTGATATCGTACACGCCCCGGTCGTCCCAACCGGCTTCCCGAAGGTCCTCGAAATCACCGTCATCGAGCATGGCCGGTGCCTCCGTCAGCTTCGACGCGTACGCCAGCATGGCCCGGGTCTTCGGGTCCAGATCGTACTCCCGCCACGTGCTCGCGAACTCCGTCGACAGATGCTCATCCCCGCTGAGACGGCGCACGGCCGCCGTATGCAGCCCCATTCACGGCGCGCCACCCACCTTCCCGTTCACCACCGTCGCCAGCATCTCTCGCTGAAGCCGCGTCAGCGGCGAGTCCCGACGCAGGTGGAGGTACTCGTACAGCGCCCCCATTCGACGACCCACCTTGAGGTCGTAGAACGCGATCTTGATGATCCCGGGGATGAAGCCGCCGTAGCGACGCTTCATGATCCAGTACAGGAACTTGCGGATTCCGTGCGCCCCTTCGGGCGCGATGATCGGGAGTCGGGGCATCGGAAAGGTCGGCGGTTCGGGTGAAACGGGGCCTCCAATGTGCGACGCCGCGCCCGGGACGTCCAGTCGGCCCGCCTGGCTCCCACCCGCCCATTGCCCCCGCCTGCGGTGTGCCCTAAGGTCGAAGGAGGAGTCGAGGAACGTACACCCACTGAGCGCCCGCCGCGGCTTTCGTGGAGAACGATTATTACTTAATATTAGTACCGACTTTGCCCCCACGATTCAAACCGGAAGAGATACGCATGGACGAGAAGACTACAGGACACGGAACCGGATGCCCGGTCGCCCACGACACGCCGTTGAGCACGAAGGCGGGCGTGGTTTCCAACCGGGATTGGTGGCCGAACCAGCTGAACCTGGGGATCCTCCGCCAGCATTCACGGCTGGTGGACCCGATGGGCGAGGATTTCGACTACGCGGCGGAGTTCGAGTCGCTGGACCTGGAGGCGGTGAAGCGGGACCTGCACGACCTGATGACGGACTCTCAGGACTGGTGGCCGGCGGACTGGGGCCACTATGGCCCCTTCTTCATCCGGATGGCGTGGCACAGCGCGGGCACGTACCGGATCGCCGATGGTCGTGGCGGCGGGTCGTCGGGGACGCAGCGGTTCGCGCCGCTGAACAGCTGGCCGGACAACGCGAACCTGGACAAGGCGCGTCGTCTACTGTGGCCGGTGAAGCGGAAGTACGGCCGGAAGATCTCGTGGGCGGACCTCATGATCCTGGCCGGGAACGTGGCCCACGAGTCGATGGGGTTCAGGACGCTGGGTTTCGCCGGCGGTCGCGAGGATGTCTGGGAGCCTGAGCAGGACATCTACTGGGGCAAGGAGACGGAGTGGCTCGGCGAGAAGCGGTACGCCGCAGAGCGTGAGCTGGAGAACCCGCTGGCGGCGGTGCAGATGGGGCTGATCTACGTGAACCCCGAGGGCCCGGACGGCGAGCCGGACCCGAAGAAGGCGGCGCATGACATCCGGGAGACGTTCGGCCGGATGGCGATGAACGACGAGGAGACCGTCGCGCTGATCGCGGGTGGTCACACGTTCGGGAAGTGCCACGGCGCGGGCGACGCCGGCCTGGTGGGCGCGGAGCCGGAGGGCGCGAGCATCGAGGAGCAGGGTCTGGGCTGGCGGAGCACCCACGGCACGGGCCTGGCCGCCGACACGATCACGAGCGGGCTCGAGGGGGCGTGGACGCCCACGCCCACGCAGTGGGACAACACGTTCCTGGACCTGCTCTTCAGGTACGACTGGGAGCTGACGAAGAGCCCGGCGGCGGCGTATCAGTGGGCGCCGAAGAACCCGGCGGAGGAGGACCTGGTGCCGGACGCCCACGACCCGTCGAAGAAGCACCCGACGATGATGGCCACGACGGACCTCTCGTTGAAGATGGATCCGATCTACGAGCCCATCGCCCGGCGCTTCCACGAGAACCCGGACGAGTTCGCGGAGGCGTACGCCAGGGCCTGGTACAAGCTGACGCACCGGGACATGGGCCCCCTGGCCCGGTACCTCGGCCCCGACGTCCCCGACGAGGTGTTCGTCTGGCAGGACCCGGTTCCCGAGGTGGATCACGAGCTGGTGAGCGCGGAGGATGTGGCCACGCTGAAGGCCCGGATCCTCGGGTCGGACCTTACGGTGCCCGAGCTGGTGCGCGTGGCGTGGGCGTCGGCGTCGACGTTCCGCGGCTCCGACAAGCGGGGCGGCGCGAACGGCGCCCGGATCCGGCTGGCCCCCCAGAAGGACTGGGAGGTGAATCAGCCGGGCGAGCTGGGCCGTGTGCTCGACACCCTCGAGGCCATCCGGA
The DNA here is from genome assembly GCA_964391035.1 of uncultured Gemmatimonadaceae bacterium. Lineage (GTDB taxonomy): Bacteria > Gemmatimonadota > Gemmatimonadetes > Longimicrobiales > RSA9 > JAWVYT01. The sequence continues at coordinate 2,433 of CAYMLW010000039.1, forward strand.
CCGAGTTCAACGACGGCCAGACCGGCGACAAGCGGATCTCGCTGGCCGACATGATCGTGCTGGGCGGCTGCGCGGCGGTGGAGAAGGCCGCGAAGGACGGCGGTCACGACGTGGAGGTGCCCTTCACGCCGGGTCGCACGGACGCGTCGGAGGAGCAGACGGACGCCGAGTCGTTCGAGGTGCTCGAGCCCATGGCGGACGGGTTCCGCAACTACATGAAGGCCGACTACACGGTCTCTGCGGAAGAGCTGCTCGTCGACAAGGCCCAGCTCCTGACGCTGACCGCGCCCGAGATGACGGCGCTCGTGGGCGGCATGCGCGTCCTGAACGCCAACTTCGACGGCTCCGACTACGGCGTCTTCACCGACCGGGCCGGGACCCTGACCAACGACTTCTTCGTCAACCTGCTCGACATGGGCACGGTCTGGAAGAAGACCTCGGAGGAGGAGAAGTACTTCGAGGGCCGGGACCGGAAGACCGACGAGGTGAAGTGGACCGGAACCCGGGTCGATCTCATCTTCGGCTCGAACTCCGAGCTCCGGGCCATCGCCGAGGTCTACGCGTGCGACGACGCGCACGAGAAGCTCGTCCGTGACTTCGTGGCCGCGTGGGACAAGGTGATGAACCTGGACCGTTTCGAGGTCGGCTGACGGCGGACCGTTGACGACCACGAAGGGGGGCGTCTCAGGGCTGCTGAGGCGCCCCTCTGGACGTAGATTGGGTGTCATGACCCGCCCAAACAGGGCCGCGCTCGGAGCCGTCGCGCTGCTGGCTGCCGCCATCGGCTGTGCCGACGTGTCCGACCACCCCCGAACGGATTGGTCGATGACCACCGACACGACCCCCCGCCCCGCGATCCAGGCCCTCAACGCCTTCTACTACTACGAAGACCTCGATGCGGCCTGGGCGTTCTATCGTGACGTCCTGGACTTCGAGACCGCCGCGGACTACGGCTTCGCGAAGATCATGCGCGTGGCCGACGCGTCGTACGTCACCCTGATGGACGTGGAGCACGGCATGCACGCGGCCGACGAGCCGAAGGCCGTGACCCTGGCCATCGTGACGGAGCAGGTCGAAGCCTGGTACGACTACCTGGCCGGGCTCGACGTGCCCATGCGGGCCGAGCTGGGCGAGGTGGATCCGGAACGGGCGCACAACGGGTTCGTGGCCATCGACCCCGAGGGCTACTACCTCGAGTTCGAGCGCTTCAACCCGCACCCGGAGAACACGGACCTCCTGCCGGTCCTGGACGCCGCAGCCCCGCTCCCGGGTCGGCCGGGCGCTCGCCCGGACGGGCTGGAAGTCCGGGCCACCGTCCTCTGGCTCTACTACGACGCCCTCGAGCCGGTCATGGCGTTCTACGAGCGGCTGCTGGGCGCGCCGCTTCTGGTCGATCAGGGTTGGGCCAAGGTCTACCAGGCGTCCCCGACCGGATTCGTCGGCCTCGTCGATGGCTCGCGCGGTCTGCACCGGGCGGCGGAAGAGGCCGCGGTGACGGTCTCGTTCTACACCCCGGACGCGGCTGCGTGGCTCGACCGGATCCGGGCCCAGGGGATCCCGCTGCGGAGCGACGAGCCCGGCAGCGAGAGCGGGCGGTTGCGTACGTTCGTCGCCGCCGATCCGGGCGGGTACCTCCTCGAGTGGGGCACGTTCCCGGGGGATCAGGGAGTCGGTAGCCGATAGCCGGTCATCGGCGATCGGTATCGGGATAACCCTGACAACTCTCGGCCTTTCTCGCGCGTCCTCATCATCGGACGGCCAGCTGGGGGAATGATGGGCGGAATCGAAGATCAGCTGCTCGAAGCGGAGGGGGAGGACCGGAAGCGTCGCCATCGGGCGCGCCGGTTCCTGCTCAAGTGGCTCTTCCTGATCCTCGTGCTTGGGGGCGGCGGGTACTGGCTCGGGCGGCAGTCGCTGCCTGAGCTGATCGAGCGACTCGCGCCCCCCACGCCCCGGGAGGCTTATGCCGGACGCCTCGCGGATGCCGGCCTCGACTCGACCGCGCTCGGGCTCCTCTGGGTCCGCGAGGCCGAGCGGGCACTGACCGAGGCGCCCCGGGTCGAGGCGCCGTTCCGGGAGACGGGCGTCCTCGACGCTACGCGAGCCGAGGCCTTCGCCTACCGGTTCCCGGCCGCCGCCGGGCAGCGGCTGACCTTCGAGCTGGACCCGCAACCCGCCGGCACGCTGGTCTTCCTCGACCTCTTCCGCGCACCCGCGGAGCCCGGCGAGGCGCCCCGCCGGGTGGCCAGCGCCGACAGCGGCGCGTTCCGGTTGGTCCACGAGCCCGGCCGGGACGCCGACTACATCATCCGCGCCCAGCCCGAGCTCCTGCGCGGCGGCCGCTACACCCTGACCGTCACCGCCGAGCCGGTCTTCGCATTTCCCGTCGAGGGCGCCGGCGTCGGCAACGTGCAGAGCGTCTTCGGCGACCCCCGGGACGGCGGGCGTCGTGAGCACCACGGCATCGACATCTTCGCGCCACGGAACACCCCCGTCCTCGCCGCCACCCGCGGCACCGTCCGCTCCGTCCGCACCGGCGGCCTCGGCGGCCGCACGGTCTGGCTCCGGGACGAGGCCCGCGGCCTCAGCGTCTACTACGCCCACCTCGAGGAGCAGCTCGTGCGCCGCGGACAGGTCGTCGAGGTCGGCGATACGCTGGGCCTGGTCGGAAACTCGGGGAACGCCCGGACCACGCCGCCCCATCTCCACTTCGGCATCTACCGCCGCGGCTTCGGCCCCGTCGACCCGATGCCCTGGGTCCGACCGTTGCCCACCGACCCGCCGGCCCTCGCCGCCATCGAGCCCGGCGGCACCCGGCAGGTGGCTACGGCGGATCTCCGACTCCGTGCCGCCCCGTCCGCAGGGGCCCCCGAGATCGGTCGCCTCGAGCGGGACAGTACGGTCCGGGTCCTGGCCGTAGCCGGGGACTGGCTCCGCGTGGAGCTGCCGGACGGCCGGCGAGGCTTCGTTGCTGGACGCCTCACCACGGAGGCAACGACAGCGGAGTGAGCCCCCCGGTCGCCCTGCGGGCCCGGGGAAGGCGCCGGTCGGTTCGACGGGCTCGACCGACGGCGGGGCCGAGATATCGGCGCCCGTCGGTGAGCGGAATTCTGGTGCTGCACCAGACCTACCCGTAGATTCGTCACCGCCTCCGTGTCCTGACGGCCGTCGGCCCTCCCCCAGTCACAGCTTCCGGAGCCATCCCATGATCGCGTCCCCCTACCCGCGAGCCGCTACCGCAACGTCGCTCTGCCTCGTCTCGCTTCTCCTCTGTGCGGCGTCATCTGCCGGTCGACTGGCCGCGCAGAATCCACTGTTCAACGTCGAGGACCAGGCCGAGAACCCCCTGTTCCAGGTCTACGACAACGGCGGGCTCTTCGCGCTCGGCGCGCTCGAGGATGGGCAGGTCCCGGACCTCGGCCCGGGAGTGCGGCTGGCGTGGTCCCCGGCCAGAGCCGCGTTCCGTGCCGGCCGGGTGGCCGGGGACGAGTGGGATCACGACAACACGGGCGACTATTCGGTCGCCATGGGACTAGGCACGAGCGCTTCCGGTCGGGCCAGCGTGGCGCTGGGGGAGGGGACTGCGGCAACGGCGGGGTGGGCGATCGCCGTGGGCAGGGATGCCCAGGCCACGGGAACGTTTTCCGTCGCCGTGGGGTCGTCCAGCGGAGGAGGACCGATAGCCAGCGGCAACGGGTCCATGGCCTTGGGTCCTCGTGCGACGGCCAGCGGCCTGGGATCTCTGGCTTTCGGCGTACTCACGGAGGCGACCGGGAACTTCGCGACGGTACTGGGCGCCAACACCGAGGCCCAGTCCTACCAGTCGCTGGTGCTGGGGCAGTACAATGTCGTGGCGGGCGACCAGGAGCAGTGGGTCTCCACCGACCCCCTGCTGGTTGCCGGGAACGGCAGCAGCTCGGACCCGTCCAACGCCCTGACCCTCCTCAAGAACGGCGATCTGACCATTGCGGGCTCGCTGACCGAGAGCTCGGACATCCGCCTGAAGACGGAGATCGAGCCGCTGGAGGGTGTGCTGGAGGCGATTCTCCAGCTCACGCCCATCCGGTACCGCTACCGGACGGGCACCGGCCATCCCGCCGACCCGCAGCTCGGGCTGAGCGCCCAGGAAGTGCGCCGGGTCCTCCCCGAGCTCGTGAGCGAGGACGCGGAGGGCCACCTCTCGGTCGCCTACACGGATCTCGCCGCCGTGCTCGTGGGCGCGGTCCAGGAGCTCGAAGCCGAGAACCAGGCATTGCGAGAGGAGCTCGAAACGCTGCGCGCCGCGGTCGTGGATCTCCTCGAACGGATGAGTGACACCTGACTCCGGGTTCTTGCGCGTCTGGAGAACGACAGCTCTCCCGGAACCCAGGAGGTCGACCGTGTCCAGATCCGCGGGCCGCAGCGTCGCGGCTGCCGTATCCCGGCTTCTCGCCGTCACTCTTCTCCCCGCCATCCTCCTCGCCGGCTGTGGCGACGACGGCGGGACCGAGCCCGTCCAGCCCTTCGTCGGCTCCATCTCCGGCACCGTCGTTCACGCCGAGACGGGCTCGCCGGTGGCCGGCGCGACGGTGACCACCGAACCTGCGACATCGGCGGTCCAGACCGACGGGAGCGGAAGCTACCGGATCGAGGGCATCAGCGCCGGCGAGGGATCCGCGGTGCCGGACGGGGCGTTCGAGGTCCGGGCCGTGGGCGCCGGCTTCTCCGACGCCGCCACGACCGTGACGCTCACCCGGTCCAGTCCCGACGCCCGGGTGGATATCGAGCTGCCCGTGACGCTGGCGTCCGTCGCCTCGCTCCAGGGGCTCCCTGTCGGGGCCGCCGTGGCCATCAATCCGCTCCGGGACGAGAACAGGTACGGCGAGGTCCTGGCCCTGGAGTTCAACTCGGTGACACCCGAGAACGCCATGAAGTTCGGACCGCTACGCCCGTCGCAGGGCCAGTTCGACTTCGACAACGCCGACCGGATCGTGGGTTTCGCTGAAGCGAACGACATGCGGATCCACGGCCACGTCCTGCTCTGGCACAACCAGCTCCCGGGCTGGCTCACCGATGGCGGTTTCACCCGCGAGGAGCTCCTCGAGATCCTGAAGGAGCACATCACGACGGTGGTCGAGCGCTACGCAGGCCAGATCGCGTCGTGGGACGTGGTCAACGAAGTCGTCGACTGGCAGGGGTTCCGCATGGACGAGTTCTGGCTCCGGGAGGTGGGCCCCGAGGCCATCGACTCCGCATTCCACTGGGCCCACGCCGCCGATCCGGACGCGAAGCTCTACATCAACGACTTCGGGATCGAGGTGCCGGGTCCCAAGGTCGATGTCCTCTACGACCTCGTCACCGACCTCCTCGACCGGGGCGTGCCCGTCCACGGCGTGGGGATCCAGGGCCACATCGTGGCGGACAGTCCGCCGACGGGCGCCCAGCTCGCCACCGTCCTGGGCCGCTTTTCCGCCCTCGGCCTCGAGACCCGCATCACCGAGCTCGACATCCGGCTCGAGACACCGGCCTCACAGGAGGACCTCGACCGCCAGGCCGCCATCTACGGCGATCTAGTGGCCGCCGCCGTCGCGGACCCCGGCTTCGCCGGCCTCACCTTCTGGGGCTTCACCGACCGCCATTCGTGGGTTCCCAACCACGCCCCGGGCTATGGCGCAGCGCTGCTATTCGACTCGGCCTACCAGAGGAAGCCCGCGTATTTCGGCGTGCGCGGCGCCCTCGCACCATGAGCGCGCGCGTGAGGCAAGGGCCTGACCCGGGCGCCCCCGGTTTCGGGTGCTGTCGCCTCAGTCGTCCAGCGTGGTCCAGATCTTGTTCACGATCCGCCACTCCCCATTGACCTTCAGGAGCGAGAGGTAGTCGACGTAGTGGACGCCGGGCCAGACCAGCTCGGTCCGGACCACGGCGGCGTCCCCCGTGATGTCCACGTGGGTGATCCGGTTCCGGTAGCGATCGGAGTTCTGGAGGATGCGACCGTCCCAGCTGTCGGCCCAGGGTGCGAACGGGATCCGCTGGAGCGCGGCGCCATCCTCGGCGGTGCCGATGAGGACGGCCCCGGGATCGAAGGCGGAACGGAGCGTGGCGGCGCTGCCTTCCATCATCCCCTGGAAGTAGCGCTCGACAGTGGCTCGGATCATCGCCTCGTCCTCCACCGAGGCCGGCGAGGCCGTGGGGGTGGCGGCCGCCGGGTTGCTGGCGGCGAGGGGGATGTCCGGCGTCGCGGTGACCCGGAGGGCCGCGAACGAGCCGACGGCGACGACGAGGGTCACGAGGGCGATGGTGGTGCGACGGGCCGAGCTGCTGCTCATGGCGTCTCCTGGTGGGGGCGTGTCCTCGTGTGTGATACGTCGCGGGACGCCGAGGGGGTTGCAGCGACTCGGTGACGCGCAGAACACCTCCGCTTCGTGCGCGTCGCCCGGAACCCGCTACGGCCGGCCGCTACGCCGTTTCATGGTTCGGAAGGTGGGCTCGAAGGCGTCCAACTGCAGTGTCACCATCGTCCACTCCCCCCCCGGTGTTTCGAAGTCGGCGGCGAAGGCCACGCCGTCGTAGTCGTGGCCCGGGTGCAGCCGGATCTGGTACCACTTCCCGTCGCCCCGGACCCGGACCCGCAGCCGCGATGCGCCGGCCAGCGCCCCGTCGACAATATCCGTCCGTACGGTGGTGAAGCCGCCATCGTTCTCCAGGGACAGGTGCCCCTCGAACACCGCGACCCCCTCGCCCGCCCGGTTCAGCGTCCCCGACGACCGCCCGCCCATGACGCTGTCGTTCACCGCGAACCAGCTGTCCACCGAGTCCCGTCCGAAATCCACCACCCGCATCCGTGTTCCGCCTCCCGTGAACCGTGATCCGTGAACCGTCCTCCGTCCGATCCCCCGCTCACCGATTCCCGGTCGTCCAGCCCTCCCCCACCAGTAGCCGCGTCAACTCCAGCGGGTCCGTCCGGTTCGGAACGTGGCCGGCCTCCATGACCACCACGGGCCAGTCCCGGGCGGCGGCCCGCTCGGCGTGGTGCTGGAAGTCGTCGCTCCCGGCTCCCGGCTCCCGGGTGAGGATGTAGCGGGAGGGAATGTCCGGGATGCCGTTCACGAGCTCGAGCCGGTCGGTGAAGGACTTGAGGGGGTGCGGCACGTCCTTCGGGATCGGCTTGTCGGCGGGCTCCCAGTCCGGGATGACCAGCCCGTCCTGGACGTTCGCGAATCGGGGTGACGCCGGATTGGCCAGCCGCTCGCCCGGCTCCGGCGCGAACGCGTCGACATAGACCAGCTCCCGGATCCGGTCGGGGATCCGGTCGGCCACACCGGTGATCACCATGCCGCCGTAGCTGTGGCCCACGAGGATGACATCGTCGAGCCCCTCCCACAGGATCTCGTTCACCACGTCCTGGATATGGGTGTCCAGCCCGATCTCCGGGGACACCAGGTGCGACCGCTTGCCCAGCCCCGTCAGCGTGGGTCGGTAGACCGGGTGGCCCCGGACCCTGAGCAGGCGGTCCACCGTCTTCCAGTCCCACGCCCCGCCCCACGCGCCGTGGACGAGGACGAAGGTGGCGCCGGGCTCGACCCGGACCTGCGCCGTGACCCGGTCGGGGGCCCAGACGGTTGCCAGCAGCGCCAGCGCGCAAACCGCGAGTCGTTTCATGAGGCACTCCTGATGGCTGAATCCACACCCGCCCGGAACATTCGCGCATTGCCGGCGTCGTCGACAGGCCCCACGATGTTGAACGATGCGCTTTCGACCACGATCCACGACCCGGCGTTCCCGATTCCGGCTTCCGGCTTCCGATTCCCTGGTGAGGCGAGCTGCCCTCGGCTGCCTCCTGCTGACGAGCGCGTGCGCGGGACGGTCGGGTCCTCGGCCCGCGGACGAGCCGATGGTGACGCACCCCGCCCGGCCGGCGCCGCCCACGTTCCCGGCGCCGCCACGGGCGACCGGCGCCATGACCGGATCGGAGTTCCTGGCTGCGACCGAGGCGGCGTCGCACGCCGACCGGCAGGCGGCCGCGGTCCGGGAGCTCGTGGCGGGCAACGTCCCGGCATCGCTCCGGCCCCTCGCCCCGATCCGGCTCGCCGCCGGCGGCGACACCCTCACCGTCTGGGTCACCCGGGACTACCTGGCCATCGGCTCCGACGACGATGCCGTCCGCATGCCCCTCTCCCTGCACTCCGCCCGCGCGGTGGCCGCTGCCTTCGGCATGCTGTTGCCCACGCCGCGGCTGGTCGACGCCGTCCACGCCCGGGCCGACCTGCGCCTCGTCCCGCAGCCCATGACCCCCGGCGATGCCATGCGCTCGAACGACTACTACCGCCGCCACCACCGCTGGATCGAGGCCCAGCGGGCCGGCCGGACGCCGGACGGCCTGATCGCAGGACACAAGAAGGACGTGGTCATCACCACCCGGCTGAACGACGAGCCGGACCGGGTGGCCATCTACGGCTGGCACCGCGGCCCGGGCGACCCCATCCAGCCCCTATCCCTCTGGCACACAGCCACCTACGAGGACTACAGCCACGGCCTCCGCCTCGTCTGGCCGGAGGCCCGCCTCGACGACGACTGGGTTCCCCTGACCCGCCTCGTGGATCACCCCGTCTGGGGCCCACTCCTCACCGACGAGCCCGACCTGGACGTGGAAGCGCGCTCCTGGGGGCACAGCCCGAAGCCGGAACACCGAGCTCAGGTCGGCGGCCTTGTCCTTGCATCATTCTGGGGCGAGATTCTCGATACCGAGACAATTCGCACTCTCTGGCGAGGTGGGACATGAGACATCTGGTGCTGGGCGGGACCGGGACGGTGGGAAGCGAGGTCGTACGACGGCTGCGGGAGCGTGGTGAGGACGTGCGGGTGGTGACGCGGTCTGCGGAGAAGGCGGCGGAGCTGTCGGAGGGCGTCGAAGGCGTGGTCGGGGACCTGACGGATCCCGACACGTACGGCGACATCTTCCGGGACCTGGACACGGTGTTCCTGCTGAACGCGGTGGCGATGACGGAGACGCACGAGGGGCTCGCGGCGCTGAACGAGGCGAAGCGGGCCGGCGCGGAGCGGATCGTGTACCTGTCGGTGCAGCAGGCGGATGCCGGGGCGCACATCCCGCACTTCGCGAGCAAGGTGGCGATCGAGGATGCGCTGAAGGGGAGCGGGGTGCCGTACACGATCCTGCGGCCGAGCAACTTCTACCAGAACGACTACTGGTTCAAGGACGGGATGACGGAGCACGGGGTGTACGCGCAGCCGCTGGGATCGGTGGGCGTGTCGCGGGTGGACGTGCGGGATATCGGCGAGGCGGCGGCGAACGCATTGACGAGGGACGAGTTCGAGGGAGGCACGTACACGCTGGCCGGTCCGGACGCGCTGACGACCGGCGACTGCGCCCGGATCTGGGGCGAGGCGCTGGATCGTGATCTGGGCCAGGTGGACGACCCGTCTGCGTGGGCGGAGATGGCTCGCGGCAGCATGCCGGCGTGGATGATCTGGGATTTCGAGACCATGTACCGGCTGTTCGGCGAGCAGGGGCTGCTGGCCAGCGACGAGGAGCTCCGGGACGCGGAGCGGATCGTGGGCCACGCCCCCCGCCCGTTCGAGGACTGGGTGGCCGAGGTGGCCCCGAGCTGGAAGTAGGCTCCCGGCCGCCGCGAGCTGTCGGCCGGGAGCCGCCAGTGGCCCCTTCAGGAATCGGCTCGAACCGACGATACTCGGGGCGCGATGGCACGTGTACCGAGGACCCTGGACCGCTGGCTCGGAGGGCCGAGAGACGGCGTCGCCGACGTCGACTACTGGCGCAGTCGCGTGGTCGATGTCGCGATGATCATGGGGATCGTCCTGGGCTCGCTGTCGGTCATTCCGGGCGTGTTCCGGGCGTGGCAGGAGCAGAACTACCCGCTGCTGGTCGCGGACCTGGCGGCACTGATGCTGGCCATACCCGTCCTGCTGCTGCGACGGCTGCCGTACTCGTTCCGCGGCGGCGCCCTGATCTTCCTGGCCATGGGCGTGGGGCTGGTACAGGTCTGGACGTCGGGGCTCCACACGGTGGGCCCGCTCTGGCTCTTCAGCGGGCCGATCCTCGCGGCGATCCTCTTCGACCTGCGCGTGGCGCTCGGGCTGATCGGCCTGCTCGCCGTCTTCATGTTCGGCCAGCTGGGGTTGGCCCGGGCCGGGCTTCTCCCGCAGCCGCTGGCGGGCCAGGTCGGGACGCCGATCTGGGTCGAGACGGCCACGGACCTGATCCTCCTGAGCACCGTGGTCTCGTTCTTCCTGGGCGTGCTGCTGCGGGGGCTCCAGAGCAGCATCGACCAGCAGCGGCGGCTGAGCGAGGACGTCGAGAGCGAGCGGCTGCGCCTGCTCGGCGCGAATGCGGAGCTCGAGCAGCAGGTCGAGTGGCGGAAAGCGGCGGAGGCGGAGCGGGCGCGGCTGGCCCTGGCCATCGAGCAGGCGGAGGAGGCCATGGTCATCCTCGAGCTGGATGCCCGGGTCAACTACGTCAACGCGGCCTTCCGCCGGCTGTTCGGCCGGGACGAGGGTTCGGTGATCGGCGAGCGGCTGCCCGACCTCGACCTGTTCGGGGATCCCGCGGACGCCGAGCGGGTGCTGCGGAAGCCCCGGGAGGGCGGCGTGTGGGCGGGTCGCCTCGAGTGCTGTCGCGGCGGGGAGCGCTGGCATTCCCAGGCGTCGTTCTCGCCGCTCCGGGACGGCGACGGCATCCCGACGCACCACCTCGGCGTGATCCGGGACATCTCCCGGGAGAGCGAGCTCGAGGAACAGCTCCGCCACTCCCAGAAGATGCAGGCGATGGGCACCTTCGCCGGCGGCATTGCCCACGACTTCAACAACATGCTGGTCCCGATCATCGGCACGGCCGAGATCCTGAAGGAGGACATCGACGGACGCTGGAGGGAGCAGATCGACGATATCCTCCGCTCCGCGCACCGGGGCAAGGATCTCGTCGGTCAGATCCTGGCCTTCAGCCGGGGCGCCGATACCCCTCGGGGCCCGCTGCGCCTTGCCTCGGCGCTCGAGGAGAGCGACCGGTTGCTCCGTGCATCGATCCCGGCAACCATCGAGCTGGTCTACGAGGTGGAGGACGCCGGGCCGGTGCTCCTCTCCGCAGCCGAAGCGCAGCAGGTCCTGATGAACTTGTGTACGAACGCGTTCCACGCCATGCGTGACCGGCCCGGTCGGCTGACGATCTCGGTGGAGCGGGTGGCCGGCTCCGAGATCGACCCCCTGGACGGGATCCGGACCGGCGAACCGGACCCCGACCGGAGCTACGCATGCCTCCGGGTGGTCGATACCGGCGAGGGGATGACCGAGGACACGCTGGCCCGGGCGTTCGAGCCGTTCTTCACGACGAAGGAAGCGGCCGAAGGGACGGGGCTGGGCCTCTCCATGGTCCACGGCGTGGTGCAGCGCGCCGGGGGCGTGATCCGGGCGAGGAGCACACCGGGCGTGGGAACCACCGTCGAGGTGCTGCTGCCCCGACTCGAGACGGACGAGCCGGTGGCGTTCCCGGAGGAGTCGTCGTTCGATGAAGGACTCGGCCAGCGGATCCTGGTCGTCGACGACGAGGGCTCCGTCCTGCGCCTCGCCGGTCGCCTCCTCGAGAAGGTCGGCTACGACCCCCTCCTGGCGGGAGACCCGGACGAGGCCCTCGAGGCCGTCCGTCGCGACCGCACCATCGCCCTCCTCATCACCGACCTGTCGATGCCGCAGATGGACGGCATCGAGCTGGGTCGGGCTGCCCGGGAGATCCGGCCCGGGCTGCCCCTGGTCCTGTCCAGCGGGCTCCTCGACGGCGAGACCCGGCTCCGGGCCGACGAGGCCGGCTTCGTCGAGCTCCTGCCCAAGCCATTCGGGAAGAAGGAGTTCGCCCGGGCGGTGTCGGCCGCCCTCCGGAACCGGCAGCCCGGTTGAACGCGGCCTACGTCAGGTCGCTGTGGCACCCGGTCCGACATGAAGAACGCCTCGACCCAGCCCACCATCGTGGGGATCAGCGTCAAGAAGAAGATCAGGTAGATCAGGGCGATCCCGTTCTCCCCCAGATAGAAGCGGTGGGCGCCGAACCCGCCCAGGAACACGGCCAGCAGCGTGCCGGTCGTGGCGTCCTTCGGACCCTGCGCAGCCTGCGCCTCCGGCCGCCGTACCTCCCGGGCGTACTCCTCCAGCGCCGTCTCCAGCGACGACAGGCTGATCCCCGCGTCCAGCGCCACCGACCGCAACGCCTCCACGCTGCTCGTCTCCTTCCGCGTTCGGTCGATCTCCGCCGCACGCGCCAGAATGTCCGGGACCCGGTGGTCGGGAATGGCGTCGTCGGGTGTGCGTTCCGTCCCGTGATCTCCTCCAGCCCTGGGTGCGGCAATGTGCGACGCCGACCATAGCGGTACAAGGGCCGAGGAGGGCCCGGTCCGACCGTGGCGGCCGGGGCGGTCGCGGTCTGGGCCGTGAGGTGGGACGGAGGGGTGGGTGAGCCGTTCGGGTCGGCCCGGCGCCCTCACCAGACCCGGTGCGTCACGAACGTGGTCCGCCCGGCCCGGACCTCGACGGGCCCGAGCGCGATCCGGCGTCCGCCCGCCTCCAACTCGAGGTCGTGGGTCCCGGCGGGCAGCGTGAGCCGGACCATCTGGACCCGTCCGGGGAGCAGGTGCCAGGAGCGGGTGTCGGCCCGCTCGGTCAGCAGTGTGCCCAGGTTGGTCAACAGCCCGACCAGGCGACCGGCAGTCTCGTCCTCCTTCTTCACCGCCGCCTCCGCGGCCGCCGAGAGGGCCACCTTGGAGACGGCCCGGGCGAGGGTCCGGGCGAGCATGGTCGGCCGCTCGGCCTCGAAGTCCCGGCGCGCCCCTTCCGCCACATCCAGCGCCGCCGTGGCGTCGCCGACCACGTCCCCGGCGCGCACCCGGACCACGCCCGCACCGGCCGCCGGCTCGTAGAGCACCGGCCAGGAGATCCGGAGCAGGTAGGGGTCGTCGTCGCACTGTTTCCGGTTCCGGCACGGGTCCCAGGGCGCCAGCCGACGGGGATGGTGATAGCCGGCGTCCCGGTAGTACCAACCGCCCCGGCCGAACCGGGTGTTCGCGAACAGGACGACCCGGGCCGCCGCGTCCAGCGCCGCCGTGGCCCGCTCGCCGGCGTCCCCGTCCTTCAGTCGCGTCATCTGCCACGACGGGATCACGATCACCACCGACTGCTCGACCCGGTGGGGCACGTGGCCGGTCTCGACCAGGACGATGAGCTGGCCATCGGCGTCGGGGTCGTACATGGACCCGGGGGTGGCCTCGCGATTCCTTGCCCGATCCGGGGCCGGCTCGCCGTGCGGCGCACCCGCGGCTTCTCGTGGGGCCACGTCGTCGCGTGCGGCTTCAGCCCGGGGCGCCACATGCGCGTCCAGTGGCGCTTCGGCCGCCGACCCCGAAGCGGCGGCGGCCCGCCGGCGTGAGACGTCGGCGGCGTCTGGGTAGCCGGCGGCGTCGAAGACCTCGGCGGCGAGATCGTGGAAGAAGACCCGGCCGGTGACCTCGATGCCTTCGTCGCGCATGCGGTCGAGGCGGGCCTCGATGCGCCGGGCCTCGACGGCGGCGGCGTCCAGGTCGCCGGCCTCGATGTATGCAGCGGCGGCCTGGTAATGGATCATGAGACGTTCGTGGGGGGCGGGCGTGTAAGCGAGGGCCCGATCGGAGGTGATCATGGAGAGCGCCTGCTCGGACAGGCGGACGGTGACCCGGTCCTCGGCGAGGTAGCTGGCCAGGTCGAGGAGCCGGCCGCTCTCGTGATGGGCACCGGCGTAGCGGCCGGCGGTGCCGGCGAAGAGGAGGCGGATCAGGTCGTCTTCGGGGAGCGCGACATCGCCTTCGAGGACGGCCCGGTAGGCGGCGGTCGGCCGGGTGGCGAGCTCACGCCGGAGGGCGTCCTCCTCGCGGGGCAGGCCGCTGGGTGCGAGGTCGTAGCCGTCGAAGGTGGCGGCACAACCGGACAGCGGCAGCGCCGCGGCGAGGGCCGCGACCCCGATCCGTGTCAGTGCAGCTCTCGACATCCGCTGGCTCCGATCAGCGCCCACCGCACTCCCATCGCTCGCTCGGGCGTTCCGGCGTCACCGGCGCTCGAGGACGGTGATCCGCTGTCGGGCATGAGCGATGGCCTCGGCCATCTTCGCGTACGCGTCGCCCTGGGCGTCGATCCGCTCGAGCTCGAGCTGGTGCAGGAAGAGCCGGTACTGGATCTGGGCCTCGATGGGCCGGAGCATCTTGTCCAGCGTGGTGGCGATCCGGTACGTGACCAGCGCGTCGTTCGGCTTCAGGATCTGGGACCGGTCGTAACGGTTCAGGGCGAGGTCGAACTCGCCCCGGGCGGCGTAGTCGTCGCCCTCCCGGATGAGGGCGTCGGCCATGGCGGCGGCCCGGCCCTGGACGGTGGCGTCCTCGGGGTCGTTGATGAGCCGGATGCCCTGGGGCTCCCGGTAGCTGTAGCTCTGGACCCGGCCGTCGGCCAGGCGGACCATGACGACCTCGCCCACCGCGTCCGCCGGCGTGTACTGCAGGCTCCGGGGGACGAAGACGGACGCGTCGCCGGAGCGGCGGACGGTCCAGGCGCCGGGGGTGGTCCGGGTCGCCGCCAGGAGCTGGGTCTCGTTCATCCCCAGGACCACCTCGCCCCGGGTCAGGGCGTCGCAGACCTCGCCCTCGCAGCCGGCCATGGCCTCGGCGGCGATGGAATCCCGGGCCAGCTGCTGCGTACGCTGCCAGTAGGAGGCGTCGTCAGCGGCCGTGGTCCGGACCTCGGGGACCCGGGCGTTGTTGTCCAGAATCGGCTCCTGGTGGATCCGCTTGGGCGCGCACGCCGCCGCGGCGACGGCCAGGACCAGGATCGGAATACGCATGTGCATCGTGCACCTCTTCAAGTGGGATCGACCAACTGCCATTCGTACGTGCGGCCGCTTCACGAGGTTCCTCAGATGGACGACGACAGCGCCCACACCAGCCCGCCCAGCGCGGCGAACAGGAGCGTGCGCCCCCAGGAGAACGCGAAGCGCGGGTCCGGCTCCTGCTTGGTCCATGCCAGAATGAAGCCGCAGCCCCAGCTGTCGATGTCGCGGAAGTAGCCGTCGGGGACGAAGTTGCCGCGGTAGATCTCGATGCCCTCGATCCGGTCGACCATGATGGCCTCGTCGAGCACGCGTCCGTCCTTCAGCTCCCTGCCATCGAGGTAGATGGCCGGGCTGCACCGCCTGCCGTAGCTGACCAGGCTGATGCTGTTGACGACGGTGGATCGGCCCGATTTCTCGACCCAGGTCCCGGCCAGCCGCCGGATCACTTCCGACGGCAGCCCGACCCCCATGGCCGCGATCTCGTCCTTCGTCACGAAGCTGCCCCGATCGGCCAGTCGGCCCATCCGGTCGTAGAACTCGTCGGCGGTGTAGCGCCGGACCCTCCGGCTCGTGACGACCCGGATCGGGTCCACCGCCACCGCCTCCGGCTGGAGCCCGATCTCGAGCTCGACGACGCTGTCGGCCACCAGCCGGACCGGCTGCCCGGCCACCGTCGCGTACCCCAGCCGCTCGATGGTCAGCCGATACGCGCCCGGCTCGGCGTGCCACAGCCAGAACCGGCCCGCGGAATCGGCGACGACCGCCCGGAGCGGCTCGCCCGCGGTGTCGGCCAGGGTGACGGTCGCGCCGGAGACCGGGGAGTCCTTGTCGCCGTGCTCGACGATGCGGCCCTGGAGCGTCTGGGCGGAGGCTGGTCCGGCCACGGTGCCGTGGACCGCGATGAGGCCAGCCAGGAGGAGGACCACGACGAGACCGGCCCCGGGCGTCGTCGCACGGGAGGCCCCTGGCGTCATCGCACGGGACCGGCTCGCGGCGGCGCGGGCGTACGGGTGACTGTCGAGCAGACCGCGATCGGTCCGTCCCCGCCCGTTCCCCGCGGCTCCCACGGCGCCCCCTTCGCTACCAGCCGATGCGGGGGCGCTCGATGTACTTCTTGATCTGGTGCTGGCCGGCCCACACCCGGACGTTCGACTCGAGGTCGGTCAGCGTCGCGTCGATCTGGTAGAAGACCACCTTCTCGCGACCCTCCTCGTCCTCGATGGCCGTGATCTCGCCCTGGAGCATGTAGTCGGCGCCCAGCTCCTGCGCCATGCGCGCTCGCGTGTCGGCCCGGGCGTTCTCCTGCTGATCGGCCCGCTCCGCCCGCAGCTCCGCCCGTTCATCCGGGCTCGCCACCATGGTCACCGCGCCCGAGTTGATCATCGCCCGCTCGAGGTCGGCGATGAAGGTGTTGGTCGCGATGTGCTCCATGGTCCGGTTCCGGAAGCTGCCCACGATCACCGCCGGCGCC
>CAYMLW010000040.1:0-18592 GCA_964391035.1 uncultured Gemmatimonadaceae bacterium
AGGCGGGCCTCGATGTCGCCGTGGAGCCGGTGCCGACCGCGGCGTTCCCGTCGCCGGTCCGGCGGCCGCCGTACAGCGTGCTGGACGGCTCGCGTGCGGAGGCCGTGGCGGGTGCGTTGCCCCACTGGCGGGACGGGCTGGCGCGCTACCTGGCGGCGCGATCAGTGGCGGCGGGGTCCGAGGCGGCGCCGGAGCGCGAGGCGCCGGAGCGTGGGGCACGGGGGTCGGCGGAGTCGGAGGATGACGTATGAGCAGTGGCGAGTCGTTGGAAGAAGGAGCCATGAGCGAGGGAACGATACTGGTGACGGGGGGCGCCGGGTTCATCGGGTCCCAGGTGGTGCGGAGCCTGATGGTGGGTACGGCCGCCCGGGTGGTGAACGTGGATGTCCTGACGTACGCGGCGAACCTGGACTCGCTCCGTGAGGTGGCGGACAGCGACCGGTACGCCCTCGAGCGGGTGGACATTGCGGACGCGCCGGCGGTCCGGTCGCTGTTCGCGCGGTACCGGCCGGCCGCCGTCATGCACCTGGCGGCCGAGTCGCACGTGGACCGCTCCATCGACGGGCCGGCGGAGTTCATCCGGACCAACGTGACGGGCACGTTCACGCTGCTCGAGGCGGCTCGGGAGCACGTGGAAACGCTGACTCCCGACGCGGCCGAGGCGTTCCGGTTCCTCCATGTCTCCACCGACGAGGTGTTCGGGTCGCTGGGCGAGACCGGCGAGTTCCGGCCCGACACGCCGTACGACCCGAGCTCCCCGTACTCGGCCTCGAAGGCCGGCGCCGATCACCTGGTCCGGGCCTGGCACCGGACCTACGGCCTGCCCGTGCTTGTGACCAACTGCTCGAACAACTACGGGCCGTATCAGTTCCCGGAGAAGCTCATCCCGCTGATGATCATCAAGGCGCTGCGCCGGGAGCCGCTGCCGGTCTACGGCCAGGGCGAGAACGTCCGGGACTGGCTACACGTGGAAGACCACGCCACGGCGCTGATCGACGTGCTCCGGCGGGGCGCGGTGGGGTCGACGTACCTGGTGGGGGGCCACGGGGAGCGTCGCAACATCGACGTGGTGGAAGGAATCTGCGACCTCGTGGATGAGCTGGCGCCGGAGCCGGGAGCGCCGCCGCGACGCGAGTTGATCGAGTTCGTCGCAGACCGGCCGGGACACGACCTGCGCTACGCAGTCGACCCGTCCCGGATCGAGGACGAGCTGGGCTGGCGGCCGGCCCGCAGCCTCGAGGAGGGGCTGCGGGAAACCGTGACCTGGTACCTGGAGAACGAGTGGTGGTGGGAGCGGGTGCTGTCAGGCGAGTACCGGGGCGAGCGACTGGGACTGGTGGGGAGGACGCGATGAGACTCGATGGACTGGCCGACGCGGAGCCCGTGGACCGGAAGGGGATCATCCTGGCCGGTGGCGCAGGGACCCGGCTGGACCCGATCACCCGGGTCGTGAGCAAGCAGCTCCTGCCGGTCTACGACAAGCCCATGATCTACTACCCGCTGACCACGCTGATGCTGGCGGGGATCCGGGAGATCCTGGTCATCTCGACGCCCCACGACCTGCCCCTGTTCCGGGAGCTGCTGGGCCGGGGCGACCAGTGGGGCCTGGCGTTCGAGTACGCCGAACAGCCGCGCCCCGAGGGGCTCGCCCAGGCCTTCACCATCGGCCGGGACTTCATCGGTCACGACCCCGTCGCTCTCGTTCTCGGCGACAACATCTATTACGGCCACGGGTTGACGGAGACCGTCCGGCGGGCCGCACGGGGCACGGGCGGGGCCACCATATTCGGCTACCACGTCCGGGACCCGGAGCGCTACGGCGTGGCCGAGATCGAGGAGGACGGCCGCGTGGTCGGGATCGAAGAGAAACCGGCCAAGCCCCGGTCCAACTACGCCGTGACCGGCCTCTATTTCTACGACAACGACGTGGTCGATATCGCGGCCGGGCTCGAGCCTTCGGACCGGGGCGAGTACGAGATCACCGATGTCAACCGCTCGTACCTCGAGCGGGGCGACCTGCGCATGGAGATCCTGGGCCGGGGCACCGCCTGGCTCGACACCGGCACCCACGACTCGCTGGCGGAGGCCGCGAGCTTCATCGAGACGATCCAGAAGCGGCAGGGGCTGAAGGTGGCGTGTCCGGAGGAGATCGCCTGGCGGGCCGGCTGGATCGACGACGCGACGCTCCGGGAGCTGGCCGAACCGATGCGCAAGAACGACTACGGTGGCTACCTCATCGGACTCGTCGGGGAGGGGCGGTGACCGTTCGTGAGCTGGGCGCGGGACTCCTCCTGTTCGAGCCGGACGTCTACCGCGACCATCGGGGCGCGTTCCTGGAGACCTGGCACGCGGAGCGCTACGACGGGCTCCCGGCATTCGTCCAGGACAACCGCTCCGTGTCCCGGCAGGGCGTCATCCGGGGGCTCCATTTTCAGCATCCGCACGACCAGGGCAAGCTGCTGTCGGTGGCCTGGGGCGAGATCCTCGATGTGGCGGTGGACGTCCGCCGGGAGAGCCCGACCTTTGGCGAGTGGTGGAGCGAGACGCTGTCGTCGGAGACCCACACGCAGCTCTACATCCCGCCCGGCTTCGCCCACGGCTTCGCCGTCCGTTCGGACGTCGCCGTGGTCGCGTACAAGTGCACCGCCCTGTACTCCCGGGACCACGAGCACACGCTGCTGTGGGACGACCCCGCCATCGGGATCGAGTGGGGCGTGGCCGACCCCGTCCTGTCCGACAAGGACCGGGCCGGAACGCCCCTCGATGAGCTCGGAGAGCGCCTGCCGGTCTACTCCTCCTGAAGCATCTCCCCTACGCGGGCCATCCCCCGGCCCCGCTCCACGAGCACTCCACCGAGTCTCGCCACCACCTCCAGCGGCGCCGTCCGGGGGTTCTGTCGGTAGGACCGGAGATCGGCTACCGGGATGTCGAGGGCGGTGGCCAGCTCCTCCTCGGTGCTCAGGAACAGCGCCGCGGCGCTCCGGAAATCCAGTGGCATGGGTCTCTCCTTCCTACAGGCCGAACCGGCGGTGGTCCGCCATGGTGCAGCGGTCCTGGACCACGAGGATCCCTGCCCGGGCGAGGCGCTCGGCGGCCGCGTCGTGCCGGATCCCGAGCTGGAACCACACCGCGCGGGGAGCCTTCTCCAGGATGTCGTCCACGTGGGGCGGGATGTCCCGGGGGCGGCGGAACACGTTCACCAGGTCCACCGGCCCCGGGACCGCGGCCACGGTCCGGTAGACCGGTCGGCCCAGGATCTCGTCGATGTCCGGGTAGTACGTCGGGACGGGGACCACGTCGTAGCCGGCTTCCTGGAGGTACGCCGGCACGTAGTGGGCGGCCCGGTGCTGTCGGGACTCCGGCTTGATGCCCAGCACGGCGATCCGCTCGGTCTCCTCCAGGATCCGGCGCACCGCATCCCCGGCCGTGACCAGGTTCGCCCGCCAGTCGTTCTCCGTCATCCCGCCTCCCTCGCCGCATTCAATCGGTCGTTGCCCGCCGCGCTGCCGCCGGCTTCGCGGAACGGCCTCCGGGGGCCGCGTTCGAACGGGTTCGACCCTTGAATCCCCGTACCCCACTGGTTACGTTTTGAGCGCCCCAGGCCCGTAGGGCGCGAGCGCGCGAACCCCGTCAGGACCGTGAAGGTAGCAGCGGTAAGTGACGCGGACGCCGCTGCGGATCGCCTGGGGTTTTTTCATCCGGCCTCCCGGGCCGATGAAGGGCCGCAAAGGCCAGGCCCAAACACCCGAGCCGACACGATCGGAGTACGATGACGCGCAACGCGCTGGCCCGCACCTATCGACCGCGACGGTTCGGAGAGATCGCGATCCAGAAGCACGTCTCCGAGACGCTCCGCTCCGCCGTGGCCCGCAACCGTGTGGCCCACGCGTATCTGTTCAACGGCCCGCGTGGTGTGGGCAAGACCACCGCGGCCCGGGTCCTGGCCATGGCGCTCAACTGCCCCGACCGGGGCGACGACGGCGAGCCGTGCGGCGAGTGCGAGTCGTGCGAGCGGATCTGGAGCGGCCGGACGTCGCTGGACGTGATCGAGATCGACGCGGCCTCCAACCGGGGCGTCGACGATGCCCGGGACCTCCGGGAGCGAGCCATGTACGCCCCCACCGAGGAGGGGCGCTACAAGGTCTACATCATCGACGAGGCCCACATGCTCACCCGGGAGGCGTGGAACGCGCTCCTCAAGATCCTGGAAGAGCCGCCGCCCCGGGTGATCTTCGTGTTCGCCACCACGGAGGCCCAGAAGATCCAGCAGACGGCCCCGCCGATCCTGTCCCGGACCCAGCGGTTCGACTTCCGCCGCCTCGGCATCCAGGCCATCACCCAGCGGCTGGCGGAAGTGCTGGACGCCGAGGGGGTCGAGACCGATGAGCAGGCTCTCCTTCTCCTGGCGCGCCGCGCCGAAGGCGGGATGCGGGACGCCCTCTCGCTCCTCGACCAGGCCCTCTCCTTCGCCGGGGACCGGCTGGCGGCGCCCGATGTCGAGCGCATTCTCGGCCTGGTCGGCGACGAGGTCTACCTCGACCTGTTCGCCGTCGTCGCCGAGGGACGCGTGGCCGACGTCTTCCGATTCGTCCAGGACGTGGTGGAAGGGGGATACGACCTGAGCGAGTTCTACCGGGGCCTGGCCGACGCATTGCGCACCCTCCTCGTGGTCCGTTTCGACGGCGCCGACGCGGCGCCCGTCCGTGAGGACCTGCGCACCCTCTGGGCCGAGCGCGCCGCTGCCTTCTCGACCGGCGACCTCCTCCGCATGCTCGCCCGGGTGGCCGAGCTGGACGCCGACGGCCGGTTCCGCAAGAGCACCAACCCTCAGATCCTTCTCGAGGCGCTCCTCCTCCGCTTCGCCCACCTGCCGCGGACCGTGGAAATCGAGGAGCTGATCCGGGCCGCCGGCGGCGGCGAGCCGGCCCCACGGAAGCCGCCGGCCCCGCTCACGCCCGTCGATCGTCCGGCACCGCCCGCCGAACGGCCCGGGGAGCCGCCCGCGCCCCGGGCCGGCACGGCGACGGCGTCGGAGCCCGCGCCGACGGAGGACCCATCGTCGCCGGCGGACGGCACGGGCGCGACGACCGGATCCCGGCCGGCCGCGGACCCGCGCCCGGAAGACCCGCGCCCAGCCCCGGACCGGGGCCCGGAGCCCGAGCCCACGGCCGCAGTGCCGGATGCCGTAACGGATGCACGGGGTGCATCGGGTGCGACGGCGGGCCAGGCGCTCCGGGCCATCGCGGAAGGGAGTGGAGGCACGCTCCCGAACGGGTTGGGGCTCTTCCTTCGGACGGCGACGGCCACGGAGGCGGAAGGGCGCGTCGTGGTGGAGATGGAGCCGGGTCCCGGGCTCGAGATCCTCGAGGAGCAACCGACGGCGGTGCGGGCATTGCGGGACGCGCTGGCCGCGGCCCTCGGTCGGTCGATCGAGCTCGAAGTGCGGTCGTCGGACGCGGAGCCGGGGGCGCCGGCCCGGATGACGCCGGAGCGACTGAAGGACGAGCGGGTGCAGAAGCTGTCCGACGAGGAACCGGCCCTGGGTCGGGCGGTACAACAGTGGGACCTCGAACTGCTCGATTAACCGACCAGAGCGAATTGATGAAAGATCTCCAGCAGCTCCTCCAGATGGGCCAGCAGATGCAGGCCCGGATCTCCGAGCTCCAGACGGAGCTCGGGAACCAGACGGTCACGACGTCCAGCGGCGGCGGGATGGTGACGGTCACCGCCGACGGCCGGGGCCGTGTCCGGGAGGTGAAGATCGACCCGATAGTGGTCGATCCGGGGGACGTGGAGATGCTCGAGGACCTGGTCGTGGCGGCGGTGTCCGAAGCGCAGCAGCGCGCCCAGCAGCTCTACGAGGAAGAGATGAAGAAGGCCACCGGCGGCATGGGGCTCCCCTTCCGGCTGCCGAATCTCTGAGTCCGGATGGGCGCGATCGAGGAGCTGACCACAGAGCTGTCCCGTCTCCCGGGCATCGGCCGGAAGACCGCCCTCCGCCTGACCTACTACCTCCTGAAGCGACCGCCGGATGAGAGCCGCAGGCTCGCCCGCGTGATCGACGCGGTGGCCGAGCGCGTGCGCGAATGCTCGCAATGCGGTAACCTGACGGAAGCGGAGCCGTGCGAGCTGTGCGCGGATCCCCGGCGTGAGACGGCCACCATCTGTGTGGTGGAAGAGGCCGCGGACATCATCGCCATCGAGCGAACGGGGGAGTTCAAGGGTCGGTACCACGTGCTGGGCGGGCGCCTCTCGCCACTGGAGGGCGTGGGACCCGACGAGCTCAATATCAAGCCGCTGCTCGATCGGCTGAACGGCGAGGAGACGGTGACCGAGCTGATCATCGCGACCAACCCGAGCGTGGAAGGGGAGGCCACGGCCCTCTACCTGCAGAAACTGGTCCGGCCCCAGGGCGTGCGGGTCACTCGTCTGGCTCGCGGGCTGCCGGTGGGCGGCGACCTGGAGTACGCCGACGGAGTGACCATAGCCGAAGCGCTGTCTGGACGACGGGAGCTGTGACGGGATGAGAATCAAGTCGATCCTGAGAATCACGGGGATCGCGATCGTGGCGGCCGCGGTCGCCTCGGTGCTGGGCGTCCTCTTCGTGCGGGACCAGATGTCGCGCCACCGTCGCGACCTGTTCAGTACGCGGCCGCTCCGGCGGCTCGCGGCCCTGGGCTACGTGGCGGGGGAGCCCCCATCCGTCGATGCGATCCGGCTGCTCCGGGACTACATCGCCTGGGAGACCCAGCCGCTGATCCGGCGCCAGGCCGTCCAGGTGCTGGAGAAGATGGAGCGCAGCCTGCGCGAGGGCGAAGCCGAGCCGGAGCCCCGGTTCGGGACCGGCGAGGGCGCCGGATGACGGACGATTTCACAGCCCTCCTCGGCCCGGAGGACCTCGAGGGCCTGCGCCGACTGCTCGACACCTTCGTCGCGGAATCCGGCGCCCGCTGCGCCCTCCTCCTCGACCGGGCCGGCCGGCCGCTGACGGCCGTCGGGGAGACCGGTGAGCTGGACGAGACCAGCTTCGCGTCCCTCGCGGCCGCCGACTTCGATGCCGGCGACCACCTGGCCTCGCTCCTCGGGGAGGACGAGTTTCGCTCGCTCTACCACCAGGGCGTCGACGGCTCGATGTACCTCTCCGAGATCGCCGGCAATGCTCTCCTCGCCGCCGTGTTCGACGGCCGCACCACCCTGGGCATGGTCCGGCTGAAGACCCGGGAGGTGGTGCCCGAGCTGGAAGCGCTTCTCGCCCGGGTGGCAGGACAGGAGCGGCCGAGTGTGCGGCTGGACCGGAGCTTCGCGGATGACGCGGTGAGCGAGATCGACCGGCTCTTCACGGGATGAGGGGGCGCTCACCATGTCGATGATCAACTACGCCAGCCGTGAGATCAACTGCAAGATCGTCTACTACGGGCCCGGGCTCGGTGGCAAGACCACGAACCTCGAGTACATCTACGGGAAGGTGAACCCGGAGACCCGGGGCAAGATGATCTCGCTGGCCACGGCCAACGAGCGCACGCTCTTCTTCGACTTCCTGCCGGTGGACCTCGGTTCGATCCGGGGCTTCAAGACGCGGTTCCACCTGTACACCGTGCCGGGACAGGTGTACTACAACGCGAGCCGTCGGTTGATCCTGAAGGGCGTGGACGGGATCATCTTCGTCGCGGACAGCCAGGCCGAGCGGATGGACGCCAACCTGGCCTCGATGCAGAACCTCTACGAGAACCTGGCGGAGTACGGCTACGATCCTCTCGAGCTGCCCCTTGTCCTCCAGTACAACAAGCGAGACCTGGCGAACCGGGTGCCGACCGAGGAGCTGAGCGCCCAGCTGAACCCCGGAGACGCGGAGGAGTTCGAGGCCGTGGCCATGGAAGGGGAGGGGGTCTTCGACACCCTCCGCGCGGTGAGCAAGCAGGTGATCACGGCGCTGAATTGACGCCATGCGGCCCATCGAGCCCAGGACGATCCCGAACATCATCACGGTCGGCCGCGTGCTGTTGGCCCCGGCCGTGTTCTTCCTCGCCCTCGGCGATGGCGTGGGGCCCCGCCTCCTCGCGTTCCTCCTCTTCCTCCTCGCCGCCGTCTCCGACCTCTGGGACGGCTACCTGGCCCGCAAGCACGGCTGGATCACCGACTTCGGCAAGCTGATGGACCCGCTGGCCGACAAGCTTCTGCTCGTGGCCACCTTCGTCCCGTTCTTCATCATCTCCCACAGGACCGGCCCCATCGGCGACCTGCCGTACTGGGGCGAGCTACCGGTGTGGGTGCTGGTGGTGATCTTCGGACGGGAGGTCCTGGTCACGGTCATGCGCCAGCTCGCGGCCCGGCAGGGACGGATCATGGCGGCCGGCACGGCCGGGAAGTACAAGGCGTTCTTCCAGAGCCTCTTCAGCGGAGCGGCGCTGCTCTGGTACGCGCTCCAGGCGGCGGCGGACTCCGGCGACTGGCAAGGGGGGCTCTGGGAGGGGTGGCAGGCGCTCATCCACGGCCCCTTCATCGGGATCACTCTGGCCATCGCGCTGCTCCTGACCGTCTACTCGATGGGCGTCTACCTCTGGAGCTGGGGAGCCCTGAAGACCCCGGAGGGGCGGGCATGACCGACCGGGTGGCGCGGGTCGGGGAAACCCTCGCCCGGCTCGGACTCCGGCTCGTGACTGCAGAGAGCTGTACCGGCGGAATGGTGGCCGCCCGCCTGGTCGACCTGGCGGGGGCATCCCGGTTCTTCCACGCCGGCCTCGTCACCTACGCGGACGCCGCCAAGACGGAGCTGCTCGGTGTCCGGCCCGGGACGCTGGGCGCCCACGGTGCCGTCTCCGAGGCCGTGGCCCTGGAAATGGTCCGGGGCGCCCGGAGCCGGGGCGATGCGGCCCTCTCCATCACCGGCATCGCCGGGCCCGATGGCGGCACCGAGAACAAGCCGGTGGGCACCGTCTGGATCGCCGTGGCCGTCGGGGACACGGAGACCGTCCGACGGTTCCACTTTCCAGGGGATCGACAGCAGGTGCGGGAGGCATCCGCGGACGCGGCCCTCGCGATGCTGGAGGCCGCTCTCGAGGACGCGCCATGACCCGGATCGCACGCCGCAACGAAGGCTATGTCGAGACCGTCGACCGGCTCCGCCTCCACTACCGCACATGGGAGGTGGACGAACCGGTGGCGGCCCTCCTGGTGGTGCACGGGCTCTTCGAGCACGGCGGGCGCTACGCGGAGCTGGGCGGGCACATGGCGGGACACGGCTACTCGACCTTCGCCCTCGACCTGAGGGGCCACGGCGCCTCCGAGGGCCGCCGGGGCCACGTCCGCCGGTTCAGCGCCCTGCTCCAGGACGTGGACCGGTTCCGGCGCGAGGTCCAGGGCCTGGTCCCGGTCAATCTGCCCCTCTTTCTTCTCGGCCACTCCATGGGCGGCCTGATCGCGATCCGCTACCTCCAGGAGTACGAGTTCCCCTTCGAGGGGGCCGTCATCACCTCGCCCTGGCTCGGGAACGCCGAGCCCATGGCCGAATGGATGCGGGTGGTCATGGGGCTCCTCGACCGCGTGCTCCCGGCGCTGCCCGTGCCGTTCCGGGTCGATCCCCACGAGCTCACCCACGACGACGAGCGGGCCGCCGACTCCCGGGACGACCCCAGGATCCACAGGACCATCACGGCTCGCCTTTTCGCCGAGGCCTCGAAGGCCATAGACGACGCCATCGAGGACCGCGGCCGGATCGGCGTTTCGGTGCTCTTCCTCGTGGCCGGCGATGATCGGCTCGTGGACGCGGACCGCAGCGCGAGCTTCGCCCGGTCCCTCGCCGGCGACGATGTGACCGTCGAGGTCCTCGAGGGGAAGTACCACGAGGTGCTCCAGGAGCGGGATCGCTCCGCCGTACTGGCCAGGGTGGTCGACTGGATCGGCGCCAGGACGCCCTGACCCTGCCGAAATTGCAGGACGCGGCGGCATCCGGATTGCACCTGTCCAGGGATATGTGAGCGGGAACCACGGGATACGGAGAGTCATGACGGACGAGACGGAGATGCGGGAGTCGGAGGTCGCGACGGACGGACCGGTCGTGTCCCCGGAAGAGGGTGACGCGCCGGATCCGGCGGCGTCGGGCGAGGTAGGCGCGGGAGAAGGTGGGTCCCCGGATCCGGACGAGGCAGGGATGGCGGAGGAAGTGAACCAGCTCCGGAGCGAGCTGCGGACGCTGAACGATCAGCACCTGCGGCTGGCGGCCGAGTTCGACAACTACCGGAAGCGGAACGAGCGGGACCGGAGCCGGTTGGCCACGCGGCTGCAGGCGGACCTGGTGGCCTCGCTCCTGGACGTGCTGGACGACCTCCAGCGGGTGGAGGAGTCCGGTGTCGGGACGGATGCGGAGTCGGTGCTGGAGGGCGTCCGGCTGGTGGAGAAGAAGTTCTTCGGCGTGCTGGAGGCCGCGGGGCTGGAAACGCTGGACGCCGAAGGTGCGGCGTTCGACCCGGAAGTAATGGAGGCCCTGGCCGCCGTGCCGACGGACGACCCGGACCAGGACCATCGGGTCGCGGACGTCTTCCAGCGCGGGTACCGGTTCCGCGGTGTGCTGGTCCGGCCGGCCCGGGTGCGGGTCTGGCAATACGACGAACCCGGCGACGGCGAGTAGCGGATGGCCACGACGACGTCGACAGACTTCTACCAGATCCTCGGGGTCTCCGAGAAAGCGGACGCGAGCGAGATCAAGAAGGCGTACCGGAAGCTGGCGAAGGAGTACCATCCGGACGCCAACCAGAACGATCCGCAGGCGGCCGAGCGCTTCAAGGAGGTCGGGGAGGCGTACGCCGTGCTCTCCGACCCGGAGAAGCGGAAGCAGTACGACCAGATGCGTCGGATGAGCCCGTTCAGCGGGTTCGGCGGGGCCCGGCCGGGGACGGGCGCCGGGTTCGGCGGTGGAGCCGCGGGGAGCGGTGCGCGCTTCACGATGGACGATCTCGGCGAGATGGGCGGGCTGGGCGACCTGTTCAGTTCGATCTTCGACTTCGGCCGCAAGCAGGGGCAGACGCGAACGGGTCCGCAGCGCGGCGCGAACGTCGAGTCCACCGTCGAGATCCCGTTCAAGACCGCCGCCCGGGGTGGGACCGTGTCCATCACGATCCCGGTGGTCGAGGAGTGCGCCGTGTGCAGCGGCACGGGTGCGCCGCCGGACGCCAGGCTCGTGGTCTGCTCCGAGTGTGGCGGCAGCGGGACGGTCTCGTTCGGGAAGGGCGGGTTCGCGGTGAACCGGCCGTGCCCCGCGTGTTACGGCCGGGGCAAGCTCGCGAGCCGACCCTGCCCGGGCTGCGGCGGTAGCGGCCAGGTCCGGCAGGAGCGGCAGGTCCGCCTGAAGGTTCCCCCGGGCGTGGACACCGGCTCGAAGATCCGGCTCGCGGGACAGGGCCAGCGCGGCGAGGGCGGCGGTCCGCCGGGCGACCTGCTGATCACGGTCCAGGTCAGGCCGGACCGGTTCTTTCGGCGGAATGGCCTGGACATCCACTGCACGGTCCCGGTGAACATCGCGCAGGCGGCCCTCGGGTCGAAGGTCCGGGTCCGGACGGTGGGCGGCGGCAGGGTGTCGCTGAAGATTCCGCCGGGGACACAGTCCGGGACCAAGTTCCGGATCGCCGGCCAGGGGATCGAGAAGGGCGAGAAGCGGGGGGACCAGTACGTCGAGGTCAAGATCACGGTGCCCGCCGAGCTGGATCCCGAGCAGGAGAAGCTGATGCAGGAGTTCGCTGAGGCCACGGGCCTCAGGTACTGAGCCGGGAGGGCGCGATGACACGAACCGTGCAGGACGATGAGCTGGTGCTGTGGGAGGCCTACGCGTCGTCGGGCGAGTGGGGCACGCCCGAGCGCGCCAAGATCGTCTTCCACTGCCTGACCGAGCCGGGACGGCGAGCCCGGGTGGTGGCCCGGGACGGGGATCGGTCGGAGGTGGAGGGAGAGCTGGTTCGCATGACCGACGACGAGCTCGTCGTCCTGCTCCAGGGCGCCGACCTGCTGTCCTGAGCGGCCTACCGGATCCGGCCGCCCCCCAGGAGCACGTCGCCCCGGTACACGGCGCCGGACTGCCCCGGGGTGACCGCGCGCTGGGGCCGGTGGAGCCGGAGCCGGAGCGAGGGTCCAGGGCACTCGGAGTCCGGCTGGCGCCCACCGGCCGAATCCCGAGCCACATCCGGGTCCCTGGTCGGGCCGGTCCCCGAGCCGGGGTTGGTCGGCGGGCCCGGTCCCGATGATGTCTCGACCGTGGCCGGGACCCGTGGCGCCCGGTGCCGCAGCCGGACCCGGACCGTGTCGCCCGGTGCAGGCGGCTCCGCCAGCCAGTTGAGGTCGCCCAGGACGACCGCGTCCCGCTCCAGCGCCGCCCCGGACCCCACCACCACCTCGTTCGAGTCCGGCCGGGTCTCGATGACGTAGAGCCGCTGGCCGAACCCGCCGCCGAGGCCCTTCCGCTGACCGGTGGTGTAGCGGGCGTAGCCGTCGTGGCGGCCGAGCTCTTCACCCTTCGGGCCGACCAGCCGGCCGGGGCTCAGCGCCGGGTGGTCCGCGCCCAGCCGGTCCTCGAGGAAGTCGGTGTAGTCATTGGTCGGAACGAAGCAGATCTCCTGGGACTCCGGCTTGTCGGCGATGGCCAGCTCGAGGGCACGGGCCCGCTCCCTGACCTCGGGCTTGGTCAGGGCGCCCACGGGGAAGAGCATGCGGTCCAGGACCTCCGGGGGCACGCCCCAGAGGAAGTACGACTGGTCCTTGTCCTCGTCCGCCGCCCGGAGCAGCGCCGGCGGGCCGTCGCCGTTGCGACGCAGGCGGGCGTAGTGGCCGGTCGCGATGAAGTCGGCGCCGAGAGCGCGACCGCGCCGTAGCAGGTCGGGGATCTTGGTGTTGGAGTTGCACCGCACGCACGGGTTCGGGGTCCGGCCGGCCACGTACTCGGCCACGAAGTCGTCGATCACGGCCTCTCCGAACGACTCCTCCATGTCGAACACGTAGTGCGGGAAGCCCAGGGTGTCCGCCACGCGACGGGCGTCCATGATCCCGTCCAGCCCGCAGCAGGTGCGGCCGTGGGAGGGCGTCTCGTCGTAGCAGAAGGTCTTCATGGTCGCGCCGATCACCCGGTAGCCCTCCTCGACCAGGATCGCGGCCGCGACCGAGCTGTCCACCCCGCCGGACATGGCCACCAGGACGGTGGGCGCGTCTTCGGCGCCGGACGTGGCCCGGTCCCCGTCCGGCGCGGAGCCCACCGGTCCGTTGGCCCGGGGTACCGCCTGCCCGTGGCTCATCCGGCGTCTAGGACCCGGGCGACGGTGTCCACGAGCAGCCCGCCGGCCCGTGCCACCTCCTCGGGCGTGGTCGACCACCCCAGCGAGAGGCGGACGACGGCGTCGGCCTGGCGGCCCATGGCCAGCAGCACATGGCTCGGCGTGGACGCGCCGCTGTGGCACGCGGAGCCCGAGGATACGGCGAGGCCGGTGAGGTCGAGGGCGGGGAGGAGGACATCGGCGGCGACATCGTCGATGGCAAGACTCAGGACGTGGGGCAGCCGTCGCTCGCCGCCGAGCACGCGGGCGCCGGGGACGCCGTCGAGGAGCCGGTGCTGGAGCCGGTCGCGGAGGTCGGCGAGACGGGTCGCCTCGGCCTTGCGGTCGGCCACGGACCGGTCCAGCGCCTCGGCCAGCCCCACGGCGCCGGCCACGTCCGACGTGCCCCCCCGCATGCCGCGCTCCTGGCCGCCGCCGTGGAGCAGGGGGTCGACGGCGACCCCGGAGCGGACATAGAGGGCGCCGACGCCCTTGGGCCCGCCGAGCTTGTGAGCGCTGATGGAGAGGAGATCGACGGCATCCACGGTGACGGGCAGGTGGCCGACGGCCTGGACGGCATCGGTGTGGAATACGGCGCCGGCTTCCCGACAGCGTGCGGCGACCTCGCCAATCGGCTGGATCGTGCCGACCTCGTTGTTCGCCCACATGACCGAGACCACCGCCTGCGGCGCCTCGAGGACCTCGGCCAGGGCGTCCTCCAGAATGCGGCCGTCCTCGTCGACGGCGACCGTCGAGACGGCGGCGCCCTCCCGGGCCGCCCGGGCCGCGGCGAACCGAACGGCGCTGTGCTCCACCGCGGAGATGGCGATGCCGCCGCCATCGGCCCACCAGCGGCCGAGCACTGCGAGGTTGTCGGCCTCCGTTCCGCCGCCGGTGAAGTAGACCTCCGACGGCTCGGCGCCCAGCGCGGCGGCGACCCGCTCCCGGGCCTCCTCGAGGGCCGCGCGGGCGGCGCGTCCCGGGCCGTGCACACTGGACGGGTTCCCGAACCGCTCCGACAGGAACGGGGCCATGGCCTCACGCACCTCCGGTCGGACCGGCGTAGTGGCGGCGTGGTCGAGGTAGATCGGATTGGCGTTCATGGCAGCGGTAATAACCCGACCCGCGCCTCGAGGTCCAGTCTCGCCCGCCGGGGCAGAAGCACTATATTCCGGGTCCGTGTCTGATTCGAGCTGCCTCCCGGACCTGCCGGCGGATCGCCCCGACCGGTTCTTCGCAACCGTCCACGGGACCGTGTTCGGCGATCGGTCACTCCACGTGGACGCCCTCGAGGCCGGCGACGAACTCGTCCTCATGCCCGACCCGCCCGTGGCCGACGACCCCGGCGTCTGGGTCCACGTCCGCGACGGTGACCCGATCGGCCACCTCCCGCCCGAGATCGAGGCCTGGCTCGCCCCGTGGCTGCTACGCGGCGGGCGCGTACGGGCGAAGGCGATACGGGTGTCCGGCGCGGAGGTGCCGAGCTGGCGGCGGGTACTGATCGAGGTCCGCTGCGGCTAGCGGCCACCTCGGACCACACGGTAACGTGGTCCGAGGTCAGAAGCTCGCCACCGGCAGCCCCACCGGATCGCTCACCGCCACGGCCTCCTTCGTCCAGAACGGCTCGCCGTACTCTACCCGGATGAGCCCGCCGTAGTAGGCGTGATGGGCCCGGAGCTGCTCCCGCAGCGGCCGCTCGCCGCCGGGATAGATCTCGCCCATGGCCGTCCTGCCCTCGAACTGGGAGCCGTAGGCGAAGATCGCGTCGAGCTTGCCCTCCATCTGTGCGCTGATGTCCACCACGAACGTCGGCTTCGGGGTGTGCTCCCGATACGCCATGGCGTAGAGCACCTTGCGGGGCCGGAACGGGTCGCCGTCGATGGGGGCCTTGCGGAGCCCGGCCACGAAACAGGCGTCGTGCGCCAGGCGGCTGGCCGCCCGGTGGTCCGGGTGGCGGGCTTCGGGCCACATGGAGATGACGGTATCGGGGCGGAGCTCCCGGATGATGGCGGCCACCGTGGCCCGGGCCTCGGGCGTGTTCTCGAGCGCGCCGTCGGGAAGGTCAGCGTTACGGCGGGTGGCGATGCCCAGGATCCGGCCGGCCGCCTCGGCCTCACGGGCCCGCAGCTCCGCACTGCCCGCCGTCCCCGCCTCGCCGCCGGTCAGGTCGAGGATGCCGGTGCGGTGCCCGACCCCGGCGGCCACCAGGAGCGAGCCGCCGCAGAGAAGCTCCGCGTCGTCGGGATGCGCGACGATGGCCAGGAGGTCGAGGTCTCTGCCTCTGTCGGCCGGGGGCCGGTCGGCCGGGGGCCGGTCGGCTGTGGTGTCCTGGCGGGGTCGGTTGTCCGTAGGGCTGTCAGCGGTCATGTGCGGTCGGGGCTGGACCCGCGGCCGCGGGGGCGCGGGCTATTCGTAACGGAGGGCCTCCACCGGGTCGAGCCGTGAGGCCCGCCAGGCGGGGAGGAGGCCGAAAAATACGCCGGCGATGGCCGCCATGACCAGGGCCGCGACCACGGCGCCGGGCTGGATGTCGGCCGGGATCGGGGTCATGGTCCGGAGCGCCCAGGCGGCGACGGCGCCGAAGACCATGCCTGCGGCGGCGCCGGCCACGGTGAGGGTCGAGGCCTCGAACAGGAACTGCCAGAGGATCTCCCGTCGGCGAGCGCCCAGCGCCTTCCGGACGCCGATCTCCCGGGTCCGCTCGGTGACCGAGATCATCATGATGGCAATGACCCCCACGCCGCCGACCAATAGCGCGACGGAGGACAGCCCGATCATCACGATGAAGAAGATCCCGGTAATCTGGTTGAAGGTGTCCAGGATCTGTTCCTGCTTGATGATGGCGAAGTTGTTTTCGTCGCCCGGTCGGAGCCCGCGCATGCCGCGGAGCGTGCCGATGACCTGGTCGATGGCCTGCTGTTGGGTGGACCCGTCGGCGGTGACCACCAGCACGCGGAGCATCCCATCCCACGCCTTCAGGTGCTTGAGCGACGCGGTGTAGGGCACCACCGCGAACTGCTGTTCCTCGTCGCCGAAGATGTTGCCCCGGGTCTTGAAGACGCCGATCACGGTGAACGGCCGGCTGTTGATCCGGATGGTGCGGCCGATGGGGTCCAGCGAGCCGAAGAGCGCCCGGGCCAGCCCCGGCGTCACGACGGTGACGGCCCGGGAGCCGGCGACATCGGAGCGGATGAAGTTGTGGCCCGCCACGAAGTCGCCGAGGGTGAACTCGTCCCAGCCCTCGCTCTCGCCGGCGATCCCGACGCGTATGGGGTTGCCGCCGCTCGGGCCCACGACCGAGCCGTTCGTGTACACCTCCACCACGGCGGTGCGCACGTGGGACAGCTCCCGGAGGCGCTCGGCCTCCCGGGACGTGACCTTCGGGTTGTCGCCCCACGGCGGGCCCTCGCCGGGACCGCTCATCTGGATGCCGACGAAGTCGAACCGGCCGACGATGAAGTTCTTGGGGCCCGCCGCCTCGATCCCTTCGAGGGCCTGGCCCCGGATGCCCGCCACGGCCGCGGACATGACCACCACCACGGCCACGCCGATCACGATCCCCAGGATGGTCATGGCGGAGCGGAACTTGTTCGCCCGGAGCTGCTCGAGGGCGATGAAGACCGCCTCGCGGACCCGTTCGACAGCGCCCAGGACTCGCATGCTATTCCGCCCTCAGCGCGACGACCGGATCGAGCTTCGCGGCCCGGGACGCCGGGTAGAGGCCGGCGGCGATGCCCACCACGATGCCCATGGCGGCGGCGATGGCGAGCCAGTGCCAGCCGACGGCGGCGGGCATGGGCGAGACGGCTTCGACCACCTCGGCCAGGAGCAACCCGAGGCCGATGCCGATGGCGGCGCCGGCGAACGAGAGGGTGCTCGATTCGACCAGGATCTGGGCCAGGATGTCCCGGCGGCGGGCACCCACGGCCTTGCGCATGCCGATCTCACGGGTCCGCTCGACCACGGACATGAGCATGATGTTCATGATCACCATCCCGCCGACCACGAGGGCGATCCCCACCAGGGCGGGGAAGGCGATGAAGAGGATCCGGCTGAAGGTCTCCCAGAAGCTCATGGACTCGTCCTTCGTCTCGATCTCGAAGGAGTTGGGCTGGTCGGGCCGGAGCCGGTGTCGGACCCGCATGATGGCCTCGACCTCCATCCTCGCCACCCGCAGCGCGTGCGGGTCATCGGCCTTGACCAGGATGTTGTCCACCACGTGGCGCGGGTTCGTGAGCCGGCCCATGGGGGAGCGGGCCGGCGCGATGGCCCGGTTGTCCAGGGAGATGGTGAACAGCTTGCCCTGGGACTCGAGCACGCCGATCACTTCGAAGGCCACGTTGTTGATCCGGACGGTGCGCCCCAGCGGGTCCAGCGGGCCGAACAGCGTCTCGGCCGTCTCCGAGCCGAGTACGACCACGGGGAGGCCGGCCTCGTCTTCCTGGGGTCCGAAGAGGCGACCCTGCTGTACTTCCATCTCCCGGATCCGGAAGAAGTCCGACGACGCGGCCGTCAGCCAGACACCCGAGACCTCCGTGCCCCGGTCGGTCCTGATCCGCCCGTCGCTGTAGCTCTCCACGGCCACCAGGGCGGGGACCTGCATCTGCGCCTCGATGGCCGCGGCATCCTCGATCCGGAGCCGTGGGCGGCGACGCCACTCCCGCCACTGCTCGCGGCTGTTCTCCATCTGCACCGACGGGGCCCGGCTCACGGTGAGGGTGTTCAACCCGTAGATGGTCTTGGCGAAATCCTCCTCCATGTACCGGTTCATTCCCTCGACGATGCTGATCACCGCGATGAGGAACATGACGCCGATGATCACGCCCACGACACTGAAGAAGCTCTTCAGCTTCTGAGCGCGAATCTGCGCCAGGGCGAGTCGGATGGCCTCCCGTGGCCTCATGCCCCCAGGGCCGCCGCCGGACGCGTCGAGTCCGATTCGATGAGCCCGTCGCGCAGTGTGATGCTGCGGCGCGCGTGCTTCGCGATGTCGTGCTCGTGCGTCACGATGATGATGGTCTGGCCGGAGCTGTGGAGCTGGTCGAAGACGGCCATGATCTCGCTGCCCGTCGTGGTGTCCAGGTTCCCCGTAGGCTCGTCGGCCAGGAGGATCGCCGGGTCGTTGACCAGGGCCCGGGCAATGGCCACGCGCTGGCGCTGCCCGCCGGACAGCTCGCTGGGCCGGTGGTCCATGCGGTCGGCCAGCCCGACCTGGTCGAGGACGTGCTCCGCCCGCTCCCGCCGCTCCCGGGCGGCGGGCCCGCCGTAGATCAACGGCAGCTCGACGTTGTGGAGCGCCGTGG
>CAYMLW010000041.1:0-8701 GCA_964391035.1 uncultured Gemmatimonadaceae bacterium
GCGAGCGAAGCGAGCCGTCAGCCGTCAGCCGTCCGCCGTCAGCCGCCAGCCGCGAGCGAAGCGAGCGGTCAGCCGCCACCCGCGTCGCGTACCCGATCCATGCCCGGGCGCCGCGAGAGGGGCGCCACCGGGGGTTCGGCCCGGAGGACGTGGTCTACCTGGTCATGCCGGACCGGTTCGCCAATGCGGTGCCGGCCAATGACCACGTCCCCGGCTACCCGGCCGAGCACGATCGCGCCCGGCCCGGGGCGCGTCATGGCGGCGACCTCGAGGGCATCATCGAGCGCCTCGACTACCTGACCGATCTGGGCGTCACGGCCCTCTGGCTGAACCCGGTGCTCGAGAACCGGGGACGCGGGAGCTACCACGGCTACGCGGCCACGGACCTGTACCGTGTCGACCCGCGGCTCGGCTCGAACGAGGACTACCGCCGGCTGGTGGAGGAGGCCCACCGTCGGGGCCTCGAGGTGATCTTCGACCACATCAGCAACCACATCGGCATCGCCCACGAGTGGATCGAGACGCTGCCGACGGAGAACTGGCTCCACGGCACCGTCGAGGACCACCTCCGGGAGCGGCACTACATGATGGCGCCGGCGGACCCCTATGCCCCGCCCCACATCGAGGAGCAGCTCAAGTCGTTCTGGTTCGTGGACGCCATGCCCGACCTGAACCAGCGCGATCCGCTCCTGGCCGAGTACCTGATCCAGAATACGATCTGGTGGATCGAGTACACCGGCCTCGACGGGATCCGGGAGGACACCTATCCCTACCCGGACCAGCGGTTCCTGGCGGACTGGGCCGGGGCCATCCTGGCCGAGTACCCGGACTTCGCCATCGTGGGCGAGATCTGGAACGGGAACCCGGCGTACACGGCCCTCTTCCAGCAGGGCAGTTCCCTGCCGCGAGACTTCGAGACGAACCTGCCTGCGGTCATGGACTTCGCCCTCTCCGACGCCTGGCGCGGGTACCTCGCCGGGACCGGCACCCTCGAGGGCGTCTACCAGGTCCTGGCCCAGGACTTCCTCTACGCCGACCCGGACATGGTCATGACCTTCGTCGACAACCACGACATGCCCCGGGCCATGCTCGTGGCCGACGGCGACGCGCGGAGGGTGAAGCAGGGGCTGGCCATGCTCCTCACCACCCGGGGCATCCCCCAGATCCTCTACGGCACCGAGATCGGGATGGTGGGCGGTGAGAGCCACGTCGAGCTCCGGGCCGACATGCCCGGCGGCTGGCCCGGCGACGAGCGCAGCGTCTTCACCCCCGAGGGCCGTACGGCCGTCGAGGCCGACCTCTTCGACTTCCTGCGACGCCTCCTCCACCTGCGCCAGCGGCACCCGGCCCTGACCCGGGGCGACCTCGTCCACTTCCCGCCCACCTGGGACAACCACACCTACACGTACCTCCGGACCACCGCCGACGAGACGATCCTGGTGGTGGTGAACGGGTACGAGCAGGCCCGCACGATCGGGCTGGAATGGGCCGCGCCGCTACTGCCCGCCGATGCCCGGTTCGTGGACCTCTTGGATGGAGGGACGGGAGCCCTGGACACCGGGCACGGGATCCGGGTGGACGGGTGGGGTGTCCGCATCCTGGAGGTCGATCCCGGCGGCTGATCAGCATCGTCGCCCGGCGTCCTCTGCTCCACCGGCGAGCCGGTCCTCCGCTGGCTGTAGGGGAATCCCCGGACATGGATTGGTGTCTCTCCCCACGGCGGCCGCTGTGCAGGCGCCGTACCCTTCCCGCGTGAAGCGAGCCGCGGACGAATGGGAGGGAGCCATGGCGAGGAAGATGGTGCTGCTGGCGCTGGCCGCCGGCGTGCTGATCGGGTGCGAGGCGGGCGAGAGGGCCGGTGGCGAGGGGGCCGAAGCGGGGGCCGTCGGCGCGGAGTCGGCCGCGACGGAGGCCGGGTCGGTCCAGTACGCGAGCCTCTTCGGCACGGTGCCGGACGAGCCGCCGGCGCTCGAGGACAACCCGCTGACGCCGGAGAAGATCGAGCTCGGCCGGATGCTGTTCTTCGAGCCGCGGCTTTCGGCGAGCTGGCTCATCAGCTGCAACACCTGCCACAACGTGGGCCTCGGCGGCGTCGACCTCCTGGAGACGTCGGTCGGGCACGGCTGGCAGAGGGGGCCGCGGAACGCGCCGACGGTGCTGAACGCGGTCTTCAACGTGGCCCAGTTCTGGGACGGTCGCGCGGAGGACCTGGAGGAGCAGGCCAAGGGCCCGGTGCAGGCGGGCGTCGAGATGAACAATGCGCCGGACCGGGTCGTGGCCACGCTCACGAGCATCCCCGAATACGTCGAGCGGTTCGGGGCGGCCTTCCCGGGGGAAGCGGACCCGGTCACGTTCGACAACATGGCCCGGGCCATCGAGGCGTTCGAGGCGACGCTGATCACGCCCCACTCCCGGTTCGACCGCTTCCTCGAGGGCGAAGCCGAGGCCCTCGCCGACCTGGAACGACAGGGCGTCGAGCTGTTCGTGGCCACCGGGTGCGCCTCGTGCCACCGGGGCGTGAATCTCGGCGGCCAGTCCTACCACCCCTTCGGCGTGGTCCAGCGGCCGGGAGCCGAGATCCTGCCGCCCGGGGACCGGGGCCGGTTCGAGGTCACCCGCACGGCGGCCGACGAGTACGTCTTCCGGGCCCCGGCGCTGCGCAATGTCGAGCTCACGGCGCCCTACTTCCACTCGGGCAAGGTCTGGGGTCTCGAGGAGGCCGTCGAGGTCATGAGCACGGCCCAGCTCGGGACCGAGCTCGAGCCGCCCGAGGTGGACGCCATCACCGCGTTCCTCCGCACGCTGACCGGCCGCCAGCCGGAGGTCGAGTACCCGATCCTGCCGCCCGGCGGGCCGGACACGCCGAAGCCGGATCTGTCGGTGCGGGGCGCCCGGTAGCGGCCCGCTGACGGGAGGCCCCGCGACCGGGGGCCGTGCGCCCGCTACCGGCCCCCGAACGACAGGGTGACCGCGAAGATCAGGGCGTCCTCGACATCCGAGTGCCGGACGCCGAGGCTCGCGCCGAGGTTCACCACGCCGGTCTCCAGGCCCGCGCCGCCGGTCAGCGTGTAGCCGTCGGTGACCCAGGCCGCGCCGACCCGGAGCGGAGCGACGACCCACGTCGTGTCCCAGGTGGGCGGCCCGGTGGGGAGGTCGCAGGCGAGAACGAGCGCGGCGGCCGCCGCGGCGGCCAGGACGACGGAGTCTGCTGCGCATCGTCGCATGGCGGTCAATATGCGCCGCGGCGGCACACGCCGCACAGGGTATTCCCGCCGACTCAGCTCCCTGTCACCGCCATGAGATCCTCGTCCATCTCGTCATCGGCTTCCGTCCACACGGGCGCCGGAAGGCCGGTGACCGGGAGGCCCTGCGAGCTCCGGGTCGACGGCGGGCGACCGACCACCGACAGCGTGAACTCGGCGACCATGTCCCGCATCCGCTGCGCCTGGGAGCTCAGCTCCTCGGCGCCACTCGCGCTCTCCTCCGCGCTCGCCGCCGTGGACTGCGTGACGCCGCCCATCTCCTCGACCGCGTCGGTGATCTGGTCCACGCCGCCCTTCTGCTGGTCGCTGGCCGCGGCGATCTCCGCCACGACCTCCCGGACCCGGCCGACGCCGTCGGCGAGCTCCTCGAGACGGGCCTGGACCTCCGTCTGCGACGCCATGCCCTCGCCCGAGCTCTCCACGCTCTCCTCGATCAGCGCCGCCGTGTTCCTGGCGGCGTCCGCGCTCCGGAGCGCCAGGCCGCGGACCTCTTCCGCCACCACCGCGAACCCCTTGCCGGCCTCGCCCGCACGGGCCGCCTCGACCGAGGCGTTCAGCGCCAGCAGGTTGGTCTGGAAGGCGATCTCGTCGATCGTCTTCACGATCCGGCTCGTGGCGTCGCTGGACTCCTTGATCCGCTCCATGGCCTCCGACAGCCGGGCCATGGAGTCCAGACCCTGACGGGTGGCCGCCCTCGCCTCCTCGCTGATGCGGCGGCCCTCGTCCGTGTACTCGGCGTTCCGCCGGGCGATCGAGCCCAGCTCCCGGAGCGAGCTCGACACCTCCTCGAGGGAGCTGGCCTGCTCGGTCGCCCCCTGGGCCAGCGTCTCGCTGCCGCCCGCGATCTGGTCGGAGGCCGCCGCCACCTGCTCGGCCGCCGCTTCCACCTCCTGGAGCGTCTCGTCCAGGTTCTGAACCGCCCGGTTCAACGACGCCTTGATGTCGGCGTAGCGGCCCTCGTAGTCCCGTTCCATGCGCGCGGTCAGGTCCCGGTCCGCGATCTCCATTCCGGTGTCGCCCCGGGCGAGGCGGTCCATGACGCCGGCCACGTTGGCCCGGAGGTGGTCCGCGAGCCCGTCCATGTCCCGGGCGAGCTGCCCGAGCTCGTCGCCTCGCTCGAGCTCCAGTCGGCGGCCGAGGTGGCCGCGGCTCAGCTCGTCCACCAGGGCGGTCACCTGGTTCAGCGGTCGGGAGATCGACCGGGCGAACACGATACCGAATGCCGACACGCCCACCACGCCCGCAAACGTGCCCACCAGCAGGATCAGCATGGACGCGCGGCGGGCCCCGGCCGCCCCCGCCAGGGTCGCTTCGACATGGCGTTCCAGGCGGGCTCCGGCGTCTTCGATCTCGCCGAGAAGCGCCTCGGCCGCCGGCACGAGGGCGGTCCGGTAGTGGACCTCTGCTTCAGTCCGGCCCTCCCCCGCCCGCAGCGTCGCATCGATCGCCTTGCCGGCCGCGTGGAGATGCCCGTGCGCCGCGTCCACCCGCTCCAGCACCGGCGCCAGGCCGGCCACGACACGCTCCGCGGCGACCCGGTCCTCGCCGGCCAGCCACCGACCCAGCTCGCACCGCGTGGGATCCAGCTCGACGGCCAGCGCCCCGATCGTCGAATCGCCACGGAACGCGCCGGCCCGCTCGACCCACCGCAGGTGTTCCACCTCCCGACGCGCCAGCTCCGCACTCAGCCCGCCCGAGGCGAGCGCCTGCTCGTAGTCCGATACCGCGCTTTGCAGACTGAAGTATCCGGTCAGGCCTCCTGCGATCAGGGTCACGGCCACCACGCCGGCGGCCAGGTAGAGCTTCCGGTTGATACTGATATCGTTCAGGCGCACCATCGAGCGCTCCCGTTCCTTTCCAGTTCGGCGGGCAGCCGCCTGCCGTGAAGACTGCCCGACTATTCGAGAGAATCGGCAGGATGTCGGGCCGGATTAGGTGACCCCGGCAACCATAGCGCCGACCTGTGGCGACGCCGGCTAATCAAGCCGTGCGGCCCTGCCGATACTGAGGACAGTGGTTCGGGACACACGGACAGGGGAGGGTCGGTGGAGCGGCGCACACACATTCGATTCGAGCCCGGGCACACGGACGTGGCGGTCATCGCCCTGGGCGGGACCAACGGCGATGGAGAGCCGGCGCTGAAGGGTGACCTGGTCGGACTGCTCCTGAACCAGTCCTACCAGGGGTGCAACCTGGTCACGGTGAACCGCAACCGGGATCCGGGTCTCCTCAGCCAGGGCACAGAGTGCGTGGTCAAGGCCGGCGCGCTGCACCCCATGCGCGCCATCGTGCGCTGGCGCGAAGCCGTCGGGCCCGACCTCCTCGAGGTGGGCATCGAGTTCCTGGAGTAGGCCACCGCGTTACGGCGCGGCCCCCTTGACCGATCTCGGGGCGGCCGACCTATTGGGGCCGATGCTCGAGCCCCTCGACCTGGCCATCGTCGGCGTCTATGTCGCCGGCATCCTCGCCCTCGGTTTCGCCGTCTCCCGGCGCATCACCGGCTTCCGGGACTGGTTCGTGGCCGGCGGCTCGATGACCACGCCGCTCCTGGTCTGCACCCTCGTCTCCACCTACTACGGCCTCGACGTCCTCTTCGGCGGCTCGGAGGTGGGCTACGCGGACGGCGTGGTCTCCTGGTTCTGGTACCTGCGCCCGTACTACGCGGCGATCCTGATCGCGGCGATCCTGGTCGGCCGCCGGCTCAAGCGCCACGACTTCCTCTCCCTCCCCGACGTCGCGGCCCACCAGTACGGCCGGGGCACCCAGGCGGTGGTGGCGCTGGCCAGCTTCTTCTACTCGCTCCCGCTCCTGGCCGTCATGGGGCTCGGCATCCTCCTCGACGTGCTCTTCGGCATCCCTTTCGTCTGGGGCGTGGTCCTCGGCGCCGCCGTCTCCGTGGTCTACACCCTGATGGGCGGCCTCATCGCCGACGCCATCACCGACACCGTCCAGTTCACGCTCATGTGCGTGACCCTGGGCGTCGCCGCGACCCTCGCCCTGGATGCCCATGGCGGGATGGCCGGGCTCCAGGCCAGGCTGCCGGCCTCGTACTTCGACCCCATGGGTACCTACCCCGGCTGGATCCTCGCCGTCTTCGGCCTCTCCGCGCTGAGTGTCCTGGTCGAGCCCGCCTTCTACCAGCGCATCTTCGCCGCCGTCAGCTACCGGGCGATCCTGGCGGCGCTGGCCATCGGCGTGGTCCTCTGGGCCTCCTTCGACTGGGTGGTCACCGTTCTCGGCATGACCGCCGCCGCGGCCGGCGTGGACACCGAGCCCCGCTACGCGCTCCTGACCCTGACCTTCGACGTCCTGCCCGTCGGCCTCGCCGGACTGTTCGCCGCCGGTGTCGTGGCCACCGCCATGTCCACCATCGATTCCTATCTCCTGATTGCCGGAGGGAACCTTGCCTACGACCTCTACCGGCCCCTCTTCCGGCCCGGCCTGAGCGACCGCGACCTCCTCCGGCTCACCCGCTGGGGCGTGGCCGCCTCAGCCCTCGTCGCTGTGGCCCTGGCGCTCCTCTTCGCGTCGGTG
Source organism: uncultured Gemmatimonadaceae bacterium (assembly GCA_964391035.1). GTDB lineage: Bacteria > Gemmatimonadota > Gemmatimonadetes > Longimicrobiales > RSA9 > JAWVYT01. The sequence goes on from CAYMLW010000041.1 coordinate 6,798, forward strand.
GTCAGCGCCTGGATCTTCATGAGCACCATGCTCGTAGCGACGGCCCTCGTCCCGATCCTCGCCGGCCTCTACTTCCCCGGCCGCCTCCGGCCCGCCGCGGGGCTCGCCTCGAGCGTGGCCGGACTCACGGCGGCCGCCGGCTTCTACCTCCTGGTCAACATCGCCGGCGAGCCGGACCCCCAGTGGGGCACCGTGATCTGGACGGCCACCATCGGGCCCTGGACGGTGCCGCTCTGGCAGGAGTACGCGATCCTGGTCGGGCTGCCGGTGTCCGCCATCGGCTGGGTCGTGGGCCAGTTCTTCAGCCCGGGATCGAGTCGATGAACGCCTGGGAGCTGTGGACCCGGATCGCCATCGCGGTGCTGGAGCTCGGCTCCATCGCCGTGTTCGCCTGGTTCCTGGTCGAGGTCGTGCGCCTGGCCCGGGCCAGACATCGACGCCCGCCGGAGGCGGATGGCGGGGACGAGTCGTCGCCGGACGGCCGCTACGGCTCGTAGACCACCGGGTTCAGCGGCGAGTCGATGACGTCGCCGACCACCACACCGGGGCAGAACGCCTCGCGGTCCTTCTCCTGGTTCTCGTTGGCGGGCGCGGCGAGGCGCATGTCCCGGTCCATGTAGATCACGGTCATGACGCGGCGGGGCTCGTCGGTGGTGTTCGGTCCCGCCCGGTGCAGCGTCCAGCCGGCGTGGAAGCTGACATCGCCGAGGTCGTAGCCCGGGGCGTCGATCTCGAACCCGTGAGCCGCCACGGCCGCCTGGATCCGGTCCTCCGACTCGTCGCCGATGGGGAGGTCCCGGGCCACCTCCACGGTGTGGCTGCCCACGGCGAACTCCAGCGGGCCCATGGGCGTCGGCGTGTCCTGGAGCGGGACCCAGGCGGTCACGCATCGATCGCTGGCCAGCGGCCAGTAGTACCGGTCGGCGTGCCACGGCGTGTGCCCGCCCCCCGGCTCCTTGTAGAGCGCCTGGTCGTGGTAGAGCCGGACGCCGGGGACGCCGAGGAGCTGGGCGGCGAGCCGGCCGAGCCGTCGCCCCAGGACGAACTCCTTCACCCGCTCGTTCCGCCGCCACAGGTTCGTCACCTGGAGGAACGCCCGGCCGTAGGTGTCCCGCTCCTCGAGGGGCCGGTCCTCCCGGCTGAGCTCGAGCACGGCCCGGGTGATCTCGCGGCCGTACCCGTCGAGCATGGCCGCGTCCAGCACGCCGGCAAGGCGGACGTACCCGTCGCGTTCGTACGCCTCGATCCGGTCGGGGTCGAGGTCGTAGGGGCTGTCGAGGTCGTGAGATCCCATGGGGCGGACCGTGGCTGTCGGTGGACGGGGGAGCCCTTCACCGACAACAGTTCACGGCTGACGGCTCGCGGGCAACCGTGATAGACTGTACCCGTAGCCGAACCGTACACCGTACCGTGGTCGTCATGTCCGGAATGCATCGGTCCACACGAGCTCCCCGTGTCACGCCGGCCGCCCCGGGCGCCCCGGCGCGCCCCCTGGCCCCGGCGCACCCGGGCGAGGCGGAAGGGCCGTGAAGCTCGGCGTCGTCCTGTCCACGTACGACTGGCCGGAGGCCCTCGAGCGCGTCCTCTGGGGCTACGCCGTCCAGACCCGCCGAGACTTCCGGGTCCTCATCGCCGACGACGGCTCGGGCCCGGAGACCGCCCGCCTCATCGACCGGCTCCGCGACGAGACCGGCCTCGACCTCGTCCACATCTGGCACCCGGATGACGGCTTCCGGAAGAGCGAGATCCTGAACCGCGCCATCCTCGCCGCCGACGCCGACGAGTACCTCATCTTCTCCGATGGCGACACCATCCCGGCCCCCGACTTCGTGGCCGTCCACGCCCGCCACGCCGAGCGCGGCCGGTTCCTGGCCGGCGGCTACGTCCGGCTGCCCCGGGAGGTG
>CAYMLW010000041.1:8711-18534 GCA_964391035.1 uncultured Gemmatimonadaceae bacterium
GAGCGGGTCACCGTCGACGATGTCCGGGAGCGCCGAGCGACCCGGCTGCCGTGGCTCCTGCGCAACGGCTTCGTCCCGCCCCACAAGCCCCACCGCTGGGCACCCAAACCGCTGGGCGCGCTCTTCGACCGCATCACCACCACACCCGCCCGCTGGCACGGCAACAACGCGTCGACTTTCCGGGAGCACCTCATCGCCGTGAACGGCTTCGACATGCGCATGGGCTACGGCGGCCAGGACGCCGCCCTCGGCGACCGGCTCGAGAACCTCGGCATCCGGCCCAGGCGGATCCGGCACCGCTGTGTGGCCGTTCACCTCTGGCACGAACGCCCCTGGCTCGACCCCGAGGGCCGGCGACGCAACACCCGGATCCGCGAGCGGATCTGGGAAAACGGCGAGACCCGCGCGCCCGTGGGCATCGCCGAGCTCCGGGAGGCCCCGGACGGCCCGTAGCAGCACGCACCGCACCTCGAAGAAGGCGGACCTCCCCCCGCTTGACGCGGGGCCATCGTTTCCCGACCATGAGCCGGAGCGACGCTGAAGAACAGCGGTTTCCGTGTCTATTCCTTTCTGCTTGCCCGTACTGGAGCGCGCTATGCAATCTCGTGGTCTTCCGCAGGTCATCCTGTCCCTCGGCCTCTGTGTGCTGGGCGTGCCGGACGGTGGTGCAGCCCAGGTGGAGGACCGGATCCCGCCGGCGAGCCGGGCGCATGTGGACCGGGCGCTCGGGGGTCCGGATCACACGATCCTGGTCCGTGGCCTGGGTCAGCGGGTGGTGTACGAGATCGAGGTGGACGGCCGGTTGGCTCCGTTGAACGCGGAGGTCGGGGGCCACGTCGCCGGGTTGAATCCGGGCGACACCATCGATGGCGAGTGGGCTCACGGGTTCGTACGCAATGGGAACGACGCGTACGAGGTCCACGGCGAGATCCGGCGGATCGCCCTGGGGGAGCCCGGCGGGGCGCTGGTGCTGGTGGACGGGGAGCGATACGAGCCGGCGTCGATCGCGGGGCCGGTGGCGCTGGAGATGGCGCCGGCGGAGGCGGCGACGCCGATGATCGCGACGCCAGTGGACGCGAGACGGTGGCGATTCGTCGGCGAAGGCGTGGCCAGCATCACCGACCGTGCCGGCTGGGGCCCGGTGGATCAGGAGCGTCGGTTGGACCTGGGGACGGAGCTATTGCGGGGCGTGACCATGGCGGAGCATATGGATCGCCCGTGCGCGCTTGCGCTGGAGCCGACGGCGGCGGTACTGGAGCGGGCGCGGTCCTTCGACGAGGAGCTCGAGGCGGCGATCGAAGTCGAGGAGACCGGGGACGGGGCGCGGGTCCGGGCGGACGCCGGTCCGGAGCTCTGGGTCGACTGTCTCCGCGGGCCGCTCGCCGTTCCCCGGGCCGTGGGCCGGGCGGTGGAAGCGTATTCCCGGCTTCTGACCGGGATGGACCTGTCGTCGCGGCGGACGGCGGCCCTCGAGCCGGGCTACGGCGTCGTCGGCCTGGAGGTCTGTGTGAACGGGGAGCGGCAGAACGCCCGGGTCAAGGGCGTGCAGGTCCGGGGCTGGAGGCCGGAGGAGTACCTGGATTCCGGCCTGGACCGGGCGGATTTCATGATCCGGGACGGGTTCGAGCGCCCCAACTGCCGGGTCCGCCAGTTCGTGAGCTGTCCTCGCCAGCAGATGGCGACGGGCCTGGTGGTCAGCCTGCGTCGCCGCGGCCCCGACACCCACTGGGTCAACGGGCTCAGTCTGATCTGTCGCCGGGTCGAAGCGCCGTAGTCGAGGCCTGTCGTCGCGGCCGTCGCCCCGCGATACTCAGGACATGGCCAGCCCGTCGACGAAGGCATCGGGCACGCCCACCGAACGGGTGGATGAGCGGGACACCATGTTCGCGCGCATGGCTCGGGTGGCCGGGTCGTCGCCGTACGAGGACTACTACGCCCGCCGCCCCGAGCTCCAGCGGAAGGACGACCACCTGCGGCGGATGCCGGCGCTCTGCGAGCCGGGCGGTGCCCATTACCACCCGGAGGTCTCCGCCGAGGCCCATCGGTACTTCAACGCCATCGAGGCGATCGAGCCGGACCCGGCGGCGGTCGAGCGATGGAGCGAGGAGGTCGCGGGGTCGCCCGATCCCACGGCAGCCGCGAAGGCGATGACGCGAGCGCTGGGCGCGGTGGCGGTGGGCGCCACGGCCCTCGACCCGGCCTACGTGTACAGCCACAAGGGCCGCCTCGACGGGGACTACGGTCAGCCGATCGAGATCGACCACCCGTCGATCCTCGTCTTCCTGGTCGAGATGGACCACGGGGCCATGGCCCGTGCGCCCCGGGCCGAAACGCTCCGGGAGTCGGCCCGGCAGTACTTTCGCTCGGCCCGGATCGGCATGACGGTGGCCACGGTGCTCGCCCGGCTCGGCTACGCCGCCAGGCCCCACTACGATGCCCACTACGACGTCATCCTCCCGCCCCTCGCCGTCGCCGCAGGACTCGGCGAGGTCGGCCGGAACAACATCCTGGTGTCGAAGCGGTACGGCGCCCGGGTGCGGCTCGGCGGCATCTCGACCGACTTCCCCCTCGACCACGACGCCCCGATCTCCCTGGGTGTCCAGCGCTTCTGCGAGACGTGCCGGAAGTGCGCGGAGCACTGCCCCGCCCGGGCGCTGACCGGGGGGGCGAAGGAGGACGTGCGCGGCGTCGCTCGATGGCCGACCCACGTCGAGCGCTGCTACGGCTACTGGCGACAGATGGGCACCGACTGCGGTATCTGCATGGCCGGCTGCCCCTTCTCGCATCCCGCTACGCCCTTCCACGACGCGGTGCGAGCCGGCCTCCGGCTCATGCCATGGCTCGCACGGCCCGCCCTCTGGCTCGACGACCTCTTCTACGGCCGCCGCTGGGACCGGTACGCGGCCGCCCGGCCGGAGCGGGCGTCGGCGCACCGGCCCCGAGACCCGTAGCGCGGGCGGTCCCGGCCGATTCCGGAGCCGCAGGCCGCCGAGGGGCCGCGATCAGTAGGTCCAGACGTCCGTCTCCCGGAACTCCGCCTCGCCGTCGCTCCGGGTGTAGACCGTGACCCACTGGGGCGTGCGCGGGCACTCGATCACGTACGCCACCGTCTCCCGCCAGCCGCCCGGCACGGTCCGCTCCGGCGTCAGGCCGCACTCGGTCGGCGGACCCGCCGGCGCCGAGGACACGCCCTGGAGGTGCAGGTAGAACTCGCCGGGGCCGCCGTCGTTCCTGAGGTCGAGGGTGACGGACCAGCGGGTGGGCTCGATGCGACCGCGCACGGCGGCGTCCACGACCACCTCCGCCGCCGGTGCGGGCTCGGGCTCCGTCGGCGTGTTCTCGAAGAAGGGGCTGCTCTCGCAGGCCAGCGCGGCGAGGGCGATGAAGGCGACCGGGACTCGTCTCATGGGTCCCTCCGGGATGAAGGGCTCGGGGCTCCCCCTGTCTGCACGATACGGAGCGGAGGCCCGATCTGGAAAGGGCGAACCTTGACCTCGAGGCTCACGGCCTCCTAACGTAGCGCGGAACCGCCCTCTTCTCCCCGAGCCCCCTCGACATGCTCTCCGCGCCCCCGGACCGGCGTCCCACGCCGGCCCGTCCCACGATCGCCTGGAAATGCGAGGTGAAGCCGGTCTCGACGTCCTTGGTCTCCGGGATGCACTGATGGAGTACAGCTACGCCCTCGGCGTCCTGCTCCTGGCCGGGGTCTTCGGGGTTTTCTACGCGCTCGTTCCCCGCGCCAGGGCCACCATGCTCCTGGGGACGGCCGCGGCGCTGCCCTTCGCATTCCTCGCGCCGCTCTTCGTGCCCGGGTACTGGGACCCGCCCTACATCCTGTTCGGGCCCGTCGGGCTCGAGGACATGGCATTCGCCATGACGACCGGCGGGCTGGCCTGGCCGCTGGCGGCCTGGGCGGGGCCCCGGCGCCGCGACTTCGATACCCGACCCGCCCGCGTCGCCGCCCGGCTGCTCGTTCCGGTCGCCACGGGGCTGATGGCCATCGCAGGGGCGGTTTCCCTGGGCCTGGATCCCATGGCCGCGGCCCTCGGGTGCATGGTCCCGTGGACCCTGTACCTCCTGGCGGCGGACCCGTGGCTCGGCCGGTACATCGTTTCCGGGGCGGCCGCCTTCGGGATCGGCTACCTCCTGTATGTCCGGTTCATGCTCTGGCTGTGGCCGGATGCGATCGGGGTCTGGACCACCGGAGGGATCTGGGCCATGACCGTGATGGGGGTCCCCCTCGGTGAGCTGATCTGGGGCGTCGCCTATGGGGGCATCTGGCCCGCCACCCTCGCCTACGGGATGAAGCGGGCCCCGGTCCCCGCCCGGTCCGCGGCTGGCCACGTCCCTTCTCGCCAGGTCGTCCCCGTCCGTCAGCGCGGGGAATCCAGCGGCGGGTAGAGCCGCCGCCTCATCGGAGTCGGCCGTTATGTCCGGGATGGCGGGCTTCGTTCCCCGATCCCGCTCTCTCATGCAGCGGCACCGGCCTCATGCCCGGCGCTGGACACGAACGGCCCACTCCACGGAAAGAGACCCATGCGTCCCCCTGCCCCCCGAGTCCCTGCCCATGCCCATGCCCGTAGCCGGTCCCCCGCGATCCCGCTCCTCGTTTTCGCCGTCGTGGCGGCCTGCGGGTCCGATGTACCGGCCGACGCGACCCAGGAGGCGCCCGTCGCCGGGGCGCCGGCCCCCGATGCCCCGGTCTTCGCCGAGTCCATCGAGGACGACAGGTGCGCCTTCCTCACCCGGGAGGACGTGGCGGCCGCCACCGGCATCGCCCTCGACGCGATCGAGCAGCCGTACGACGGGTTCTGTCTGTACCGGTGGGACGCGGGTCCCGATTACCCGGACGGCAACCTGAACCTCATGGGCCTCACGGTCCACGGGAGCGTCGAGCGTGCCCGCGGCGAGTACGCCACCTTCACGGAGGACGTGAGCGCGGATGAGGTCGGGGAGGGCAGGGAAGGGATGCGGGACGAGCTGGCCGGGTCGGACGAGCTGTCGGAGACGGAGGCCGAGGTCGCCGGCGTGTTGGTCGAGGCCATGCCCGAGACGGGGGTCACGCACCAGCGCTGGACCGGCATCGGCGATGCCGCCGGCACCGATGGCCGCGGCACGGTCCGGGTCCTCTACGGGAACGTGACCGCCTGGATCACGGGGAAGACCGACGACGAGGACTGGATCGACCCGGATGTCGGCCGGCGGGTCGCCCGGGCGGTGGTGGCGAATCTCGAGGACATGCGCTGACCGGCGGGCGACGCGGGACCCGCGCTCGTTGCGTCGCTTGACCGACCCGGGGGACGCGACCTACATATGGCCGGAGAATCGGACCCCCCACGCAGCGCTCACAGTGGAATCCTCCGGCCCTGCCGAACCCAGCCGCATCACGCAGCTTCTGGCGGATTGCTCCGCCGGGGAGGGGGATGCCTTCGCCCGCCTGATCCCGCTGGTCTACGACGACCTGCGGGGCATCGCCCATCGCCGGCTCGCGCAGGAACGGGACGACCACACGCTGGGCACCACGGCTCTCGTCCACGAGGCCTACCTCCGGCTCGTGGACCAGGCCACGGCCACCTGGCAGGACCGGGCCCACTTCTTCGCTGTGGCCGCCCGGGTCATCCGGCACGTGCTGGTGGACTACGCCCGGGCGAAGGGCGCGCAGAAGCGGGGCGGCGACGCCCTGCGGATCCCGCTCCGGGAGGACCTCGACGGCGAGACCCCGTCGAACACCATCGAGCTGCTGACGCTGGAGACGGCCCTCGAGGAGCTGGGCCGGCACGATCGGCGGCTCGAGCAGCTCGTCGAGTGCCGGTTCTTCGGCGGCATGACCATGAAGGACACGGCCGAGGCGCTGGGCGTGTCCCTGCGGACCGCAGAGCGGGACTGGACCCGGGCCAAGGCCTACCTGTACCGGTCGCTCCGGTGATGGACCGGTGAAGGCTGACCGCTGGGACCGTGTCGACGACCTCTTCCGCCGGGCCCTGGAACGCCCGCCGGACGAGCGGTCCGCGTTCGTCGCCCGGGAGTGCGCCGCTGATGAGGAGCTGAGGGCGGCGGTCGAGGACCTCCTGGACGCCGCCGGCGAGGCGTCGGGGTTCCTGGAAGAGGGGGCCGAGGACCTGTGGGAGCTGCCATTGGACGAGCTCTTCCCGGACGTCGGTACGGGCGGCCCGGACGGGCCGAGCCGGTCGAATGACACCGGCTTCGACCGGAGCGGCGACCGGCTCGGACCGTATCGCCTGGTCCGGCGTCTCGCCCAGGGCGGCATGGCCAGCGTGTACCTCGCCGAGCGCGACGACGGCCAGTGGGACCAGCAGGTGGCGGTCAAGATCCTGAAGCGGGGGCTGGACACCGAGGACGTCGTTCGCCGATTCCTGGCCGAGCGCCAGATCCTGTCGTCAATGGATCACCCCCACGTCGCCCGCCTCCTCGATGGCGGCGCCACGCCCGACGGCCTGCCGTATCTGGTCATGGAGTACGTAGAAGGCACCCCCATCGACGAGTACTGCGACACGAGACGCCTCTCCGTCGATGACCGGCTGGCGCTCTTCTGCGATGTGGGTCGGGCCGTCCAGGAGGCCCACCGCCATCTGGTCGTCCACCGGGACCTGAAGCCCTCCAACGTGATGGTCGACACGCGCGGGCGCGTCAAGCTCCTGGACTTCGGCATCGCCAAGCTCCTCGACCCCGCCCCCGGCGACGTCACCCGAACGGGGCTGCGGCCCCTCACCCCCGCCTACGCCAGCCCGGAGCAGGTGACCGGCGAGCCCATCACCACCGCGTCGGACGTCTACCAGCTCGGCCTCCTCCTCTGTGAGCTGCTCAGCGGCAGCCGGCCCTACGAGGTGCGGGCCCTGTCCCCGGCCCGGGCCGAGCGGATCATCACCGAGACGAGCCCGTCGCCGCCGAGCACCCTCATCGACGACGGTGCGCCCGCGGCCCGCTCGACCACGCACCGCGACCTCGCCCGCACCCTCCGCGGCGACCTCGACACGATCACGCTCCGGGCGCTCAGCAAGGAGCCGGAGAACCGCTACGACTCCGCGGGCGCCCTGGTCGACGACATCCAGCGCTACCGCCGCGGCGAGCCGGTCACGGCCCGTCGCGACACGCTGGGCTACCGGGTTCACAGGTTCGTCGATCGGCACCGGGGGGGAGTGACCGCCGCCCTGGTGGTGGCCGTTCTGCTCCTGACGTCGACGACCGCCGCCCTCGTCCAGGCCCGTCGGGCCGAGCGGGAACGGAACCTGGCCCGGGCCGAGGCCGCCAAGGCGGAGGAGGTGAAGGACGTGCTCGTGGGCCTGTTCCGGAGCGCCGACCCCTACGCACCGGCGGACCCCGAACGGGGCAGCGACATCACCGTGGTCGAGGCCCTCGAGCACGGCGCCGATCAGGCGCGCCGGGAGCTCGCGGACCGCCCCGCCATCCTCGGCGAGGTGCTGGCCAGCATCGGCGAGGTGCTCCTGAATCTCGGCCAGTACGAGAGGGCCGCGCCGGTGACCCGGGACGCGCTGGACGCGCTCCGCCGGGCCCACGGCCCCGCGTCCGGCGAGGTGGCCGAGGCGCTGCTCGACTTCGCCAACCAGTCTTCCGCAGTCGAGGGACGGGACTCCGCCCGGGCACTGTTCGATACGGCGTTGGCCACGGCCCGATCGGCGTACGGGCCCGACGATCCCCGCCTCGCGCCGTTCCACACCGCGATCGGCAACTTCCTGTCGTCGTCGAGCGGGGGCGCGGCGGACAGCGCGCGACTCCACCTCGAGCAGGCCATCTCCCTGTACCGCTCGGCGGACTCGATCCCGGAGGCCGAGCTGTCCCAGGTCCTCTACAAGCTCTCCGACTACCATCGGTTGAACGGCGACTTCGACGCCGCCCGTTCTCTCCTGGACGAGGCGGCCCCCCTGGCGAGGGCGGCCTACGGTGGGACGCACCCGGAGCTCGGATTCGTGCTGGTCAGCGAAGCGACCCTGTCGAGCGTCGAGGGGCGCTACGACGCGTCCCGGGCCGCGTTCGAGGAGGCCCTCGCCATCCTCGGCCCGGCCCTCGGCGAGGACCACCCCTTTGTGCTCGCCACGCGGAACAACCTCGCCGTCATGCTGGACGCGAGCGGAGACCTGGAAGCGGCGGAGGCGGCGTACCGCCGCGTGCTCGGAGACCGTCGCAGGGTGCTCGGCGAGAACGACAGCGAGACCGCCAGTGCGCTGCAGAATCTCGCGGCGAACCTGAACAAGCAGGGGCGCTACGACGAGGCGGAACGGCTGCTCGATCGGGCCGCCACGGCCCTGCGCGTCGCCCTTGGCCCCGACCATCCGACCGCGGCGTTTCCGTACCTGACCCGGACGGAGATCCGTCTGAACCAGGGCGATCACGCCGGCGCGGAGGCCTCGGCCCGGCAGGCGCTGGGGATCCTGGGCCGGAGTCTCGGCGAGCGACACTGGATCCACGCCGTCGCCTCGTGCCGGCTCGGCCGGGCGCTGGCCGGCCAGGGCCGTGTGGCCGAGGCCCGGCCCCGGATCATCGACGCCCTCGGGATCCTCGAGGCGGCCGCGCCGGGGAGCCAGGCCGAGCGGGTCGAGGAGTGCCGGGCCGCCCGGGAGGCCCTGGGCACTGCCTCCGGGTGATGACCCCGTTCCCAGGCTTGCTGCGCCTGGCGACGAATCTCCCCGCATTCTCGGCCTCATCCCCACGCGGAGGCCATCCCGGCACCGGACTGCGGGTCGGGCTACAGGTTGTTTTCGACGGCGCAGCGCTTCTGGACCGCGTCGCTGATGAGCGGGTTCGCCGTGATCCGGAATCCCGCCTGAATGGGCGAGTCGCTCTCCGCGTCGTCCCAGAGCCGGACGAGGCCGCTCACCGTCCCGGCCAACGACTCCCCATCGTTCTGGGTAATGTTGGCTTCCAGCGGCGGGAGGTGCGTGGAATCCGCGGTGGGCCCCAGGAACGTCGTGTACGTGATGGCCGTGTTCCCCAGGGGTTGAGCGCCCTGGACGAGGACTGGATACGTGCTCTGCCCGCTCGTCTGGCCGATGTCGTTGGGTTGAGGCGCGTCCGGCGCAGTCCCGAAGCCGAAGGAGGAGTTTCCGGTCCCTTCCACCTCATTCCCGACATAGGAGAACACTCCTGGCACCATGGCCCTGGCCGAATCGGTACGGAACAGGGGCGCCGCTTCCTCCGCCGTCACCCGGGTACCCAGCAGGCTCACCCAGACCGAGCAGTCCGCCCTGCCCACGGCGTAGCCCGAGAAGTGGTCCGATTCCGCCACCACCACGCCTGCCTCGGCGTCGACATCGCTCGGGAGCGCGGACGGTCGAACGTCCACGCTGTAGATCTTCAGCTCCTCGTCGAAGGTGCCGTCCGCGATATCGGCCAGGTCGTACGAGATGGCGAGTTCGAAGGGTTCGTCGAACGTGAGACCATCGGGGCCCAGGTCGAAGGCGGCGCCCTCCATGAGGGTCAGCCCTTCCGCGGGCGTCGCTGTGGCGGCCTCAATCCGCTCCACCGTGATCTCGACCTCCTCGCCGAGGGCACCAGGTGGTATGGTCACTGACAGGTTCTCGAACACCACGGTGCCGCCGTCGGGGCCAATCACTGTCTCGGCCGGCTCGGAAGAGGGATCGGTGCCGGCGTCGCAGCTCGCTGCGCGCCATCGCGGGACGGCGGCGGGCATGTCGAGAGTGCATAGAGCGGGAAAACGGCCCGCGCCCCGCGGCGGGGGTACTACTCCAGGATGCAGGCCCTCTCCGTGTCGTCGCTCGCGGCAGGGTCCGCAACGATCCGGAACCGCATGGAGAAGGGCCCGGGGCGCTCCGCCTGCCAGACCCAC
>CAYMLW010000042.1:0-18268 GCA_964391035.1 uncultured Gemmatimonadaceae bacterium
GCGGCGTGGGCCGGGCCCGGCGCTCGATCCGGGAGCGGAGCCACTGGCTGCGGGCGGCCCCGCACCTCGCGCTGCCGCTGCCCGTGGTCGTGCCGGATCGGGGCACGCTGGACACCAACCGGTTCGCCATCCGGACCGCCACGGCCCTCGCCGATGCCCTGGGGTTCGACCGCAACCGGGGGGTCGAGCCGGAGCGACGGCTCCCGCCGGGTCGGCTGCTCGATGCCGGCGAGTGCGCCGAGCGGCTGGCCGCCGATCCCGCCGCGGATGGGGCGGCGGCGCCCGCCGCGCGGCTGGCCGCCGATCCCGCCGCGGTCGGGGCCGGGGCGTCCGGCGGGGACCCGACAGGGTGCCGACGAGGCGGCGTCATCTTCTGGGACGGCGTGCTGTACAGCCCGGAGCGGCTGGTGCTGGAGGTCGTCCGGGCCGCGGTGGAGGATGGCGCGGTCGTCGCCAACTACGCCCGGGCCGTGGGCGTGTCCGGCGGCGACGGCGGGACGGTACGGGTGCGCGACAGCCTGTCCGGCGCCGAGCTGGAGGTCCGGGCGCGGACGGTCGTGAGCACCGCCGGCGCCGCGCCGATCCCGGGGCTGCCGGGTCGGGCGCCGGCGTACATCGCCGGGATGAACCTCGTGCTCCGGGGCCGCGGCCACACCGCTGCGTTCGGCTGGCCCGCGGAGCTGGAAGGCGAGCGCCGGATGCTCTTCGGCGTGCCGTGGCGCGACCGGCTCATGATCGGGACCCACTACTTCGCCGGGGCCGCCGCCGTGGACGCCGCCGTGGACGCTGCCGCGGGGGCGGCGGGGGCGGCGGGGGCCGCGGGGGAGGTTCCGGACGCCGCCGTCGAGGCGGAGACGGACCGGTTCATCGAAGCGCTGCGACGCGGCGGCCTGGACCTGACCCGGGATGACGTCGTGCATCGCCACGTCGGCCGGCTCCCAAGGGCCCCGGGGTCCCGACGCCTCGATCTCCTGGAGCGGCCGGCGATCCTGGACCACGGTTCCGACGGGCTGCCCGGCGTGTACTCCGTCCATGCCGTGAAGCTCACGACGGCCCGGGCCGTGGCCGAGGCCGTCGTGGATCGGGTCGGGGCGTACCTGGCCCACGACGCTCCGTGTCGAACTCTCTCCCGACCCCTGTCCGGCGGCCGGTTCCGGTCCTTCGACGCCCTGGTCCGGGAGGCGCGGGCGCGACACCCGGGCGTCCCCGACGACGTCCTCACCCACGTGGTCCACATGCACGGCGCCGACTGTGAGGCCGTGCTGGCCCGGATCCGCGACCAGGCCCCCCGCCGCGTCCATGGCGACGCCCCGGTCATCGTCGCCCAGCTCCGGCACGCGGCGGACCGGGAGATGGCGGTTCTCCCCGAGGACCTGGTCCACCGGCGCACGGAGCTCGGACCGGTCGGTCGGGCGGACGGCGATGCGCTGGGGCTGGCGGCCGCGGTCCTCGGGGAGGAAGGGTAGCGACGTGGCGGGCCGGGACTGCGTCGTGGACGGCCACGTCCACTGCTACCCGCGCTTCGACGCCCGGCGGTTCCTGCGCGCCGCCGCCGGCCTGGCGGTTGCCCCGAGTGATCACGGTGGGGCGGGACCCCACGCTACGTGCCGATCCGGCAACGAGACAGACGGAACGCCGGTGGTCGTGCTGGCACTGGCGCTGACGCCTGCGGAGGGCGACCTGTCGGCGGTCCGGGATCGGCTGGTGGCGGGGGCGGGGCCGGAATGGGAGTGCCGGGCCGCCGACGGGGGGAGCGCACGGTTCGCCGAGTCGTGGTCGGGACGGGAGGTCGTCCTGCTGGAAGGCTGGCAGTACCGGACCGTCGAGGGGCTGGAGGTCCTCGGGCTGGCGACGTCCGACCGGATCCCGACGGGGCTCGAGGTGCGGGAGGCCATGGAGGCCATTGCCGGGGCCGGCGGCATCGCGGTGCTGCCCTGGGCATTCGGCAAGTGGTGGCCGAGGACCCGGCGGCGGGCCATCCGCGAGCTTCTGGAGGCGGGCCGGGATCCGAGCTGGTTCCTGGGCGACACCGCGCTCCGGCCGGGGCGCGCACCGCCACCGCACCCGTTCCGGCTGGCCCTTCGACCCGGCTGGCCGGTGCTCCCCGGCAGCGATCCTCTCCCGCTCCCCGGCCAGGACCGGAAGGTCGGCCGGTACGGGTTCAGCCTTCCTGGCGGGCTGGACCGGGACCGACCCCGGGCGGGTGTTGCGGAGGCGCTGCGTGGGCTTCGATCTTCGCCCCAGGCCATCGGCCGGCGCGACGGGATCGTCGACGCGCTGGCCCAGCAGCTTCGCATGCGAATGGGAGACACGGGATCATGAAGGTACTCGTCACCGGCGGCACTGGCTTCACCGGCACGGCGCTGACCCTCCGTCTCCTGAAAGAAGGCCACGACGTCGTGGCCTTCGACCACACGCCCGGCGTCCAGGACGATCGGCTGCGGGAGCGGGGCGCCGACGTGGTCATGGGATCCGTCACCGACCCGGCTGCCGTGCGCGCCGCCTCCCGCGGGGCCGACCTGGTCTACCACCTGGCCGCGGCGTTCCGGGAGCTGGACGTGGCCGAGTCGTACTATGACGAGGTGAACGTCGACGGGACCCGGAACGTGTTCGAGGCCGCCGCGCAGGCGGGGGCGCGCAAGGTCGTCTACTGCAGTACGTGCGGGGTCCATGGCAACGTGGCGGATCCGCCCGCCGGGGAGGACGCTCCGATCGCTCCGGCCGACTACTACCAGCGGACCAAGTACGAGGGAGAGCGGGTGGCGCAGGAGTACCGGCGGAAGGGGATGGAGACGAGCATCCTCCGGCCCACCGCGATCTACGGCCCGGGGGACCCGGAGCGGTTCCAGATGATCTTCAACCGGGTGGCCAGGGGCTGGTTCCCGATGTTCGGCAGCGGCCGCACCTTCTACCACCCCCTGTACATCGACAACCTGGTCGACGCGTTCCTGCTCACGATGCCGCCGGGCGCCGGCACCCAGGGCGCGTACCTCATCGCGGACGACCGGTACGTGACCATAAAGGAGCTGGTCAGAGCGGTGGGCGTGGCGCTGGACGTGGACGTGAGGATCATCCACCTGCCGATCCTGCCCCTCATCGTCGCGGGCCACGTCATGGAGAGGACGTTCCGACCGTTCGGGATCACGCCGCCGATCTTCCCCAGGCGCGTGGACTGGTACCGACAGGACCGGGCCTTCGACATCTGCCGGGCGAGGCGCGACCTGGGCTACGCGCCGCGCGTGCGCCTGCCGGAAGGCCTCCGCAGGACCGGCGAGTGGTACCGAGAGAACGGGTACCTGTGACGCGCCGGTGAGCCCCTCGTCCCGCGACGCGCCCGACCTCGCGTCCTCCTCGCCGGCGTACGCCCAGCGCTTCGAGGGGACGGTGGGCCGCTGGTTCCTCGACGTCCAGGAGGAGGCCACGCGGTCGCTGCTCGAGGACCTGCCCCGAGGGACAGCGCTGGACGTGGGTGGGGGGCACGGTCAACTCATCGGGCTGCTCCACGAAATGGGCTTCGAGACCACGGTCCTGGGGAGCGGCCCCGTCGAGGGTACGATGGCGGAGGGTGCGGTGAGGATGGGTCTCTGCCGGTACCGTCGGGCGCCGCTCGCCGAGCTGCCTTTTCCGGATGCCGCCTTCGACGTGGTGCTGTGCTACCGGATCCTGCCGCACACGGCCGCGTGGCGAGCGTTGCTGGCCGAGCTCTGTCGGGTCGCGGGACGGGCCGTGGTGGTGGAGTTCCCCAGCGCGCGCAGCGTGAACGGATTGGCCGGGCTGTTCTTCGGCCTCAAGCAGCGGATCGAGGGCGACACGCGGGAGTGGACGTCGTTCCGGCCCGGCGAGATCGCCGCTGGCCTGGACGGGCTGGGCTTCCGGCCCACCGGCCAGCGGGCCCAGTACCTGTTCCCCATGGTGCTGCACCGGCTGCACGGGTCGGCGAGAGTGGGGCGTGCGCTGGAGGCGGTGCCGGGGGCGGTGGGGGTGACGCGGTGGCTGGGCTCGCCGGTGATCGTGCGAGGCGAGCGTGAATAGGACGTCGCACCAGTCGCCAGTCTAGGCGCATTCCGCCATGTGGCGTCATCCCGGCCGAGGCGGTGTCCCCTCGGACGAGGGACGAAGGCCGGCATCCCGCTCCATGCTCGATCGGGTCAGAACGGGCGACTGGTGCGACGTCCTCTCTCGGGGCCCGGCTCCGCGCCATACTTCAATGGGACAGCGTCGCCCTTTCCCTCGCCCCGGCGGCCATCCCGGCGAGGTCGCTCCAGAACAGAGCGCCGGGCGCCACCGCGATCCAGATGATCAGCCGCCGGCCGAGGCCCAGAGCCAGCGCCTCCGGGGCCCCGAACCCGAACGCGCCGAGGAGGAGGACGGTCATGCCTTCGTCGACGCCGATGCCGGAGATGCTGACGGGGAGCCGGCCGAAGAACATGACGACGGGGACCACGAAGAGCAGGACGAAGAACGGCAGCCCGAGGCCCAGCGCGGTGGCGACGAAGTAGAAGATCAGCACGGGGAAGACCTGCCGGGCCAGCGACACCAGGCCGACCACGAAGACGACACCGGTATGGCCGCGATAGGACGCATAGGCGGCCACCGCCCGGCGGACGCGCTCTCCGAAGGGACCGGTCAGGCGCTGCCCCCACCGCCGGTCGAGCCACTCCGCCAGGCGGGGATTGAATGGCAGGACCGCCAGGGCGCCGATCGCGACGGCCGCCCAGAGCACGCCGGACGGCAGGGCGATGTCGAAGTCGAGGATCAGGATGCCGAGCCCGCCGATGGCGATCATCCCGACCGTCCCGGCCACGCCGAGAATCCGCTCCAGCACCACCGACGCGAGGACGGAGCTGCCCTGTCCGGTGGACCGGCCGAGTGCGTAGACGCGTACCAGATCGGCCCCGACGGAGGAGGGCAGGAACATGGACGCGAAGTTCGTGGCCCAGTAGAGCCGTACGATCTCCGCGAACCGGATCCGGATGTCGAGGACCCGCAGCAGCGGCTGCCACTTGGCGAAGGTGACGAACCGGTCGAGAAACGCGACACCGATGGCGACGGCGAAGGGTCCGGGTTCCAGGCGACGCGCCACGTCCCACACCGCCTCCAGATCGACCCACCAGAGCAGCAGGCCGAGCAGCCCCGCCGACACGGCCACTCGCAGAACCCGCTTCGCTGCCCGGCTCATGGATCTACCCTCGACCTCGCCCTGACCGATGGCCGTCGTCCGGGGTGGTGCCTTCGTCCGGGGTGGTGCCTTCGTCCGAAGTGGTGCCGTCGTCCGGGGCGGCGCGATTCTCGGGGTCGGTCCCGCCGGCGCGGTCGCTGTCGTCATGGGGGCCGACGTCCGCCCGGCGGGCGTGGACGGCGAGCTCCGGGCCGGAGAGGGCCGTCGGCCGGGCGAAGGTGAAGGGTCCGGCCGCCGGCACCGTCTGCCGCTCCTCGACCGTCTCGTCGGTTGCCGGATCGAGCCAGGTCAGGGCGTAGACGCCGGGGCGGAGGCCGGTGAACCCCAGTCCTGATGCGACGGCGCGGCCGTAACCGATGAGGTGGCCGGCACCGGTCCCGCGGCTGCCGCCGGAGAGATCACCGTCGGAGACTTCGCCGTCGGAGAGGTCGCCGCCGGAGAGATCTCCGCCGGCCAGCACCCACTCGGTGTCCCCGGCGGCCCGCTCGTCGGCGGGCTCCATTCGGTGGAACGGAGTGGCTTCCATGAACGATCGCAGGTGGCCGAACTGGCGGAGCTCGGTGCGGGAGGGGGTGGTCTGCTCCCACCAGAAGAGGACCATGACGTAGGCGCCGCCCATGGCCGCGGCCCAGTTGAGCTGGCGGATCTCGTCGGTGGGGTGGTTGGCGTGGCCGAGCCGGTTGTTCAGCTCGGCCATGTTCAGGTTGTACCGGCCGGCCGCGGCCTTCCAGGCGTCGAGGACATGGGCGTGCAGCGCGTCGGGCGAATCGGCGTCGTACCCCCGGTCCCCGAGCTGCATGGCGAACTGGTCGATGTTCGGGTCGTCGGCGAAGTCGAACGATGTCCCGGAGTGCTGGTGGATCGCCACGGGATGGGTTGGGTCCCGGGCGGCGATCCGGGCGGCGATCTGCGACGCCCGCTCCCGTGACAGCTCCTCGTCGTACTCCTCGGCCACGACCCAGACGAGCCGGTCGTGGTGCTCGAAGCGGTCGACGAGAGACGAAACGAAGGTGGCCTCGTCGGCGGACATGGCGTCGCCGCCGAAGGGGTCGGCGTCGTCGTCGTAGACGATGAAGAAGATGGTGATCCCGGCGGCCGCCATACGGTCGAACCAGCGCTCCCACTGGTCGAGGATGTCGCCGTCGAGACCGCGGTCGGGGTCGGAGTCGATCCAGGGGTTCTCCGTGGCGGTGCCATCGCCGCCGTGGGAGCGGACGGCCATGAGGTAGAGGCCGTTGACGCCGGCGGCGGCCAGGGCGTCGATGATCCGGTCCTGGTCGCCGCCCGCTCGTGTGCCATCGGGCTGTCGCTCGCCCCGGAAGAGGAAGCCCTCGGGTCCGCCGGAGCCGGCCAGGAAGAAGGGCTCGCCGCTCTCGTGGACGAGCCAGCGAGGGTTGGTGGGGTCGGCGACGATGGCGCTGCGGGCCGCCGCGTGCCCGGCCCCGGCCCCGGGCAGCGTCGAGGCGCTCGCGGGGTCGGACCGGACGGAGACGTTCCCGGCGGCGTCGTAGGCGGCCACGGCCCAGGTGTGCTCGGCGCCGGGCTCCAGGCCCGTGTCGGTGTGGACGGTCCCCCGCACGTCGGCCACCCGGACCGTATCCCGGTACACCTGGTAGCCCGCCACGGCGCGGTTATCGGTGGCCTCGTCCCAGCGAACGACGACCTTTCCAGGCGACGCCGCGTCGGCCCGCAGCCCGGCCGGTGGCGTCGGCGGCTCCCGGTCCGGGGGCGACGTGCAGGCCGGGAGCTGGAGCCCGGCCAGGGCGAGGAGGAGCATCGCCGAAGGGAGCCCGGTCACTCCTTTACCGAGCCGTAGGAGCTTTCGCATCAGAATCCCGGGGTGCGGGCGTAGAGCACGAGCTCGTCGCCGGACAGGGCGGCGGGCCGATGGAAGGTGAACGCGCCGGCGGCCGGGACCGTCTGCCGCTCGGTATGCCGCTGGCCCGTCACCGGGTCGAGCCAGGTGAGGATGTAGACGCCGGCGTCGAGGTCGGTGAAGCCGATCCCGGTGGAGACGCTGCGGCCGTAGCCGACGTAGGCGTCGTTGCCGCCCCGCTCGCCGAGGACCCAGTCGGTGTCGCCGGCGGCGCGGCTGTCGTCCGGCTCCATGCGGTCGAACCGGGTCAGCTCCATGAAGCGTCGGAGGTAGCCGAGCTGGGCCAGCTCCGTGGCGGACGGTGTGGTCTGCTCCCACCAGAAGAGGACCATGACGTACGCGCCCCCCGTGGCCGCGGCCCAGTTGAACCGCCGGATCTCGTCGGTGGCGTGGTTGGCGTGGCCCTGGCTGTTGTTCAGCTCGGCCATGTTCAGGTTGTAGTCGCCGGACGCGTTGCCCCACGCCTCGACGATCGTGTCGTGCAGGTCGTCGGGGTCGTCGTCCTTGGTCTGGATCGCGAACTGGTCGAGGTTGGGGTCGTCGTCGAAGTCGAAGATGGTGCCCTCGAGCTGGTGGATCGCGATGGGGTGGACCGGGTCGTGGGCCCGGATCTCGGCCGCGATCTCCGAGGCCCGGCCCTCGCTGAGAGACTCGCTGTACTCCTCGGCCACGACCCAGATCAGCCGGTCGTGGTGCTCGAACCGGTCCACCAGTGCGCCGACGAACGCCTCCTCCTCGGCGCCCATGGACGCGCCGCCGAAGGGGTCGGCGCTGTCGTCGTAGAGGAAGAAGTAGATGGTGATCCCGGCGGCGTCCATGGCGTCGAACCAGCCCTCCCACTGGTCCAGGATGTCGTCGTCCAGGCCGTTGTCCGGGTCGGAACCGATCCAGGGGTTGTGCGTGGCATCCCCATCCCCGCCATCGGAGCGGACCGCCATCAGGTAGATGCCGTTCACGCCGGCCGCCGCCAGGTCGTCGATGATCCCCTCCTGGTCCCCGCCGCCGCGGGTGCCGTCGCCCTGGCGCGTGCCGCGGTAGAGGAAGCCCTCGGGACCGCCCGACGCGGCCAGGAAGAACGGATCGCCGTCGTCGTAGAAGAGCCAGCGGGGGTTGCCGGCGTCGGTGGTGATCACCCGCCCGACGTGGTCGCTCGCGTCGGTGGTGACGCCGGCCTCGGCGGACTCGCCCGAGACGTTCCCGGCGTCGTCGTAGGCCTCGACGGTGTAGAAGTGCGCGGTGGCGGGGTCGAGGCCGGTGTCGGAGTAGGCGGTGCCGGCGAGGTCGGCGATCTCCGCGCCGTCGCGGAAGAGGCGGTAGCCCTCGACGCCCACGTCGTCGGTGGCGGCTTCCCAGGAGACGTCGATCCGGGAGTCGGAGACGGCGGTGGCGTCGAGATTGGCCGGCACGGTGGGCGCCACGGTGTCGGACCAGACGGCGCCGCCCTCGAGGATGACGGTGTACATGCTCGCGTCGGCGGGCGTCTCGTCCAGGTTGGCGCCGAGGGTGATGGTGCCTGCGGGGAAGACGGCGCTGAAGACGCTGTGGTCGCCGCTGAGCTCGTCGCTGTCCAGGAGGTCGAGGCCGGTGTCGGTGAAGCCGTCGGCGAGCCAGGAGGGCAGGGGAGCCCGGTCGTCGTGGGTTACGTAGACCCGGATGTCCTCCATCACGTCGAACGCCAGGAACTCCGTGTCGCCGGGGCTGGCGCTCTGGTCGTCGTTGGCGGTCCGGATGAAGGTGAGGCCGTGGAGCGGGTCCGGGACCGGCGCCTCGAAGGTGTAGCCCCGGTCGGTGTAGCGGGTATCGCCGGCATTGAGCCCGTCCTCGACGACGTACTCGCCGCCGGAGGCGACCCGGAGGTCCGCCACCTCGACGACCCGGTCCGGGTCCGCGGCCGTCGTGGCCGAAGCGGGCTCGGATTCGCCGGAGCGGTTCCCGGCCGTGTCGTACGCGGCGACGGTGTACCGGTACGGTGTCGAGGCTTCGAGGCCGGTATCGCGGTGGTCGGTCCCGACGACGTCGGCCACCTCCGACCCCTCACGGTACACCACGTACCCGGCCACCTCGCCGTCGTCGGTGGCGGCGTCCCAGGCCACGTCGATCTCGGCGCTCGAGACGGCTGTGGCGGTCACGCTGCCGGGCACGGTCGGGGGGGTGGTGTCGGGCGGCGGCGGCGGCGCATCGGTGGTGGCCGTGGCGGGCTCCGACTCGGCGGAGACGTTCCCGACGGTGTCGTACGCCGCGACGGTGTAGCCGTACGTGGTGGCGGGGGTCAGGCCGGTGTCGCTGAAGTCGGTCCGGGCGAGGTCCGCGATCTGGCGGCCGTCCCGGAAGAGCCGGTAGCCGTCGACGGCGCCATCGTCGGTCGACGGGTCCCAGTTCACATCGATCCGGGTATCCGACCGCGCCTCGGCGGCCACCCCCCGGGGCACCGAGGGCGCGGTGGTGTCCGGGGCGGGCTCGGGAGGCGTGGCGCCCTCGTCGCACGCCGCCACGGCCAGGGCCACCAGCACGACGCCGGCGAGGACCAGGCCCACCAGGATGGTGCGGGCGATGTCTCCCCTGATCGGTGCTGGCGTCATGGCGTGTCGGGAGGATTGGGTGGGCCGGCAGCGGCTCGGGCGTCGGCGTCAAGTCGGCGTCCGGCTTGATGATAGCCCGGCAGGCCCCGGTGCCACCAGAGGGAGCCGCGAGCCGGGCGGGGCGATGGGGATCGCCCCGGATGTCCTACACCCTCCGTCTCGCCAGTGATTCCATCTGCTTCAGGAAGATGAACCGGAGGATGCGGTCCCTGGAATGCGTGTCGATCTCGACGAACGATGCCCCACAGCCATAGGCCCACGTGGAGCTGGCGCTGCTGGTGGCGGGCCAGACCCGGACCACTTCGACCCTCTCCCGGACTCGATCCGACTCCTCCACGCCGCCGAGGGAGAACGACACCTCGATCCGTGCGCCGACCTCGAGGGGCTCGTTCATTCGAAACGCGATCCCGCCGCCGCTGACGTCGGTGATCCGGCACGGGATCGGATCACCCGTGACCCGATACTCCGCATCGATCTGGATCGTAAGTCGGTAGGAGTCGCGCCGCTGCACGCGCCAGCACCTCTCCGGAATGGCTGCCTCGTATCTACGACCCCCGGGCCGACCCGCATGACAGCCGATCACGGCCGTGGAGAAGTCGTACACGGCATCATCGCCGTAGTAGACGATCCGGATCTCGTCGCCCTCCTCGAGGGGCATCTCTTCGTGCCCCTTCGCCGGCTGCGTCAGGTAGAAGGACGACTCGTTGAAGTCCGTGAGAACGCTCGTATAGGAGACCTTGATATCGCCGGTGCCCGGGATGACGTGCACCGTACGCGGCACTCTCAGTACGGCGTACAGGTTCCTGAATGGCCTTCTGTCTTCTGCTGCCATCGGCGTCTCCCGCGCGGCGATCGGCCGGACCCGACCGGGACCGGTGGCCGGCCGGGGTCGTAGGATGCCCGGGCGGGGATCGGCGGGGCAAGGGTGGTTGTTTGGAGCCTGCCGGTCCACCCGCCCCGCTGGCCGCAACGGACCGGCGCGTGTTACGTTCATTGGACCGGTCCGGAATCAGAAGCGGCCCGCCCGCTTTATCTCATATCCAAGACGAACAGCGGCGCCCCCGTGCGCCGACCCCCTCCCCGGAGGTGACCGTGGACGTGCGCCGAGCGTACTGCTCCGCCGTGGACCGGAACGTGCCCGTCGTCCTGACGATGGGTGCACCGACCCCGGGCCGCCCGAGTGCGGCGACCCCGGCAGCGCTGCGCTGCCTGGACTACCCGACCCGCTGCACGGGCTGGTGCTGCCCGCTCCATGCCGCGGACGAGGCGCTGACCCGGGAAGCCGATCCCGACAGCCGGGGCGGCCACGATGCCGGTCCCCGGGAAGGAGCCCCGGACGCCGCGTCCACCCGTCCCTCGAGCCAGCGGAAGCGATGGAGCCGACGGACGTAGGCAACCCGCAGTACTACCACCGGGTGGTCGACTGCCAGTGGGCGTGCCCGGCCCACACGGACGTGCCGGGCTACATCCGGCTCATCGCCCAGGGCCGGTACACGGACGCGTACATGCTGAACCGGCAGTCGAACGTCTTCCCGGGCGTGCTGGGCCGCACCTGTGACCGGCCGTGCGAGCCGGCCTGCCGGCGGGGTCGCGTGGACGAGGAGCCGGTCGCGATCTGCCGGCTCAAGCGGGTGGCGGCGGACCTGCGCGACGACGTCCGGGACCTGCTCCCGGAGGTGCCGGAGGAGAAGAACGGGAAGCGGGTGGCGTGTGTGGGCGCGGGGCCGGCGTCGCTCACGGTGGCCAATGACCTGCTCCCGCTGGGCTACGAGGTCACGATCTTCGAGAAGACGGAGCGGGCGGGCGGGCTGATGTGGCACAACATCCCGAAGTTCCGCCTGCCGCCGGCGGTGCTCCAGGAGGAGATCGACTTCATAATCGACATGGGCGTGGACCTGCGCCTGAACACGACGGTCCACAGCATGAAGGAGCTCCTGGCCGAGGGCTACGACGCGGTCTTCATCGGCTCGGGCGCCCCCCGGGGGAAGGAGCTCGAGCTGCCCGGCCGCTGGGACTCGAATGGCGTCCACATCGGGATCGAGTGGCTCGCGTCGGTGGCGTTCGGCCACGTGACCTCGATCCCGCCACGGGTGCTGGTCATCGGCGTGGGCAACACCGCCATGGACTGCTGCCGCACTGCCCAGCGCCTGGGCGGGACGGACGTGAAGGTGATGGCCCGGAAGCCCCGGGGCTACTTCAAGGCGAGCCCGTGGGAGCTGGAGGACGCGGAGGCCGAGGGGGTCGAGATCGTCGAGAACCACTCGCCCAAGCGCTACGTGGTCGAGGACGGCCGGCTGATCGGGATGGAGTTCGAGGTGCTCCGTTCGTGGGAGGACGAGGCGGGCACGCTGCACCAGGAGCACGAGCGGGACGTGATCATCGAGGCGGACGCGGTGATCCTGGCCATCGGGCAGGACACGGCGTTCCCGTGGATCGAGCGGGACCTGGGCCTCGAGTTCGACGAGTGGGGCCAGCCCGTGGTCGATCGCGCGACGTACCAGACCACCCTGCCGCAGGTCTTTGCCGGCGGCGACGCGGCCTGGGGCCCCGAGAACATCATCTGGGCGGTCGAGCACGGCCATCAGGCGGCCATCTCGATGGACCTCCACTGCCAGGGCCGGGACCTGCACGACCGGCCGGACTACGGCATGAACCTGGTCACCCAGAAGATGGGGCTCCACGAGTGGAGCTACTCGAACTACTTCGACACCGCGGACCGCACGCCCATGCGCTTCGCCGACCTCGAGAAGCGCATGGCCAGCCTGGACGTCGAGGCGGAGCTGGGCTTCGACCTCGAGGGCACGCTCCGGGAGGTCGAACGCTGCCTCAACTGCGATATCCAGACCCATTTCACGGCGCCGCTGTGCATCGAGTGCGATGCGTGCATCGACGTCTGCCCGGTCGACTGCCTGACCATCACCTGGAACGGCGACGAGGCCGAGTTGCGACCCCGCCTCAAGGCCCCCGCCGAGAACCTGGACCAGCCCCTCTACGCCTCCGAGGCGCTGCCCCAGACCGCGCGGATCATGGTCAAGGATGAGGATCTGTGCGTCCACTGCGGCCTGTGCGCCGAACGCTGCCCCACCGCCGCCTGGGACATGCGCAAGTTCGACCTCCTGATCCCGTACGCCGGGCGAGAGGTGCAGGGGACGGGAGCGGCCGCAGGCGCCGGCGAAGGGGCCGATGCTCCCGGGGAAGGGCGCCCCGCCGCGGACGGGGAAGAGCGTGACGTCGCCTGAAGCATGGGCGAGTGGCATGGGAGTGTCTCCGTCCCTCCGTGTCTCCGTGTGTGAAGTGATGTTCTCTGTCTCCTCCATGCCTCCGTCTGCCGAGTGATGCCCCCGACCACCCTCCGCGTGAACGATTTCGCCCTCAAGATCGCCACCGTGAACGGCACGGGCTCGGCGAGCGCCAACGGGCTCCTGATGCAGGCCATCTTCCGCATGGGGATCCCCGTATCGGGGAAGAACCTGTTCCCGTCGAACATCCAGGGGCTGCCCACGTGGTACGAGATCCGGGTCAACGGGAGGGGGTGGACGGCGCGTGCGGAAGCGCCGGACCTCATGGTCGCCCTCAACCCGGCGACGCAGGCCCGGGACGTGGCGGAGGTCGTGTCGGGCGGCTGGGTTCTGCACGACGCGAGCTGGCCCCTGCGGCCCGAGGCTCGCCGGGACGACGTCCGTCACCTCGGCATCCCCTTCGCCCGCCTCTGCAACGAGCGGTTCGAGGGTGCCCGGGCCCGGACGCTGCTCCGCAACATCGCCTACCTGGGCGCCCTCTCCGCGCTGCTCGACATCGAGCCAGCCGTGATCGAGGAGTTGATCACCGAGACCTACGGCCGGAAGAAGACGCTCCTGGACGCGAACTTCGAGGCCTTCCACCTGGGCCGCGACCAGGCCCGCGAGCACTTCGACGTGCCGCTCCCGATCCGGCTCCGGCGCCAGTCCTCGAACGACGACGCCGTTCTCATCGACGGCAACACCGCCGCGGCGCTGGGGTGCATCTATGCCGGCGCGACCGTGGTCGGCTGGTACCCGATCACCCCCAGCACGTCCCTCGTGGACGCGTTCCGGGCGTTCGCCCGCCGGTTCCGGGAGGACCCCGAGACGGGGCGGCTGCGGGCCGCGATCGTCCAGGCGGAGGACGAGCTGGCGGCGGCCGGGATGGTCCTCGGGGCGGGCTGGATGGGGGCCCGGTCGTTCACGGCCACGAGCGGCCCGGGGATCTCGCTGATGGGCGAGTTCATCGGGTTCGCCTATTACGCCGAGATCCCGTCCGTGTTCTTCGATGTCCAGCGGACCGGGCCCAGCACCGGCATGCCGACCCGGACCCAGCAGGGCGACCTCCTGTCGGTGGTCTACGCCTCCCACGGCGACACCCGCCACATCGTCCTCTTCCCGGCCGACCCCGCGGAGTGCTTCGACCTGGCCGTGGCCGCGTTCGACATCGCCGAGCGCTACCAGACCCCGGTGTTCGTCGTGTCCGACCTGGACATCGGCATGAACGACTGGGTCGTGCCCCGGCTCCGCTGGGACGACGGCTACCGCCCGGACCGGGGGAAGGTGCTCTCGGCCGAGGAGCTGGAGGCGGGCGCCCGGGTCGCGCGCTACCTGGACGTCGATGGCGACCACGTGCCCTGGCGCACCCTCCCCGGCGTCCACCCCCGCGGCGCCTACTTCACCCGGGGCTCCGGCCACGACAGCCTCGCCCGCTACACCGAGGACGCCGACGCGTACATCGAGGTCGTGGACCGGATCGCGGCCAAGATCGACAGCTCGACCGCGTCGACGCCGGAGCCGGAGATCGTGAGGTCCGCGGTGTCGACCGTCGGGATCGTGACCATCGGCGGGTGCCGGGGCGCCGTCCTCGAGGCCCGGGAGCTGCTGGCCGCGGAAGGCGTCGACGTCGACGTCCTGCGCGTCCGGGCCTTCCCGTTCCACCCGTCCGTGGGCGCGTTCATCGACGGCCACGACCGGGTCTTCGTCGTCGAGCAGAACCGGGACGCCCAGCTGCGTACCCTCCTCGCCACCGAGACGGGCGTCTCAACCGAACGGCTGGACTCGCTCCGCTTCTACGGCGGCCAGCCCCTCTCGGCGCCGCCGGTCGCCACGGCGGTCCTCGCCGGCCTCGGCCTCGCGACCCCGACCACCGGGACCCAGCCGCCGCTGACGGCCGCGGTGGGCGAATGAGCGTCGGCCCGTTCCGCTCCCGACCCACTGCCACCGCTGAGCACGGCGCCCGGCCGGTGGCCCCCGACCTTTCCGGACCCGTGAGCCAGGGAGCCCCGTGAGCTACATCCCGAAGCCCCGCATCCCCGGGCCGAAGCTCGAGACCAACGGCCTCGGCCTGACCCGGCTGGACTACGAGGGCTCCATGTCCACGCTGTGCGCCGGGTGCGGCCACGACTCCGTCACCGCGGCCATCATCGACACCTTCTTCCAGCTCGACATCCCGCCTCACCGGGTGGCGAAGCTCAGCGGGATCGGGTGCAGCGCCAAGACGCCGACCTACTTCCTCGGCACCGCCCACGGCTTCAACGGCGTCCACGGCCGGATGCCCGCCCTGGCCACCGGCGCCCAGGCCGCGAACCCGGGGCTCACCTACATCGGCATCTCCGGCGACGGCGACTCGCTGTCCATCGGGCTCGGCCAGCTCTGCCACGCGATCCGCCGCAACGTCGACATGCTCTACGTCCTCGAGAACAACGGCGTCTACGGCCTGACAAAGGGCCAGTTCTCGGCCTCGGCGGACGTGGGCTCCGAGTCGAAGCGCGGCGAAGCCAACCGGCAGACGCCCATCGACCCCGTCTTCCTCGCCCTCACCCTCGGCGCCACCTTCGTCGCCCGCTCCTTCTCCGGCGACAAGGCCCAGCTCATCCCGATCCTCAAGGCC
The DNA here is from genome assembly GCA_964391035.1 of uncultured Gemmatimonadaceae bacterium. Taxonomy (GTDB): domain Bacteria; phylum Gemmatimonadota; class Gemmatimonadetes; order Longimicrobiales; family RSA9; genus JAWVYT01. Next base: position 15,527 of record CAYMLW010000042.1, read on the forward strand.
GCCATCCGCCACAAGGGCTTCGCCCTGGTCGATGTCATCTCGCCGTGCGTCACCTTCAACGACCACGAGGCCTCGACCAAGAGCTACCGGTACACGCGGGAGCAGAACCGGCCGGTCGTCGAGGCCGACTTCGTGCCCCTGCGGAGCGCCATCTCGGCCGACTACGCGGAGGGCGAGGTCCGGGAGGTAGCCATGCACGACGGCGGCATCGTCCGGTTCCGGAAGGTGCCCGACGACTTCGACCCGACCCGGCGCGACGTGGTCCACCGCTACCTCCGGGAGCGGCAGGACGCCCGCGAGGTGCCGACGGGCCTCCTCTTCGTCGAGCCCGCCGCCGGCGACATGCACGACGTCCTCGGCACCGTCGACCCGCCCCTCGTCGACCTCCCCTTCGACGACCTCTGCCCCGGCGCCGCCGAGCTCGACGAGCTGATGGACGAGTTCCGGTAGGCTTCCCGGGGCCGGGTCCGTCGACCGCGAGACCCGGCACCCCCTCGCCTTCGTCGGAACGGGGAGGCGTTCCGAAACTCGGGGCGAGCGGGTACGTTGTCCCCCTCCAACAGCGACCCCTCGAACCTGGAAACGGTCCAGCCCATGAACGGGACGACCCCGAACCGCCCTGTCCTCGTCGCGCCAGCCCGAGCCCGTTCGCCCGCGGCCATGGCGTCGGCCATCGCCGCCCGCCTCGCCCCGGCGTCCCTCGTCGTCCCGGCCCTCGCCCTCGTGGCGATGCCGCCGGTCGCGACGCTGGCCCTCGCCCAGGAGCCCGGGCCCGGCTACGTCGAGGAGGCCCGGGCACTCCTGGCCGAACCGTCGGTCGTCCGGGCGTTCCAGCTCATCGAGGCGCACGACGACTGGGCGCTCGAGCGGCTCATCGAGCTGACCGAGATCCCGGCGCCGCCCTTCATGGAGGCGGAGCGGGGGGCGCGCTTCGGGGAGCTGCTGGCCGAGCTGGGCGCGGACTCCGTGTGGACGGACGCCGAGGGCAACGTGATCGGTCTGCGCCGGGGTCGCGCCGGGGAGCGGACTATCGGCGTCGGGGGCCACCTGGACACGGTCTTCCCGGAGGGCACGGACGTCACGGTCCGGATGGCGGGGGACACCCTCTTCGCCCCCGGCGTGGGCGACGACGCCCGCGGCCTGGTCGTGGTCCTGTCCGTGCTCCGGGCCCTGGAGGAGGCGGACATCGAGACCGACGATGACATCGTGTTCGTCGGCGTCGTGGGCGAGGAGGGTCTGGGCGACCTCCGCGGGATGAAGCACCTGTACCGGGAGGACGGACTCCGGCCGGATGCCTGGATCGAAGTGGATGGCGGCGGGATGGCCGGGATCGTCTCGATGGGCCTCGGGTCGGTCCGCTACCGCGTCACCTTCGAAGGACCGGGCGGGCACTCCTGGGGCGCGTTCGGCAGGGCGAACCCGGCCCACGCCATGGGCCGCGCGATCCGCTACTTCCAGGACGTGGCCGACACGCTGACCCGCTCCGGGCCCCGGACCTCCTACAACGTCGGTCGGGTCGGCGGCGGCACGTCCATCAACTCGATCCCCTTCGAGGCGTGGATGGAGGTGGACATGCGCTCCGAGAGTCCCGCGAGCCTGGCCCGGATCGAGGACGTCTTCCTCGACGCCATGGACCGGGCCGCCGCCGAGGAGAACCGGCTGCGCCGGGAAGGTGGGCCGCTCACCGTGCACAAGGACAGGATCGGCGACCGCCCGTCGGGCGAGCTGGATCCCGCGACACCGCTCGTGCAGCGCGCCCTCGCGGCCACCGCCGCGTTCGGCGTCCAGGGCCGCCTCATCCGCTCATCCACCGACTCCAACATCCCCATCGCCCTCGGGGTGCCGGCCGTGACCATCGGGCGGGGCGGGATCGGGGCCCACAACCACTCACCCGACGAGTACTGGGTCGACCGGGACGCCCATCTGGCCGTGCAGCGGGCGCTGCTCCTGGTCGTGGCGGAAGCGGGGCTGGCCGATTTTCGCCTGGCGGATGGCACCCCGACGTCTCACTTTCCCCGGACCAGTGATCCACACCGACACCGACGACCATGACGACGCCTCTTCTCTCGCTCCGCGGACCCCTCGCCCTCCTCCTCGCGACCACCCTCGCCTGCGCCACGGCGCCGGAATCGAAGGGCGGCCCTGCCGGACAGCCGGCCGCCCCCACGACCGACGCCAACGCCGACGCCAACGCCGACGCCAACGCCAACGCGTACGCCAACGCGTACGCGAACCCGTACGATGTCCTCATCCGCGGCGGCACCGTGTACGACGGTACCGGCGCCCCCGGCGTGGTGGCGGATGTGGCGATCCGGGGCGACCTGATCGCGGCCGTGGGAGACCTGTCGGGCGCCACGGCGCTGCTGGAGGTGGATGCCCGGGGTCTGGCCGTGGCGCCGGGGTTCATCAACATGCTGAGCTGGGCGACGGAGTCGCTGATCGAGGACGGCCGGTCGCTGAGCGACATCCGGCAGGGCGTGACGCTCGAGGTGATGGGCGAGGGCTGGTCGATGGGGCCGCTGTCGGACACCATGAAGGTGCTGGAGCGGTCGCAGCAGGGCGACATCACCTACGAGATCGACTGGACCACGCTGGGCGAGTACCTGGAGTACCTGGAGCGGCGGGGGGTCGCGACGAACGTGGCCTCGTTCGTCGGCGCCACCACGGTCCGGATCCACGAGCTGGGCTACGAGGACCGGGCGCCCACGCCGGAGGAGCTGGAGCGGATGCGGGAGCTGGTCC
>CAYMLW010000043.1:0-10247 GCA_964391035.1 uncultured Gemmatimonadaceae bacterium
TCTCCCGCCACTGGTATCCGGTACCCCCACGCCGTACGTTGACGGCGCGGACCCTGCACGGATACGTGGTGCCCGCCCCGAACACCGACGAACGAAGCGAATCCCATGGACGTGACCCTACCGGATGCCGTGGTCGAATCCGACGGCGGCACGATCGTGTACCTGGTCCTGGACGGCCTCGGCGGGCTGCCCCACGAGGAGACCGGCCGGACCGAGCTGGAGATGGCGGCCACGCCGAACCTGGATCGGCTGGCGTCCCGCTCGGCCCTGGGACTCCTCACTCCCGTCTCGCCGGGCATCGCGCCGGGCAGCGGGCCCGGCCACCTCGCCCTCTTCGGCTACGACCCCGTGCGGTACAACATCGGCCGGGGCGTGCTGAGCGCGCTGGGCGTGGACTTCGAGCTCCGGCACGGCGATCTGGCGGCCCGCCTCAACCTGGCCCGCTTCGACGACGACGGGAACGTGACGGACCGGCGGGCCGGCCGGCCCCCGGACGAGGAGAACCGCCGGATCGTCGGGAAGCTGCGGGAGGCCGTCCGCGAGGTCGGCGGGCTCGACGTCTACTGGGAGTCGGAGAAGGAGCACCGGGTCGTCCTGATCATGCGCGGCGCGGGACTGTCGGCGGATCTGACCGACACGGATCCGCAGGAGACCGGCGTTCCGCCGGAGCCCCTCGAGGCAACCACCGAAGAGGGGGAGCGCACGGCCCAGGCGGTGCGGGAGGTCCTCGAGCGGGCCAACGCGGTGCTCGCCGATGAGCCCGTCGCCAATGGCGTGCTCGCCCGGGGTTTCGCGACCTTCGAGGGCTACCCGTCCATGGGCGAGCGGTTCGGGCTCCGGCCGGTCTGCATCGCCCGGTACCCCATGTACCGGGGCGTGTCACGGCTCCTGGGCATGGACATCGCCGAGCCCGCCGACACCGACGCCGGCAGCATCCGCGTCCTCGGCGAGGAGCTCGAGGACCACGACTTCGCGTTCGTCCACTTCAAGTACACCGACAGCCGCGGCGAGGACGGCGACTTCGACGCGAAGGTGGCGGAGATCGAGGCGATCGACGCGCTGGTGCCCGGGGTCGAGGCGCTGGAGCCGGACGTCATCGTGGTCACCGGCGACCACTCGACGCCGGCCCGGTACCGGGCCCACAGCTGGCACCCGGTGCCGACCATGATCGTCTCACCCTGGTGCCGGCCCGCCGACGTCGACGAGTTCGGCGAGCGGGCGTGCGCCCGCGGCGAGCTCGGCGTCTTCGAGGCGAAGCACCTGATGACGCTGGCGCTGGCCCACGCCGGCCGGCTGGCGAAGTTCGGGGCGTGAGGGAGAACGGACAGATGGACGTCGAAGCCATCCTCCGGGAAGCCCTCGAGATGGGCGAGGAGGGCCGCTGGGACGACATGGCACGGCTCCTCACCGAGACCCTCGAGCGCCAGGAGGACGATCCCTACCTGCTCTGCTGGCTCGGCGTCGCCGAAGGGGAGCTGGACAACGACGGCGCGGCCTACGAGGCCTTCCGCCGCTGCGTCGAGCTGGACCCCTCCGACCCCCACGTCCTGGCCCTGGCCGGTGCCGGCCTCGCCCAGTTCGACGACCCGGACGCCGAGGCCGCGCTGCGCGCCGCCGCCCTGTCCGCACCCGACCTCCCCCTCGCGCGCCTCAACTACGGCGCGTTCCTCTCCCGGGCCGGGATGCACGACGAGGCCCTGCAACAGCTCGAGGCGGCCCGGGAGCTCACGCCGGACGACCCCATCGTCCGGGCCGAGCTGGGCGCCGCGTGGATCATGAAGGGCGAGCCGGCCCGGGGCGCGGCCGAGCTCGAGGAGGCCATTGCCCTCGCGCCCGACGATTCCTGGACGCGCCTCCTCTACGCGCTGGTCCTGATGGAGCTCGACCGGGACGAGGAGGGAGCCGAGGAGATGATCCGGGCCGCCCGGGAACGCGACCACGACGCCGAGGCCATGCTCCTGGGCGCCCTCGCCGCCGCGAGCCGGGAATGGGACGACGCGGCCGAGGACCTGCTCGCCCGTTCCGAGTACGCTGTCGAGGGCGCCGACATCGAGATCCTCAAGGAGGTCGAGAGCGCCGTCCGCACGGGACCCGAGGCCGCGCGTCGGCTGCTCCGCCAGGTGCTCGGCCCGTCGGCGCTCCGCGACCGGCTTCAGCAGCCGCTGTAGGGTCCGGGAAGCGAGGCGTCATCGGGCGAGTGTTGCTCCGACCCCGCCGGCGAGTCTACCTTCTGGACCGAAGCACGACGCGTGTCCGACCACCAACCCCTCCATGATTCAGATCCCCTTCTCACGACATCGCCTCGACAACGGGCTGGAAGTCGTTCTCTCGCCGGACTCCGGCGGACCCGTGGTCGCGGTCAATCTCTGGTACCGGGTCGGCTCCCGGGATGAGCGGCCCGGCCGCACCGGCTTCGCGCACCTCTTCGAACACATGATGTTCCAGGGGTCCGAGCACGTCCCGGAGACCGCGCACTTCGCCTTCATCGAGAAGGCGGGCGGCTCGCTGAACGGGTCGACCTGGCTCGACCGGACCAACTACTACGAGACGCTGCCAGCCAACCAGCTCGAGCTCGGGCTCTGGCTCGAGTCCGATCGTCTCGGCTGGCTGCTGGGCGCCATGACCCAGGAGAAGCTCGACAACCAACGGGACGTGGTGAAGAACGAGCGGCGCTGGCGCGTCGACAACCAGCCGTACGGCGACTGGGACGAGCGACTCCAGGCCATGGTCTACCCGGAGGACCACCCGTATCACCACTCCGTCATCGGGTCCATGGAGGATCTGGATGCCGCGTCCCTCGAGGACGTGGAGACCTTTTTCGACACCTACTACCGCCCCAACAACGCCGTCCTGACGCTGTGTGGCGACCTCGATGAGCAGGCCGCCCTCGAGATGGTGCGGAGATGGTTCGGCGATATCCCGGCCGGCGACCCCGTGCCCCCGATCCCCGGCCGTACGGACATCGCCACCGTCATGGGTGCCCCCGTCCGGGTCGTGGTCGAGCAGGACATCTCGCTGGCCCGGGTCTACAGGGCGTACCGGATCCCGCCCTACGGCGACGACGACTGGCACGCCGCGGCCATCGCCGCCCACGTCCTTGCCTACGGCCGGGCCGCCCGCCTGAACCGCCGCCTCGTCCGGGAGCAGCGCCTGGCCCAGGACGTGGTGGCCTTCGCGTTCCCCATCGTGGTCGGCGCCGCCATGCTCGTGGTCTGGGCCACCGCCCGACCGGGGGTCGACCCCGACGCCCTCGAGGCCGCCCTCGACCACGAGATCGCCGCACTGACCGATGTCTCCGCGGACGAGGTGCGCCGCGCCGTCCGGCTGATCGAGGCCAGACAGCTGGAGGAGCTCCAGCGCGTGGACGAGCGCGCGGACCAGCTCTCCATGTTCACCTGCCTCTTCGACGACCCCGGCCGGGTCAATACCGAGCTGGACCGGATCCGGGCGGTGACCCCCGACCAGGTCCGGACCGTGGCCGGTCATCACCTCCGATCCGACCGGTCCGCCACCATGGTCTACATTCCGGGAGGTGCCGAGTGAGTGCCCTCGATCGGAGCCGGCCGCCCACACCGGGCCCGGTCAGGGAGTACGACTTCCCGGCGGTCCGTCGGGCGCGGCTGAACGGCGAGGAGTCGCCCCGGCTGATCACGGCGCGGCACGGCGACCTGCCGCTGGTGACGGCCCAGGTGGTGGTGGAGGGTGGCGCCGCCGCGGAGCCGGCGGACCAGGCGGGCGTCGCCCGGCTGACGGCCGAAGCGCTGGAGGCTGGCACCGAGGCCCGGGACGAGGAGGAGCTGGCGTGGGCCCTGGAAAGCCTGGGCATCCAGCTCGATACGTCCACCGGCTGGGACTCGGCCGCCGTGGCCGTGTCCAGCCACCGGGACCGGCTCGATGGGGCCCTCGCGCTCCTCGCCGAGGTCGTGCGCCGGCCGGGCTTCCCGGAGAGCGCCGTCGAGCGCATGCGCGATGAGCAGCTCGCGGAGATCCTCCAGCGGAAGAAGGAGCCCCGGGCCCTGGCCGCCGACGCCGCGGCCCGCTTCATCTTCGCCGAGGACGTGCCCTACGCCCGGCCGATCACCGGGACCGACGAGACGGTCCGCGGCCTGGGCTCCGACGCCCTCCGTGCTTTCCATGCCCACCGGTACCGGGCGGGCTCCGCCACGGTCGTGGTCACCGGCGCGATCGACCACGACGAGGCCCGGACGGCCGTATCCCGCCACTTCGGCGACTGGACCGGCAGCCCGGCGATGCCGCTCGATTTCGAGGTCCGGGCCCGCAACGGCGCCACGACCTGTCACATCGTCCACCGCCCCGGCGCGGTCCAGTCGGAGATCCGGTTCGGCCACGTGGGCGTCGACCGCCACCACCCGGACTACTTCCCGCTCCTGGTCATGAATACGATCCTCGGCGGGGCCTTCACCAGCCGACTCAACATGAGCCTGCGCGAGCGGCACGGCTTCACCTACGGCGCACGCAGCGCCTTCGCGTTCCGCAGGCAGGCCGGGCCGTTCTCCGTCAGCGTGGCCGTGGCCAGCGACGTCACCGCCAGGGCCATCGAGGAGACCTGGAAGGAGATCGGGCAGCTCCGGGCCGACGGCCCCACCGACGACGAGCTGGCCAGCGCCCGGGACTACCTCCGTGGCGTGCTCCCGCTCCGGCTCCAGACCACGACCGAGCTCGCCGCGCGCCTGACCGAGCTCGCCGTCTACGACCTCCCCCAGGACTACTTCGCCTCCTATCGCGACCGGATCGGCGAGGTCACTCGCGACGACGTCCACCGCGTGGCCCGGGAGGCCGTCCGACCCGATGCCATGGCCATCACGATCGTGGGCGACGCGCAGCAGATCGAGGAGCCCGTCCGCGAGCTGGGCGTGGCCGAGGTCGTGGTCCACCCCTCCCTGCCGTGAGCGACGCCCCGCCCGCCGGGGACCACGCCTTCGCGCCGGCCCTGGTCGACGCCGATCGCGCCGGCCGTCTCGGCGAGGAGAAGCCGGGCCAGATCGGCTCTCGCGTCGTACACGACGGCAGGATCGTGCATCTCGCCGTCGATACCGTCCGGTTCCCCGACGGGTCCGCCGGCGAGCTCGAGTTGATCCGCCATTCCGGGGCCGCCGCCGTGGTGCCGGTCCTCGGCGACCCCGCCGACGCCGACCCCGACATCGTCCTCCTCCGCCAGTACCGCTACGCCGCCGGCGGCGACATCTACGAGATCCCCGCGGGCCGGCCCGACCGGGCGGGCGAGTCGTGGGAGGAGGTCGCTCGCCGCGAGCTCGAAGAGGAGACCGGCTGGGTCGCGGCCGAGCTGCGTCGCCTGACCACCATCTACACCACCCCCGGGTTCACCGACGAGCGGATCCACCTGTTCGTCGCGGCCGGCCTCTCCCGCGGCACCGTTTCGCTCGACGACGACGAGTTCGTCCAGGTCTGCGGCCACCCCTTCTCCGAGGTCCTGGACATGATCCGCGACGGGCAGATCATCGACGCCAAGTCCGTCTCCGCGCTGCTGTACTTCCACACCTTCCGGCGAGCCGGGTAGCGACGCCCCACGGAGACCGAGCCCGGTCAGGATCCGGCGCCATCCGCGTCCCATCGCCGGCCTGTGTCCCCTTCCCGCCACGTCTCCTGTCCTTCACAGGTGACATATTCTTGCCGCACCACCGTGGGCCAATTCGGGTAACCAGTTGCAGTACAGCGGTTTATACGGATGTTCCGGGTTGGTACGGGCCGTGCCCTTGCACTGGGGTGAGACTGGGGGCGGCAGGTGGTCGCCGACGGAGCCGGGGGCGAGGTCCCGGGAGCGGGAGGAGGAACGGGTATGGCACGAGCGCTACGGATGCGGGAGCCAGCGGTACGGACCCGGAGCCAGGAGCTGTCCGAGCTGACGGATCCGGAGCTGGCGGCGGCGACGTTGGCGGGGGAGGCACGAGCCTTCACGGTGCTCGCCGACCGGTACCATCTCCGGCTGCTGAACTTCGTGCATCGCATGATCGGCGATCGGGAGCGTGCGGAGGATCTGGTCCAGGAGACGTTCGTTCGGGTGCACAAGCATCTGCACCGGTACGACCAGAACCGGAAGTTCTCGACGTGGGCGTACACGATTGCGGGGAACCTGGCGAAGAACGAGCTGCGCAATCGATCCCGGAACCCGCTGGTGCTGTTCCAGACGATCAAGAAGAACTGGGATGCGGATCACCGTCCTCTGGAGTGGGAGGACCCGAAGTACCGCCCGGACGATCTGTTCAGGAAGCGTGACCTGCGGGCGAAGGTGGAGGAGGTGGTGGCGGAGCTGACGGAGCATCATCGGGAGGTTTTCGTGCTGCGGGAGCTCGAGGGGAAGACCTACGAGGAGATCTCGGAGATCACCGGGGTGAACCTCGGTACGGTGAAGAGCCGGCTGAACCGGGCCAGGAACGCGTTCGCGCAGCGGATCGCGCCGCTGGTGGACTGAGGCCGGAGATCCGGCCCGGCGGGGCCGGGGTCGGCAACACACGGCGCAGGCATGATCGCCTTGGCAGGGAGGCATGCCGCAGGAGGGGCCGCGGAGCCCACGGCTGGGAGCTGTGGGCTCCGCGGTGTTTGCGGAACCTTCCGGTGCGACGGCCGGTAGAGGGATTCGAACGCATAGCCCGAGCCGATCCCCATGGACTGCAACGAATTCCTCGCCCGCTACTCCGAATACGACGACAGCCGCGTCGCTGCCGGCGAGGCGGAGCGGTTCCGGGCGCACCTGGAGCGTTGCGCCGGGTGCGCGCGCTACGACCGGGTCCTCCGGAAGGGGCGGATGGTCGCCCGGCAGCTGCGGGTGGATTCGTCGGATGACTTCGTGCTGCGGCTCGACCGGCGACTCTGGCGGGACGCCCAGCGGGTTCGGAGCTCGGGTCTCCGGGTCCCGGCCCGGATCACAGCGGCGCTGGCCGCCCTGACGGTGCTGCTCGCCGCCAGCGCGGCGGTCGGTATCCTCGAGATCGGGCCGGGGGCTCGGGATCTCGCCGCGGGCGAAGGCGACGCCGACGCCGACGGCGTGCCCGTGGTGGTCGCGCCGCCGGCGGCCCCGATCCGGACCCGTCTGGCGGTGCTGCCGGTGCTGGACGCAGCCGAGCCCCGGGGGTGGTCCGTCGAGAGGGTGGCCCCGGCGCCCATCACGGCCTATTCTCCCCTTGTCGTGGGCCCGCCCGCGTACCGACGGGTGGCCGGGCCATCCAATCCCGCGCACACGTTCGACTGACCTAGATGCCGGCCGAGAGCCCAGAGCGCCTCATCCGCCAGCTCCGAGAGGGGCACCGGGGAGGCGCTTTCTTCTTGTACGGCGAAGAGGAGCATCTGAAGGAGGAGGCGGTCCGGGCCCTGGTCGATGCCCATCTGGATGTCGGCGCCCGGGCCTTCAATCTGGACGAGGTCCGGGCCGATGATGCCACACCGGAGACCATCGCGTCCCTGATCCAGACGCCGCCGATGATGGGCGACTGGCGGGTGGTGGTGGTGCGCAACGCCGAATCGCTTTCGTCGAGCCCGACCACCCGGTCGATGCTCGAGGAGGCGACCGCATCGCCGCCCCCCGGGCTCGCCCTCCTCCTGGTCGCGGAGATCGGGGACAGCAAGGCCAAGATCTGGAAGACGGTCAAGAAGCAGGCGACGGCGGTGGCCTTCCCGCGTCTCTCCGACGCGGACCTCCCGGGCTGGCTCATGGCCTGGGCCGAGAACCAGGGCCTGCGGCTCGAGGCCGACGCGGCCCGCACCCTCGCCGCGGCCATCGGCTCCGACCTCGCCACCCTGGTCCGGGAGCTGGAGAAGCTCCGCGACTACGTCGACGGCGAGACGATCCGGCGCGAGGATGTCGAGGCCGTGGTCGGCGCCATCCCGCGACAGGACCGGTGGGAGTGGTTCGACATGGTCGGGGCCGGCAACTTCGCCGAGGCCCGGCGCACGCTCCCCATCCTGCTGGAGGCCGGCGAGTCCGGTGTCGGGCTCGTCATTGGACTGGGCAGCCAGCTCCTCCGGATCGGACTCCATGTGGCCGGCGGCGAGGGGGCCCTCGCCTCGGCGCTGCCGAAGAACCAGCGCTGGCTCGCCCGGCGGATCGGCGGCCAGGCTCGGACGTGGACCCCGGAACGGGTCCGGCAGGCGCTCCGGCACCTGAGTCGGGCCGATCGCCTGCTCAAGTCCGCGCCGCTCTCGGATGCCCAGATCATGGAGGAGCTCCTGCTGCGCCTCGAGTACGACCGGAAGGCGGCGGCATGAACGGGACCCGCCTCCGGGCCATCGCCCTCTGCGTCGTGGCGATCGCCCTGGCCCGACCCGGCCTGGCTCAGCCGCCCACCCTCGATCGCGTCGACAGCCTCCTGACCGCCGGCGCCTATGCCGACGCCCGGGCGACTCTCGACCGGTGGTGGGCCGCACCCGACGAACTGCCCGCGCCCGGCGCCGACAATGCCCGCGCTCTCATGCTCCGGGCACGACTCGCCACCGACCCGGCCGACGCGGAATCCGACTACCTCGCCCTCGTCCTCGGCTACCCCACCTCCGACTACGCCCCCGCGGCCCTCCTCCGCCTCGGACAGGGGCTCCTGGCCACCGGCGACTACGCCCGCTCCATCGGATACCTCCAGCGCCTCACCACCGACTACCCGGGACGCCCGGAGCGGACCCGGGGACTGCTCTGGCTCGCCCGGGCAGCCACTGCCGCCCGCCGCCCCGCCCTCGCCTGTCGATCGGCCCGGGCCGGACTCGCCGATGCAACCGACAGCGATCTCGCGGCCATGCTCCGCATCCAGGCCGCCGCCTCCTGCACCATCGGCGGCGACCCCGGCGGGGGCCAGCCATCATGACCAGCCCGGATCGCGGGCCGCCCCTGATCCTCGTGGCAGAGGATGAACCCCTCGCCAGCATGGCCCTGCGCGCCCAGCTCGAGGCCCTCGGGTTCCACGTCCTCGGGCCCGCCAGGAACGGGGACCAGGCCGTCATGCTCGGAAGCTGCTACCCCGTCGATGTCGCCCTCTTCGACTACCGGATGCCCGCCCGCTCCGGGCTCGAGGCCGCATACGATATCTTCGAGATCGCCCCCACACCCGTCGTCCTCCTCACCGGCTTCGGCGCTCGCGACCTGCCCGAGCCCATCCCCTCGCCACCCGTCTTCGGGCTCCTCTCCAAGCCCGTCGACCTCGCCGACCTCGACGCGGGGATCGGCGAGGCCCGCGCCGCCTTCCGGCTGTGGAGCGAGCGAACCGGTCGCGACGACGTCGCCCGCGCCCTGGAAGAGCGGGCCACAATCGGACGGGCCGTCGACAGGCTCGCCGATGGGCCGCGCAAGGCCGCCGCCGCAGGCCGCTTCCTCCAACAGGCCCGCGACGCCGGCCAGACACCCATCGCCCTCGCCCGCTCCATCCTCGCGCAAAGCTCGCGATGAACACCGGGCCCTCCCCCTACCAGCAGTACCTCGAGTGGGTGCGGGACCGGATCGAGGACTACAAGTGCGCACTCACTCGCGACGAGCTACTCTCCCTCGCCGACGAGGCCGTCTCCGACCTCTTCCACTCCGACGACGAGCAGTACCCCCTCACGGAGATCCTCCTCCGCGAGGCCGTCGACTCCCTCATCTTCCAGCGGCTCGACCTCCCCGGCTACCGCCGGTGGCAGCGTATGTGTCGAACCGACACACCTACCCGTCCTCCTGATGGGACACATGCCGACCCGAAGGGCCACAGGAACGCATCATAAAGCGTTCTGCTGGAACGAGTTATACTGGATTCGTCATTGCGGGCACGGGCTCTGCCCTGGAAAGGGGGTGGGGGAGTAGTGTGTAAGGAAGGAGCCAACGGGAAGGGAGTACGGGGCCGTGACGAAGGGCGACCTGGAGGTGGTGGAGAGGGAGAAGCCGGTCGGGATCGTGATTCACGATCGAGAGGAGTCGACCCCGAAGCCGGCGATCACGGCGTTCATCTGGGGCGGCAAGGTGCGTACGCCTCCAACGTTGCCGTTCGGCAGGTGGAAGCCGGCCACGAACTGAGCTGATCCTGGCCGCGCCTGGCGCGGTGGAGAGGGGGTACCGGGAGCCTGCGGGCCGAGTGGTCCGCGGGCTCCTGCGTGGTTAGGATCGCGGGATGGAACGAACGGAGCGAGGGGTCGGGGTGGTGGGCGGCGGCCCGTCGGGGCTGGCGGCGGCGTGGCGGCTGTCGGCGAGGCATCGTGTGCGGGTGTACGAGGCGGAGTCCCGGGTCGGCGGAGCGCTGCGAACGACGGAGCTGGCG
>CAYMLW010000043.1:10257-18125 GCA_964391035.1 uncultured Gemmatimonadaceae bacterium
GAGCTGGCGGGTACGCGGGCGGACCCGGTGGTGCAGCTGCTGTCGGAGAACTACACGCAGTTGCGGGCGATGCTCCGGGAGCTCGGGCTGGCGGATGCTCTGGTGCGGGTGCCCGGTCGGGACGCCCTGTGGCGCGGCGGGGCTCCGCATCCGGTCCGGTACGGCTCGTTCACGAGCATGCTCTCGACCCGGGCGCTGCCGTCGGGGCTGAAGCTGAAGCTGGGGCTCCGCTACCTGCCGTTCCTGGAGCGGCATCGAGGGTTGACGATGCACGACCCTGCGGCGGCCGCCGCCCTGGACACGGAGTCCATTGCCGAGTGGGGGCGTCGTGAGCTCGGCGAGGAGTTCGTCGAGCTGCTGGCCTACCCGCTCCTGGCCTCGTACTACGGGGTCACACCGGAGGAGACCAGCGCGGCGTACTTCCACGGACTGGCGCGGGCGGGGACGAGCGTGGAGGTGGTGGGTGCGCGGGGCGGTGCGGGTGCGCTGGCGTCGGCCATCGGGGCGGCCCTCGAGGCGACCGGTGTGGAGCTGCGGACGGGGGAGCGGGTCACGGGCGTGGAGGCGTTGGCGGACGGGGTTCGCCTGACGACCGGGTCCGGGGAGGTGGAGCACGACGGGGTGGTGGTCGCGGTCCCGGCGAGCGGGGCCGCCCGCCTCGTCGGCGACCCGCTCGCGTCGACCGTGGGCGTCCGGGCCACGGCCGCGCTCGTCCTGGCCACTCGTGAGCCGATGCGTACGGGCTGGTTCGGCCTCTCGATCCCGAGGGGCGAGGCGCCCGGCGAGGTGCTGGCGTCGGTCTGCGTGCAGGAGGAGAAGGCCACCGGTCTGGGCGGCGGTGGCGGCGCGCTGGTCCTGGTGCCCGCACCGGCCGTGGCCGGACGGTGGGCGGAGTCGGCGCCGGAGGCGGTCCTTGAGGAGGCGCTGCCCGCCGCGGAGCGGGTGCTGCCGGGCATTGCCTCGAATGTGCGGGAGGCCCGGCTGATCCGGATGCCCGACGGCGTGTGGGTCCCGGCCCCCGGGCACTTCAGGCGGCTGGCGGACGGCGGCCACGAGGCGGCCCTCCCGTCCCGTGTGGCCGTGGCCGGCGCATACCGGGTCGCGCCGTCGGTGGAAGGCGCGGTCCGGTCGGGGATCGCGGCCGTCGACCGCCTGACCCGGGCCCCGGACCCCGGGGCCGACTGAGAGGGCACGGCGGCCGAGCCCGAGGCGGGCTGAGAGGGCACGGCGGCCGGACGCCGGACTGAGACGGCAGAGCGGCCGGGCGGGCGGTGGGCGGCGGGTCGGTGCGCTACCGGGGCCGGAGCGTTACGGTGCGGCTCCGCCCCTTGCGGACCAGGTCCAGCTCGATGTCGAGGTCGGGCCGTGCCAGCAGCGCGCGGAGCTGGGCGACGGAGTCGACGGTCCGGCCGTTGGCCCGAACCACGACGTCACCGGGCCGGAGTCCTGCGCGATCCGCGAGGGTGCCCGGGCCGACCCGGAGGACGAGGAGCCCGTCGCGGACCCGGTCGAAGTACTCGGCCAGCTCGGGCTCGAGGGCGGTGATCTCGGCACCGGCCAGGCCCCGGAGCCCGGCCATGAGGTGGTCCTCGATCCGGAGCACGTAGCTCATGGGGCCCAGCTCTTCGGTATGGACGGGATCGCCCGACTCGTTCTCGCCCACGACGGCAAGCGACCCGGACTCGCCCACCCGGATCCGCACGTTCTCCTCCCTCTGGCGTTCGAGCACGCCTTCGGCGATGCGGACCCGGAGGCTGTCGGCGCGCTGCTGGACGCGGAACAGGTCGACCCGGATCGGACGCTGGCCCTCCTGTTCCGCGCAGCTCAGCAGCGCCTCGACGCGGCGGTCCAGCTCATCACCGGACCGCCAGCTACGCAGGCGCCGGTACTCGGTCTCGCCAGCGCCCGTCGAGAGCCAGTAGCCCTGGACGGTCCCGGCCTCTTCCGTGGATTCCAGGTTCCTCGCCATCAGGGTGTCGCCGTGGACCTCGACGATCGGGGCGCGGGTCGACCCGGGACCGCTGCGCGAGCGGAGCACGAAGAGGGACGCGACCCGGTCGGGCCGCTGGCCCGCGACGGCCACCACCTTCCGCTCCCGTCCATCCCGATGGAGGCGGAGCGAGAGCGAGTCGCCGGGGGCGAGCCGTGCGGCGAGCCGCTGGAGGCCGGCCGGCTGGAGGCGCTGTCCGCCGACGGCCATGATGGCGTCGCCGGGCCGGAGCCCGGCCCGTTCGGCCGGGGAGCCCTGGACCACGTGATCGATGAGGAGCCGGGGCTCACAGCGTTCGCCCCGCTGGATCCACGTGGTCTCGTAGCTGATGCCGAGCCAGCCGGGCCCGACCTGGCGGGTCCAGACCCGGTCCTGCGCGTCGGCCGGGCTCGATACCAGCACGAGCAGGAGCGCAGCGGGGAGGGCGAATCGTGTCATCTCAGAACACCGGCTCCTCGGCCGACGCGGCGAGCTGGCGCAGGAGCTCCTCACGCTGGGCCACGGCCGTCAGGTGATAGCTGTTGATGACCGGATCGGCCGGAGACTCGTTGAGCGCTGCTGCGGTGGTCAGGACGATGTTGTCGAGGGCCGCCAGCCGGGCCGCCGGATCGGGCGGCGCGGTGCTGCTGGCGCGCATGAATCGGTCGAGGGCCGCCGCGAACAGCTCCTCGGTCCGCTCGACCTCCCTGCCGAGGTCGGCCGGCGTCGGCTCGGCCGTGGGGCTCGCCGTTCGTGTCGGCGTCGTGGCCGGTGCCTCGGCCAGCCGGACCGGCTCGGTCACGGGCTGGACCGGGACCCGGACGGCGTACCCCGCGGCGCCGCCGGCAACGAAGAGGGCGATGGCCGCGGCCGCCCGGCGCGTCGGGGCGAGCCAGGGCCGGCGGTCGCGGATCAGCTTCTCCGTCCGGAGCTGGCGACGCAGCTCGGGCCACTGGTCGGGTCCCGGCGCGAGCTTGGGCAGCCCGCCGAGGGCCTCCGTCTGGCGCCGGAGCGCCTCGAGCTCCTCCCGGCACGCGTCGCAGGCGGCCAGGTGCTCCTCTTCACGTGGTTCCGGGGCCTCGTCCACCAGGCGCGCGAGCGCCTCAAGCGTCAGATGCCGCATACGCTTTCCCCTCCACTGGATCCGCGGCGCGGAGCATTCGCCTCATCTTGGCCCGCGCCTTCGCCAGTTGACTCTTCGATGTTCCCGCCGCGACCCCGAGGAGGTCGCCGATCTCTTCGTGCGTGAACCCTTCCACGTCGTGCAGGACCAGCACATTGCGCATCCCTTCCGGCAGCCGTGCCATGGCGTCCTCCAACGTGATCCGCAGCACCGTCGGGTCCCGCGGCCCCACGCGCCCGGGCAGTGTGGCGGGGAGCGGTGACTCCCGCGAGTCATGCCGCTTCCGCGACCGCTTCCCCTGTAGCGCGCTGTTCACCGCCACCCGGTGCAACCAGGTCGAGAAGGCCGAGTCGCCCCGGAACCGGGGCAGCGCCCGGAACGCCCGGATCCACGCCTCCTGGGCCCAGTCGTCCGCCAGTGCGTCGTCGCCGGCGATCCGACGGACCACGGCGTACACCCGGGGGGCGTACCGGCGGTAGAGGGCGTGCATGGCCTCCTCGCTGCCCTCGCACGCCTCTCGTACCAGTTCCTGTTCGGTCGCGCCGTCCATTCCGCGTTCCGGTGCACCGGTGGTTCCGCTATCTGGGATGCACCGGAGTCCCGATTGGGTTGCCTCTGGCCCGCGGCGCTGGCCGCGCCGGGGCGTGCTTCTCGCCACTCGCGTTCCCGGTAAAGGTCCATGATCGGAGCATTTCGGGAAAGGTCGATGCGAATGGCGAGATGATCGAGTTCGTGTGTGTGGATGGCACACGCAAGTCCCGACGAGTGGCCGTGGCCGGGTCGGTCGCCGACATGGACGCGGCCCAGCTCCGGAGCGCGTACCGGCAGGCGAGGCCGATCGGCGGGGACCACTACGGTCGGCCGGGCAAGTCGATGGCGGACTCGCCCTGACGCCTGGCATCGCGGCGGCAGCGACCTATCTTCCGCCTATGAGCACCATGACAGAGAGTGTCCCGGCCGCGGGCGTGAGTCACCTCGAGTGCGGCTTCTGCGGGGCCGTCTACGCCGACGCGGAGATGCCCTGGCGGACGTCCCCGTGCTGTGACCGGCCGCTGCTGGCCCGGTACGACCTCGCGCCCCTCCACGGGCGCTTCACCCCGGCGGCGCTCACGGGCCGCGAGCCCACCATGTGGCGCTATGCCGAGGTGCTGCCCGTGCGGGCGCCGGAGCACAGGATCACCCTGGGCGAGGGGTTCACCCCGATCCTGGACGCGCCGCGCCTGGCCGAGGCGCTCGGGATGGGCCGGGTCTGGGTGAAGGACGAGGGCCAGAACCCGACGGGGAGCTTCAAGGCACGGGGCCTCGGGATGGCCGTGGCCCGGGCCCGGGAGCTCGGCATCCACGACGTCGCCCTGCCATCGGCCGGGAATGCCGGCTCCGCCGCCGCGGCGTACGCGGCGGCCGCCGGGCTCGTGGCCCACGTGGCGGTCCCGAAGGACACGCCGGCGCCGATCATCGCGGAGACCCGGGCTCTGGGCGCCGACCTGGAGCTGGTCGACGGCCTGATCTCCGATGCCGGCGCCCGGATCGCCGAGGGCGCGGCGGCCCACGGCTGGTTCGACCTCTCGACGCTGAAGGAGCCGTATCGCGTGGAGGGGAAGAAGACCATGGGCTACGAGCTGGTCGAGCAGCTCGGCCGGGTCCCTGACGTGATCGTCTACCCCACGGGCGGCGGGACCGGACTGGTGGGCATGTGGAAGGCCTTCGACGAGATGGAGGAGCTCGGCTGGATCGGCGGGGAGAGGCCCCGGATGGTCTCGGTCCAGAGCGAGGGGTGCGCCCCGATCGTGCGGGCCTGGGAGGCCGGCGCGGAGACGGCCGAGCCGTGGCAGGACGCGGCCACGCTGGCCTGGGGGCTCCGGGTACCGGCCGCCATCGGAGACTTCCTGATCCTCCAGGCCGTGCGGGACTCGGGCGGCGTGGCCGTGGCCGTGCCGGACCGGGCCATGGTCGAGGCCGTGGACCTGATCGGCCGGACCACCGGCGTGTACGCCTCGGCGGAGGGCGGCGCCACGGCCGTGGCGGTGGCCCGGATGCTCGAGGCGGGCCAGCTCCACGGCGACGAGGAGGTCGTCCTCTTCAACACGGGCAGCGGCCTGAAGTACGACTGAGATGGCCCTGCGGCACCTTCTCCTCCGGATCACGCCCGGGCTCGGCCGGGGCTGGATCGCCGTGGCCGCCATCGTGGTGGGTGTGGCAGTGATCGGCGTCTATGTCCAGTGGTCCGATCCGGCTCCGCCCATCGCCCTCCTGGCCCTGGGTCCCGACCTGTCGGCCTTCCCGATGCGCATAGACCCGCAGGCGGCCCGACCGGGGACGGGGGAGCTGGCGCGGGTCGGGACCCGCCGGAGCCGGTGCGGGGAGCCGACGTCGCCGATGGATCTCCTCAGCACCGTCTGGGAGACCGAGTCCGGCGGTCGCATGGTCACCCTCGAATACGGCGGCCGGGTCCGGAAATGGCTCTACGACCTGGACGGAGACGGTGTGATCGAGCGGGAGAGCTGGACCCACGACGGCGACGCCTTCAATGCGACCCGTCGCACCCGGCTCCCCATTCCCGAGTATCTCCTGCCCCTGGCCCCCGACACGGCCCTCGCCGACGGCTTGCTCGCCGACGGCCTGCGCGCCGTGCGGGACCCCGACACCGGTGCCCCGGCCCCGGTCCCGGACACCGCCGGCACCGGCCAGGGTCGGGATACCGCCGGGACGGACTCGGCGCCGGGTCCCCTGATCGAGCCGGAGATCCGCCCCGTCCAGCCACTCGGAGAGCGGGTGTCGGACACAGCACCGGACACCGTCCCCGCGGACACGGGCGGCGGGTTGCAGGAACGCTTGTTGCCCCATTTCTGGACCGGCAACAGACCGGATACCGGGAGGGACGACGAACCATGACCGAGACCGAGCGCAAACAGATCGAAGAACGGCTCCTGGAGGAACGGAACGAGCTGCTCGACGTGCTGGCCGGGTTGGACGACCGGTTCAAGGAGCGTCTCGAGGGCGGCGACGGGGATCTCTCGCGATACCCGCTCCACATGGCCGATGGCGGCACGGACACCATGGAATGGGAGATGGAGTTCCTGCTGGCCCATCAGGAGGGCGAGCAGCTCCTCGAGATCGACGCGTCGCTGCGTCGCCTCTACAAGGAGCCGGAGCGCTTCGGCGTATGCGACAGCTGTGGCCGAGAGATCGCCCTCGATCGACTCGAGGTCGTGCCCTCGGCCAAGTTGTGCGTCGAGTGCAAGCGCGAGGCCGAGCAGGCGCCTGGCGAGGGAGCGCCTGGCGAGGGGGCGGCCGCGCCGTGATCGGCTGGCTCTTCACGATCGGCGCAGTGGCAGTGGCCGGGGCCTGGCTGGCCTACCGCCGCCGGCTCGCACGGATGGTGGACCGTGGGCTCACCGAAGCCGATATCCGGACCATCGAGGCCAGTGGTCGTGTCGAGCGCTCCGAGCCCCTCGACCTGGACGAGGCCGCCGAAGAGGAAGAGCGCTTCTGGAGCGAGACCTGGGACGAGCCGGAGCCGTTGTAGGGCAGCCGTTCGGTTGGGCGGCCGGGGCCGGTCGGGTTGGCGTCGTCGCCCGTCGCCGGAGAGTGGGGGGACTTGGGGGTGGCCGTGCTGCCGGCACGGCACGGTTCGCCGCTGGTCTCCGCGTCCATCGCACGGCGGAGCGTGGAGGGTGCGTGGCGACGAGGGGGAATCGTGGTTGATGCCAGTGGGCTGACCGGGGTCCGGTTCCTGGACCACACGGCGGACGTGGGGATCGACGTGGAGGCGGGCACGCTTCCGGAGCTCTTCCACCGCGCCGCCCTGGGCATGCTCGCCCTGCTCCGCGGCGACGACGACCCGGCTCCCCGGTCCCCGGCGCCGTCGCGCGCGGGTCACGCGGCACGCGGCACCGGCCACCGGCCCTCGGACGCCCAGCGCGGCCCGGCCGGCGAGGAATGTCCTCCGGCCGGCGAGGAACGTCCGGTCCCGGTCTCGGAGCGGGGAGACGGCTGGGCGGCGGTCCTGGCCGGATGGCTCCGGGAGCTGCTCTTCCTCCACGAGACCGGAGGCCGGGACTACCGGGGCGCGGAGTTCGGCCGGCTGGATGCGTCCGGGTTCGACGCGACCGTCCACACCGAGCCCGCCCGCCGCGCGGTCCGGGAGATCAAGGGCGTGACGTACCACGAGCTGGCCGTCGAGGAGACCGAGACCGGCTGGCGGGCCCGGGTGATCTTCGACGTCTGACACACGGAGGCGCCGGGCGAGAACTGCGCACACGGAGCCACAGAGGGACAGAGGCACCGAGATCGTCGGATGGTCGCCCCACCGGGGTCGGCGGGACGACCCGAAGCCACCGTCGCGCCCGTCGCGCCGGCGCGGTGAAGTTCGACGCTGGCCGTCGCGTCGTGGCGGTGAGCAACGCGGGAGACGGAGCACACGCAGGAGGAAGGAGGAACCGATGCCCGACACCATCCAGATCGAGCGGCTCGACGACTTCCGCTGGCTGATCCCCCGGCAGGGGGGGATGCGGGTGGACGGGCTGATCTTCGCGGATGACACGCTCATGCGGGACATCCGGGGCGACGAGGCGGCGCGGCAGGTCGCGAACGTGGCGCACCTGCCGGGGATCGTGGGCCGCTCCATCGGCATGCCCGACATCCACTGGGGCTACGGCTTCGCCATTGGCGGCGTCGCCGCCTTCGACCCGGACCAGGGCGGCGTGGTGAGTCCCGGCGGCGTGGGCTACGACATCAACTGCGGGGTGCGGCTGCTGCGGACGAAGCTCCAGGCCG
>CAYMLW010000044.1:0-17861 GCA_964391035.1 uncultured Gemmatimonadaceae bacterium
TCGATAATAGTGTCGATAATTTCTTTTTCTGTAGTATCCTCTGAAAAATGTTCACCACCTCGCTCCTCTACGAGCGCGACAGCACGCCGGCCCCCGACGTGAAGCCCGACGACTGGAACATCGCCCTGGGCTTCAGCCTGGCCACCCGATGGTAGCCGGCGGGGGAGGACCATGGCGAGCCTGAAGGGGCGGGCCACGTCGCTGTTCGCCTGGGGCCTCCTGGTCGGCGGCGTGGCGATCCTGACCACCTTCCCGGCGGGCACGCCGCCCCAGCGACTGGGCGCGGTCCACGTCCCCGCGGCCATCCTCTTCGCGCTGGGTGGGCTGGTCTTCGGGCTGTCTCACCCCGAGCGACGCGCGTGGCTGGGCGGCGTCTTCCTGGCCTGGGTGCCCTTCGTGGCGGGAATCGTCGCCGCCCTCAACGGGGAGGCGCCCGAGATGGGAGTCTTCCTGGTCCTGCTGCTGGCGCCGGTGGCGCTGGCCGGCGTCGGGGCGTGGACCGGCGCCGTGCTCTCGCGACGCCGGTCCCGGCCCGGGTGAGCGCCCCCTACGACTCGACCTCGACGGTGAAAGCGATGCGCCAGTCGCCGAGCTGCTCCGGGTCGCTGTCGTGCTTGCTGCCCTCGTCCCACGGGCCGTACCGGCCGGCCCAGTTCGAGATGTCGCCGGAGAAGTCCCGGCGGTAGGCATTCAGCTCGTCGTTCGCCGACAGCTTGTCCAGCTCCGTCCCCGAGGCCTCCAGCACGAATCCCTCGCCGTCCTGGACCTCGCCCTCGAACACCACCTTGTTGAGCGTGACCTTGTTCATGGACGGGTGGTCCGAGATCGAGATGTAGCCGTCGTCCGGGATCCGCTTGGTCTGCACGACCGCACGATCCGGGATCGTGCCCTTGAACTCGAACACGAACTCGCCGTGCTCGTCGAGGTCCTTGCGGTCCAGGATCTCGACATAGTTGACGGTAACGCGAAGATGGTGTGAGGCCATTCTATCCTCCGGCGGGTCCAGGGGGTGTACGTTGACTGTCACCAGCATGGCGGGGCGAGGCCAGGCGGGCAAGGGGCGATCACCAGCCGCCCGTCCCCGCTGCGCCCTTGATCGGGCCGGCCAGGTCCGGCGTCACCCAGCCGCCATAGAAGCCCCCGGACTGCGGCTCGGCCCGCACGTCTCCCACCCATGCCTCGTCCACCTT
Organism: uncultured Gemmatimonadaceae bacterium; assembly: GCA_964391035.1. GTDB lineage: Bacteria > Gemmatimonadota > Gemmatimonadetes > Longimicrobiales > RSA9 > JAWVYT01. The sequence goes on from CAYMLW010000044.1 coordinate 1,191, forward strand.
CCCGGCATAGAACGCTAGCCAGCCGGCGAGGGAGCGGTAGGCGGCGGTGGGATCGGGGTAGCTCCAGGCGAGCTGCGGGATCGAGTCGCCGTCCTGATGCAGCGTCCAGTACCGGGCGCGCCCCTTCCACTCGCAGATCGAGCCGCCGCCCCCGTCCGTCAGCAGGTCCAGCCGTACGTCCCCGGGCGGGAAGTAGTAGACCGGCGCACCGGCCGTCTCCACCACGCGTCGGCCCCGCGCCGTCCGGGCCAGCTCGACCCCGCTCCTGACGACCCGGAGATCCGCCTTCACCGGCTCGATCCGCGGCGGCCGCGGGTAGTCCCACACCGACTCCTGCCCCGGCCCCGGCTCCTCCGCCCACGGCGGCCGCTCGCTCCCGTCCCAGCGCCACATCCCGACCTCCCCTCCCGATGTTCCGTCCGCAGTGCAGCGTACCCTGCGCAGCGCCGGCGGATCCGCTCGAGCTCCTCGCGGGTCACGGGTTGCCGCCCCTGCTGACCAGAGAGCGCCGCTCGCGGGCAGTCAACGCTTCCACGAACGGGAGCGACTGACGCAGCTCACGCGCCCGCTCCGTGTCCTCCGTGAGGAGCTTCTGGATCTGTGGAGTTGAGAGCCGGGTCAACAGGTTGCTCCACTCCTTCAGAGCCGGTGCTTCCCGTTCACTGGCCGACTCGAGCCGAGCATGGATCCAACCGAGAGCACGATCGATGATCGCGGGATCGTTCGACAGCCGTTCGGCCACGGCCGTGGCGATCCGACGCGCCCGATCGTCCAACTCGCTATGCGAACGGATCGGTCCCCCACCTTCCTCACGCCACTGCAGCGGGATCCAGCCGTGGAGAAGAGTGACATTCTGAAGCCGCTCCTGCTCCTCCTCTGATAGGAGTTGCAAATCGACCTTGGTGTATCCGTGGGACACGAAATGCAGGGCCAGATTCTCTGCCAGCGGCGCGAGTTGATCCGCCAGATCCCGTGCCACCTCATCCACCACATCGGACGGGGCCAGAACGCCCAGGTTCACGATTCCGGACGACCGCGCCTCCGGGTTCTCCAACCACACGGCATCGATCGGCTTGGACAGAGTGGCCACGGCATTGCGTACCGCGGCAGTGACCCGTTCATAGACCTCGCGCTCCTCGCGGTACAGGTGACGGAGGGGAGCCGTCATGGGATGTCCCTCTCGGAGCCGAACTGCCTGGTTGCGGCCGCTGCCGACCACGTCCACGAGGCCGGACTCGGCAAGAGTGTCGAGAATCCTCCGCACACCCGTGGGATGAAGCTCGGCTCGCTCCGCCACAACGGTGCGCGCGAGAGGCTCGGTCGTGGTGGTCAGAACCCGTAGCACTCTAACGTTTCCCTCCGTCCCCAGGTACTGGTTCAGAGGTGTCCGTAGCGGTTCCTGCTTGGTCTTGGGTTGTCGCATTCGTATGACCTATAGTCTCGTATACGAGACTATAGTATCGTTCTCGTCCGGGGTCAAGAGAGCCATAATCTCGTTAAAAAGACTATAATGGATCTGGAGCTCCGGGCGTACTCGGATGTCGGCGGGGCAAGGCGACGATGGAGGCGAGCGGTTCGCAACGAAGCAGCAGCACGTCGCGAGCCGGATCGGCAAGGCGCGGTTGGCGGAGCCCGACCATGGTATCGCGGCTCTGAGGAGGCCCGTCGACAACAAGAGCCCGCACCGTCGAACGAACGGTGCGGGCTCCAGTACGCCCGACAGGATTCGAACCTGTGACCTCGTGCTCCGGAGGCACGCGCTCTATCCAACTGAGCTACGGGCGCAAAACCGTGTGGACCTCACTACCCCGTCCACCCATCTATGTGTCCGCCCTTCGACAAAGTCTCGTCGCCGCGGAGCGGTGGCGAGAACTGAGCTACGGGCGCATGTGTTCGGGAAGCGAATAAGCCGAGTTCTGTCCCCGTCCTTCCGGCCGGGGGCGCGCCATTTGTCTGGGACGACGGTCGCCCGCCGCCTCGAGCGGCCTACCCGGGGTCCCGCGGCCGAAGCCACGTCGACGCGGGCAGCGTCTCACCCCTGCTTGGCCTTGCTCCGGGTGGGGTTTACCATGCGACGACTGTTGCCAGCCCCCCGGTGCGCTCTTACCGCACCCTTTCACCCTTGCCTGTGCGCCTCCTTGCGGCGACGCCATCGGCGGTCTGCTCTCTGTGGCACTTTCCAGCGCCTCGCGGCGTCCGGGCGTTACCCGGCACCCTGCCCTGTGGAGCTCGGACTTTCCTCGGCCGCCCCGGTCACCCGTCACGGCCGCGGCCCGCACTCGCTTCCCTCTCAAACAGCCGACCTCCCATTCGGAAGGCCAAGTACGCCCGGGAGGATTCGAACCCCCGACCTTCTGATCCGTAGTCAGACGCTCTATCCAGCTGAGCTACGGGCGCATACCGCCGCGAGAAAGAACCGCCCGCGGCTCGGCGTGCGACCCGCGGGGTTCGGTGGATTGTCTCGACAGCCTTGAAAATGTAAAATTGGCGCCGGCACCCGTCAACCACGCTACGTCTCGCTGAGTTCCCGGACCACCAGGTCGTGCTCACGGATCAGGACCCTGTCCACCGTGCACAGCGGCACTCGCCGGGCTGCGCTGTGGGCAGCCAGGAGCCGATCGAAGGGATCCCGGGTCCAGCCGAGCTCGATCGCGCGCTGCACCAACGAGAGCAGCGGCGGCTCGTCCAGCGCGAAGCGCGGGTCGTTCCCCAGGGCGTCGGCGAACTCCGGCTGCCGTACCTCCACCCGCCCGATCTCCGACAGGAACTGGATCTCGAGAAGCGAGACCGGTGACACACCCCACGGCCGGTAGTCGTCCAGCCACGGATAGACGTCCAACCTCGTGGATTCGAGCACGATCCACAGCAGGAAATGCGTGTCGAGAAGGACTCTCACGCGCCCCTCCCTTCGGCCTCGTCTCGCGACCCGGACTGCCGAAGCCCGCCGGCCTCCGCGTCCTCTACCGGTTCGAGCGCGCTCTCCTGTCCCGACCAACCCCAGCTCCACCCGTCCGCAGCCGCCACGTCCGGGACCCGGATCAGCTCGGCGTAATCGGGCACCTCGTCCGCACCCCCCGGCAAGGCTCGACGTAGCACGATGCGCCACCCGTGACGCTCGATCACGACTTCCTCCCCCGCAGCGACCTCGTCGAGCAGCCGGAACCAGTTCTTCCGCGCTTCCGTTGCCGTCACGTATTTCGCCATACGTACAATGTACATACATGGCTGTAGGCCCCGCAATCGGCGCCGACCTCGCGACCATCCCGTTCCTGTTGCGGCGAAGCCGCCCTCTTGCGACGAAGTCGCCCTCTTGCGGCGTCAGCCGCCCTCTTGCGCAGCCCCATGCTCGACCTCCTCATCGTCCTGGCCTTCATCGCCTACGCCGTGACCTCCGGCCTCCGGGCCCGGAGCAAGGCGTCCGAGTCCCTCGAGGAGTACTTCCTGGCGGGGAAGACGCTGAAGGGGTGGCAGGCGGGGACGAGCATGGCGGCGACCCAGTTCGCGGCGGACACTCCGCTCCTGGTGACGGGGCTCATTGCCACGGCCGGCATCTTCGCGGTCTGGCGGCTCTGGATCTACGGGATCGCGTTCCTGCTGCTGGCGTTCGTCTTCGCCGCCCACTGGCGCCAGGCCGGCGTCCTGACCGATGCCGAGCTCACCGAGATCCGCTACAGCGGCCGGGGCGTCCTCCCGCTCCGGGTCCTGAAGGCCGTCTACTACGGCACGGTCATCAACTGTGTGGTGCTGGCCATGGTCCTGGTGGCCGCCATCCGGATCGCGGAGGTCTTCCTCCCCTGGCACCTCTGGCTCCCGGCCGGTCTCTACGACCCGGTCCTCGACCTGGTGCGCGCGGTGGGCGTGCCCCTCTCCTCCGGGGCCACTGGCATCGAGACCTGGACGGCCACCGCCAACAACGTCATCAGCATCCTCTCGATCCTGCTCTTCACGGCGCTCTACTCCATGACGGGCGGACTCCGTAGCGTGGTCGCCACCGACGTCGGCCAGTTCATCCTCGCCATGGCCGGCACGGCGATCTACGCCTGGATCGTCGTGGACGCGGCCGGCGGGCTGGGCGCGCTGCCGGGTCGCCTGACGGAGCTGTACGGCGCCGCGGAGGCCGGCCGGATGCTCTCGTTCGCGCCGCCCTCCGGCGAGGCGCTGTTGCCGTTCCTGGTGATCATCGGGCTCCAGTGGTTCTTCCAGATGAACAGCGACGGCACCGGCTACCTGGCGCAGCGGAGCATGGCGTGCGAGACCGACGAGGACGCGCGCACCGCGGGCGTGGTCTTCGCCTGGCTCCAGATCTTCCTGCGCAGCCTCTTCTGGCTCGCCATCGCGGTAGCGCTGCTGGTGCTCTACCCGTTCGAGCCGGCCGAGGTGGGGACGGAGGCGTTCGCGGCGTCGCGGGAGATCCTCTTCGTGGTCGGGATCGACGACTACCTTCCCCCCGGGATCCGGGGCCTCATGCTCACCGGGCTCCTCGCCGCCCTCGCCTCCACCGTCGACACCCACCTGAACTGGGGCGCCAGCTACTGGAGCAACGACGTCTACAAGCGGCTGATCAGCCAGCGATGGCTGGGACGGGAGCCGGGGCGGCGGGAGCTGGTGGTCGTGGCCCGGCTGTCGAACGTCCTGATCCTGACCATCGCCCTCGCGGTCATGGCCAACCTCGGCTCGATCCAGACGGCGTGGTTCATATCGCTGCTCTTCGGCGCCGGGATGGGCGCCGTGCTCGTGCTCCGCTGGCTCTGGGAGCGGATCAACCTCTGGTCCGAGATCGCCGCCATGGCCACTTCGCTGGCCGTGGCGCCGGTGCTGCTCACCACCACCGACCAGGAGTGGGTCCGGCTGGGCGCCATGGCGCTGCTCTCCACCGCCGCCGCCGTCGGGATCACCTTCGTCACCCGCGACACCGACCACGCCGTCCTCGACGACTTCTACCGCCGCGTCGAGCCCGACGGCTTCTGGCGCCGCACCGCCGCCCGCCTCGGCCACGACCCCGGGGGTCCCGTACGACGACTCGGCCGCGCCCTCGTCTCGACCCTCCTCACCGCCGCGTCCCTCTTCGCGCTCCTGGTCGGCGTGGGCGGGCTGCTCATCGGGTCACCGGGCCGGACCGTCTGGCTGCCGGCGGCGCTGATCGTCGCCGGCGCGGCGCTGGTGCCGCTGTGGTGGGGGCGGGTAGAGTACACTGAGGAGCCGAAACACCCTACATTCGACGTATGAACCACATCGACGCTCTGGACACCTCGGCAGCGGCCCGTTCGCTCCAGGGCGAAGCCCATCGTCGCCTGGGTCCGGACGGCCGACTTCAGGTGGCGTTCGACCTCAGCGACGCCGTCCGGGACCTGCGACTGGCCGGGCTCCGCGCCGCTTTACCCGACGCAGGGGAAGAAGAACGGATGCGCCGGTTCATTTTCGAGGCTCACGGCGTCCGGCTCGGGGAGTGACCGTGACGCTGGCGGCCTTCCTCCAACGGGTCCTCTCGATCCTGGAAGAGGCCCGGATCCCCTACATGCTGACCGGCTCCCTCGCCGCGGCGTACTACGCAGTCCCCCGGGCGACCCAGGACGTCGACCTGGTCCTGGAGGTCGCTCCCGAACAGCTCCGGCGACTCACAGAGCGGCTCTCGGCCGCGGGATACTACGTATCGCTGGAGGCCGCGCAGGAGGCGTTGGCCAGGGAGGGGCAGTTCAATGCCATCGACCCGGCATCCGGGTGGAAAGCCGATTTCATCATACGGAGGAGCCGTCCGTTCAGCCGGACGGAATTCACCCGTCGGACTCCGGCGACCGTTCTCGGCCTGGAGCTCGCCATGGTGACACGCGAGGATCTGGTGGTGGCGAAACTGGAATGGGCGAAGACGGGCGGGTCGGAGCTGCAGGTCCGCGACGTCCGTGCGCTCCTGGACTCCGCAGATCCGGAGTTCGATAGGACGTACGTCGAGCGCTGGGTCTCCGAGCTCGGCCTCGAGGACCAATGGCGGTCGGCCCGTCCCGACTGACCACCGCTCGGCGCACACCTCCACACCGATATCCGGGACGGCACACTCCCGACCCATCCAGCCATGGCCCTGCCCCGCCCGGTGCCGAACCTTCGCCGGCATGGGCACCACCACACCCCACCGCCGGACCTGGGCCTCGCCGCGTGCGCCGCCTCACCGGCCGCCGGACTCCGCAGCGCCCGCGGGCCACGCGGCCGTCTACCGCCGCCGCCGACCCACGGCCACGCCCCTGTACCCTATCGTCCAGCACCATCTCAAGACGTTCCTGGCCCGGGTTGCCGAGGCCGATCCCTGGGGCGAGGGCGTCGCGGGCTGGGTCCAGGAGGATTTCCGGGCCTACCTCCGCTGCGGGATCCTGGCCCACGGCTTCGCCCGCGTCCGCTGCGACGACTGCGCCGCCGAGCGCCTCGTCGCCTTCTCCTGCAAGGGCCGCGGCGTCTGCCCCTCCTGCAACCGGGGCCCCCGCGAAATGCATGCATTTCGTGGGGTGGGAGCGCCCGCCGGATGGTCGAGGTCGCCGCCCACCTGAACGACCACGTCCTGCCGCCGCTCCCCATCCGCCAGTGGGTCCTGTCCGTACCCAAGCGCATCCGCCCCTTCTTCCATCACGATCCCGCCCTCGCCGGCGCGGTGCTCCGGGTCCTGCTCCGCGCCGTCCGCACCCGCCTTCGGCATGACAGTCCCGGCGCCGGGCTCGACGCCCGGATCGGCGCCGTCTTCTTCCTCCACCGCTTCGGCTGACGGCTCGCGGCTGGCGGCTCGCGGCTGGCGGCTGACGGCTGACGGCTCGCGGCTGACGGTTCACGGCGGAAGACGCGGGGTCGCTGGCGGCGTCCGGCCTCGAAACGGCTCGCCGCGGAAACCACGGAGAGCGGCGGAGACCACGGAGAACGGCGGGAACCACGGAAGGGCCCTGGCAGGCGCCGTCCTGCCGGCATGCCGCGGTCCCCACCACCCAGCGGACCAGACCCGCACACGACGAGACGACGCGGTTCTCCGTTGCCTCCGTGGCCGTCCGAGCTCTCCGCGTCACGCAGTTCTAGCCGACTCTAGCCGTCGTCTAGCCGGAAGTCTGTCCGCCCCGGTCGGACGGCGGAGGGGCCCGGATCGGGGAGGTGCTGGAACGGGGAGGTGCCCGGACCGCGAAGGTGGCCGGACCGCGGAGGGGCCCGGACGGGCGCCGTCCTGCCGGCATGCCGCGGTCCCCACCACCCAGCAGACCAGACCCGCACACGACGAGACGACCCGGTTCTCCGTTGTCTCCGTGGTCGTCCGAGCTCTCCGCGTCACGCAGTTCTCGCCGGAAGTCTGTCCGCTCCGGCCGGACCGCGGAAGTGGCCGGACCGGGGAGGTGGCCGAACCGCGGAGGTAGCCGGACCGAGGAGGCCGCTCGAGCTGCGGAGGTGGCCGAACTGCGGACCGGCCAACGCTCCTCCCGTCCCACGCGTCTATCGAAACGAAGCCCGGCGTGTCCCGAAGCGGTGTCGACCCCCGCTGGTGTCAGCCCACCGGGCTGCCTACGTTGCGCCACGGTCCATTCGCATAGCCCGGAACCCGTGCACGGAGCGGGATGATGATGTCCACGATACGGTCCCTGGCCGCCCTCGCGGCGGCCCTTCTGATCACCACCAGCGCAGCGCTCCTGGTCGCCACGGGAGCCGCGGCGCAGGACGACGACACGCGCCTCCTGCGTTTCCCGCACATCCACGGCGACCAGGTGGTGTTCACCTACGGCGGCGACCTGTACACGGCGTCGCTGACGGGCGGAACGGCCACGCGGCTGACGTCGCACGAGGGCCTCGAGATCTTCGCCCGGTTCAGCCCCGACGGCCGCTGGATCGCGTTCAGCGGCGAGTACGCCGGCACCCGCCAGGTCTACGTCATCCCGGCGGCGGGCGGCGAGCCCCGGCAGCTCACCTTCTATCCGGACGTCGGCCCGATGCCGCCCCGGGGCGGCTACGACCACCTGGTCATGGACTGGACGCCGGACGGGTCGAAGATCCTGATCCGTGCGAACCGGACGCCGTTCGGCCAGCGCGTGGGCCGGTACTACCTGGTCGACCCGTTCAATGGCGGGCTCGAGCGGCCTCTCGAGATCCCGGAGGGGGCGTCCGTCGCCACGTACGACGCGACGGGGACGAAGCTGGCGTACAACATCAAGAGCCGGGAGTGGCGGCACTGGAAGCGCTACGAGGGCGGCCGCCAGCAGGACGTCTGGCTCTACGACCTCGCCGCCTCCACCAGCGAGCGGATCACCGACTACACGGGCACCGACGACTTCCCGCTCTGGGTGGGCGACGCCGTCTACTTCGTCAGCGACCGGGGCGAGGGGAAGAAGCTGAACCTGTGGAAGCACGACACGGCCACGGGCGAGCTCGCCCAGGTCACCTTCCACGACGACTTCGACGTGCTCTGGCCGGCCCGGGGCGAGGGCGGGATCGTGTACCAGAGCGGCGGCTGGCTCTGGCATCTGGACCCGGCCACGGACCAGGCCCGGCGGCTGAGCATCCGGGTCATCGGCGACCGACCGTACACCACGCCGTACTGGACGGAGGTGGCCGACCGCATCGGCTCGGCCGACCTCTCGCCCAGCGGGAACCGGGTGGTCTTCGATGCCCGGGGCGAGATCTTCACCGTCCCCGCGAAGCACGGGAACACCCGGAACCTGAGCCGGACGCCGGCGCAGCGGGAGCGTGACGTCGCCTGGTCGCCGGACGGCGAGTGGATCGCGTACCTGTCGGACGCGACGGGCGCGTACGAGCTGTACGTGCGGCCGGCGGCCGGCGGCGCGGCCCGCCAGTTGACGGAGGGAGGCGAGAGCTGGATCTACGAGCCGGTCTGGTCGCCGGACTCGGAGTGGATCGCGTGGTCGGACCAGCGGAACCGGATCCGGGCGGTGGACGTGTCGAGCGGCGCGATCCGGGTGGTGGTCGAGAGCCGGACGGGGCGGCTGACCGACTTCGCGTGGGCGCCCGACTCGAAGTGGATCGCGTTCGGCCAGCGCAGCGCGAACACCATGAACGCCATCTGGCTCTACTCGTTCGACGACGACCGGGCCACCCGGGTCACCGGCGACATGACCGACGAGTCCAATCCCGCCTTCGACCCGGAGGGCCGCTACCTCTACTTCGTCTCGGCCCGGGACTTCGACTACGGCGACGAGGGCTTCGACGCCCGCATCTTCGTGGCGCCGCTCCGGGCGGACGACCCGCACCCGTTCCCGCCCCGGAGCGACGAGGAGCCGGGCGCGTCGGAGGGCGAGGGGGACGAGGACGAGGCGTCGTCGGATGACCGGCTGCCGCTGGAGATCGACCTGGACGGCCTCGGCGAGCGCATCGTGGCGCTGCCCGGCGTGAGCCCCGGCAGCTACTTCGACCTCACGGCCACGGAGAGCGGGCTCCTCTACCGGAGCGGTCGGACGCTGAGCCTGTTCAGCCTCGAGTCCCGGGAGTCGGAGACGGTGATCGAGGGGATCTCCGGCTACGTCCTGACGCCGGACCACAAGAAGCTGCTCTACGCCGCCGGCGGGCGGAACGGCACGGAGTACGGGATCGTGGATGTCCGGCCGGGCCAGAAGACCGGCGACGGCCTCGACCTGTCGGGGCTCGAGCTGCGCATCGACCCGGAGATCGAGTGGGCCCAGGTCTACCACGACGCGTGGCTCATCATGCGCGACTGGTTCTACGACCCCGACATGCACGGCGTGGACTGGCAGGGCATGTACGACAAGTACCGGCCGCTGGTGGACCACGTGGCGCACCGGGCCGACCTGGACTTCATCATCGCCGAGCTGATCGCCGAGCTGAACGTGGGACACGCGTACGTGAACAGCTCGCCGGAGATGCCCGGGCCGGACCGGGTGCCCGTCGGCCTGCTGGGCGCCGAGTTCGAGCCGGACGGCGACCGCTACCGGATCGCCAACATCTTCCCGGGCGAGAACTGGCACGAGGAGTTCCGGAGCCCGCTCACGGAGCCGGGGGTCCGGGTCGAGGAGGGCGACTACCTGATCGCCATCGACGGCGAGGACGTCACGACGGCGGACAACCCGTACGCGTTCCTGACCAACAAGGCCGATCGGATCGTCCGGGTGACGGTCAGCGATCGGGCGGACGGTCGGGACGCCCGCACGTACGACGTGGACCCCATCGAGAGCGAGCTGGGGCTGCGCTACCAGGAGTGGGTGGCCGAGAACGCGGCGCTGGTGGACTCGCTGTCGGGCGGCCGGATCGGCTACATCCACCTGCCGAACACGGCGGTGCCCGGACACCGGGAGCTGTACGAGGGCTTCCGGCCGCTGCACGACAAGGAGGCGCTGATCCTCGACGACCGCTACAACGGCGGCGGCTTCATCCCCGAGGAGATGGCGCTCATGCTGGACCGGCCGCTGCTCAACTTCTGGGCCCGGCGGCACATCGACCTGTACAGCCAGCCGTTCATCGTTCACACCGGGCCGAAGGCGGCGCTGATCAACGGCCAGTCGTCGTCGGGCGGCGACGCGTTCCCGTACTACTTCAAGGAGCTGGGTCTCGGGCCGCTCATCGGCGAGCGGACCTGGGGCGGGCTGGTGGGGATCAGCGGGAACCCCGGCTTCGTGGACGGCGGCAGCATCGCCGTGCCGGCCTTCGCGTTCGTGAACGCCGACGGCGAGTGGGCGGTGGAAGGCGAGGGCGTGGCGCCGGACATCGAGGTGCTGGACCGCCCCGAGGAGATCGCGGCCGGCCGGGAGCCGATCATCGAGCGCGCCATCGAGTACCTGCTCCGGGAGCTGGAGAAGCCGCAGTACCGGCGGCCGGAGACGCCGGCGGGGCCGCGGCGGGGGCCGCCGAACTGATCGAGCATCGATCGTCGAGCATCGAGCATCGGGCCGGGGTCGTCGCGGAGGACGCGCGGGTCCGGGTGGGGCAACCTTCGTAACCGCGTGACGCGGAGGGCTCGGACGAAGCACGCAGGTGAAGTCTTGAACCGAGTCGAGCGTCGAATCCGGAATGGAGGTTGGATCGCATGAGTGGGCTCGCGCGACGCCGGTGGGGCCGGAGCGGGGGCCGGAGGGAGGGAACTGAGAGCCGAGATCTGAGGGCACCGCAGGGGCCGGGCTTCATCGCGGAAGACGGGGATCTTGGGCGAGGCAGCGCTCTGGAGCAGCGTTCCCGGTCTCGGCCATGAGCCGATTCACAGGCCGAGCGCACAGGTAGGGGTAGGGCGCCCACCGTGGGCGGCGGGACCCTGAACTCTCCTTGCCAGTGCGGAGCCGCCATGATCACTCACGCAATAGCCCATGAAATGGCTGAACCCATCCACCGCCGTCAGTTTCTCGTCGCGGCTGCCCTGACGCCGGCCTGTTTGATGCTTCCTACGCGGTTGCTGGGGACGGACGAGCAGCCGGCCTCGCTGGAGTCCGTGAACAAGGTTTGTGATGTCGAGCACGCGTTCGCGCCGCGACCGGACAGGCATCCGTGTATCGGCTTGATCACCAAGCTGACGCTCGGCGATCACAAGGCCAAGACCGGTTTTCAGGTACCCAATCCCGAGAATGCAGGCCGGATGCGGCGTTGCGTTGCGGTGGTCGAAAGCGTCGCGTGGGACGGCACGCCGCTCGGGAAGATCAACTTCGTCGCCCGCGTGCCGGGCACGTTGAAGGAGGCCGCCCTACGCACGCTCAAAGGCAGCGAACCCATCGAGGGGTCGATGCAGTTCCGCATCTGGGAATGGGACAGCGACGTGAAGGACTACTACCGTTCGTTCGCCAGCGCGGGGCTTGACGTGAGCTTCGAGACTTCAGGGCTCGACATCGACATCAGCGAGGACCACGAATACGACGTGCCCACCCCGGAGAACTACGAATTCGCGATCGGGCTGACGCCGCCCGACGATGCCCAGCAACTCCACGTCGCGGTTTCCAAGACCGGCGAGATCGTCAAACAATGGGGAACTGCACAAGGATGACCGGGTGGGATGAACCGCCCGAGCGGCAGGAGCTTCTCGAGCGCGGCCGTCTGGAGGAGGAGACGGTCCACAAGAGCGCGGGCGAGGCGTGCGGAATGACGGCGCGCAGGCCAGGCAGTAGGTTGGCGTAGCGGCCACTGGCCTCGCGGCGGGCATGGACCCCCGGTCAGCTTCTCCGGGCTCCGCGTCGGGCCGTTGTGGGTTCCGCCGTCCCCAAGCGGATCCGCCCCTTCTTCCACCACGACCCCGCCCTCCCCGGCGCGGTGCTCCGCGTCCTGCGCCGGGCCATCCGCACCTGCCTGCGCCAAGGCAGCCCCGGCGCCGGACCCGATGTCCAGATCGGGGCCGCCTCCTTCCTCCACCGCTTCGGCGCCGCCCTCAACCCCCAACTTCACTTTCACCTCGTGGTCCTCGACGGCGTCTTCACCGGCACCGACGACGGCGAGGTCCACTTCCACGAGGCCACCCATTTCTCCGCCGACGACGCCCGCGCCCTCGCGGCGACAAGCGGCCCTGCCAGCGCCTCAGGCCGCCGAAGGGCTTCGGCCGCCTGGCGCCCGCGCGCCACGAAGGAGCCCGGCGGTGCTCAGGTCCTCGTCCAGGTCCGGCCAGTGGATGCCGTAGCCGCCGCCGGCGATCCGCCAGTTCTGGCGTTCGGCCGATGTCGCGTTCTCCAGGCGCGGGTACCAGGAAAGGGGCACCGTGATCGTCCGGCCGTCGGCGAGGTCGACACTCATCCGGCCCTCGCCGAACCGTACATCCCGGACCTTCTCGCCCGGCCTATCCGAGGTGCTCATTCCAGGCCTCCAAGATCATTGTGCGGTGCTCCCGCACGACCTTCTCGATCCGCCTGATCTCGTGCGACGCGAAGCCGGAGCTCCACGCCACGGCGACCGGCTTCAACCAAAGCTTGGCCGAACGGTCGTCACGGTCAACATGGACGTGGGCGGGCTCGTCCGGCTGGTCCCGCCGTGACGGGCGTCCCGCCGGGCCGGGACCATTGCGGCCATGAGCGAGTATCGAATGACGTTCAGTCCGGGAGGCCATAGGTTGATCCCCGGCTGAAGGAACAACCAGACGCGGGCGGGACCTGAATTGAAGGATGGACCACGTATGAAGAGCTTCACGCGGTGGCTGGTACCGGTCCTGGCGGTGGTGACGCTCCCCGTATCCGTGACGGCCCAGGCCGAGCGGCCCTATACCCGGGCCGACACGCTGCGCGGCTCCATCGGACCCGAGCGGGCCTGGTGGGACGTCACGTTCTACGACCTCCATGTGGCCGTCGAGCCGGCGGACAGCACGATCCGGGGCAGAACGGGCATCGTCTTCGAGGCCACGGCGCCGGCCACGACCATGCAGATCGATCTCCAGCAGCCGCTGGTGGTGGACCGCGTGGTCCGCGGGGGTCGGGTGCTCCAGCATCGGCGGGAGGGGAACGTCGTCTGGGTGAAGCCGGACGACGATGCGCGCCCCCTCGTTCCCGGGACCATCGACACCATCACGGTCTTCTACCATGGCCGCCCCAGGGTGGCTACCAACCCGCCCTGGGACGGCGGCTTCGCGTGGAAGACCGACGACCTGGGCCAGCCGTGGATCGCCACCGCCAACCAGGCCCTCGGCGCCAGCGTCTGGTGGCCGAACAAGGACACCCAGGGCGACGAGCCCGACAGCCAGCGGGTGGCCATCACCGTGCCGGACGGGATGGTGAACGTCTCGAACGGCCGGCTCCGGTCGGTCACTCCCCATGACGACGGCACCGCCACCTGGGAGTGGTTCGTCGCCGCGCCGATCAACAACTACAACGTGACCGTGAACGCCGGCGACTACGCCCACTTCGGCGGCGTGTACCATGGCGAGGAGGGCCCGCTCACGCTGGACTACTGGCCGCTGGAGCAGCACGTGGGCGAGGCGATGACGCAGTTCGAGCAGGTGCCGGAGATGCTCGCCTGCTTCGAGCACTGGTTCGGGCCGTTCCCCTGGTACGAGGACGGCTACACGCTCGTCGAGACGCCCCACCTGGGGATGGAGCACCAGAGCGCCATCGCCTACGGCAACGCGTACCGGCAGGGCTATCGCGGGACCGACCTATCGGGCACCAGGCTCGGGCTCCTCTTCGACTTCATCATCGTCCACGAGACCGCCCACGAGTGGTGGGGCAACAGCATCACCACCGCCGACCTGGCCGACATGTGGGTCCACGAGTCGTTCGCCAACTACGCCGAGTCGCTCCACGTCGAGTGCCTCCACGGCGGCGACCCGGCGCCCGGCGCCCGCTACGTCCGCGGGACCCGGGCCCGGATCGCCAACGACCGCCCCATCATCCCCGAGTTCGGCGTGAACGCCGAGGGCTCCGGGGACATGTACTACAAGGGCGGCAACATGCTCCACACCATCCGCCAGATCGTCGACGACGACGACCGCTGGCGCGCCATCCTCCGGGGGCTCCAGTCCGAGTTCCGGCACAGCGTGGTCACCGGGGATCAGGTGCGGGCGTATATGAGCGAGCAGGCGGGGATCGACCTGGACGCGGTCTTCCGCCAGTACCTCGAAACCACGGACGTGCCGGTGCTCGAGCTGCGGAGGCGGGGTGGCGCGCTGGAGGCGAGATGGACGGGCGCCGTCGCCGGGTTCGACATGCCGGTGGACGTGCGGACGGCGACGGACGGGCGGGCGGAGTACAGATCGGCGGCCTGCGAGCGGATCCAGCCGACCACGGGCTGGACGGGGACCGGGATCGAGGCCGGCCCCGCGGCGACTGCAGTGGACCGGGACTACTACGTGCGGGTCAGACGGCCGGGTCCGGGGGAGTCCGGGCCGGTGTCGCCGGCGGGGGTGTGCGGGGCGTCGGAGCGGTAGCTTCAACGTATGAACCTCGGAGCCCTGGACCAGCAGAAACCGGTTCCCGACGCGCCGGGGCGGACGCTGGTCCGCGAGGGTGGGCTCGCGGAGCCGCCCGGACCTCAGCCGTTCGGCGTCTCAGCGCCCGACGATGCTCCGGATCCTCGCCAGCGAGAGGGCGTACGCGACCTGGAACTGCGTCACGCTGTTGTCGACCGGAGCGTCGGGGTGCTCCTCGGACTCGAGCCCCGTGCTGCGCAGCGTCACGACGACTTCGCCCGGGCCGAGCCCCTCCAGGGCGACGCCCGCGCCGTAGAGCAGGCCGCTGCCGCTGTCGTCCTGGCTGGAGGACTGGCTCCCGGCGCGACTGCCCGACTCGGCGCTCCAGCGGGTCAGCCCTAGCAGCACGAACGGTCGCAGCCACGGGTAATCCTCCAGCACGCTCAGGTACAGCGCGAGTTGTGCGAAAAGGGCGCTCGCCCGGAAGTAGCCTTCGAACGCCTGCTGTCCGCTGCCCACCTCGATCTCCGCGCCGTCGAGATCCGTCCAGCCGAGGATCAGCCCCGCCGTGACGGCGGACGCGACGGCCATACGGATCTCCACCGCCAGCTCCGGCCCGATCTGGTTGGTGGTGACGCTGCAGGCTTCCTGGATCTGGTCACAGAAGCCGTCCAGCGACTCCTCCTCGAAGCGGTTGAAGCCGAGGCCGCCCCGCACGAACGTGGTCTCGTACCCGATCCCGAATCGGCCGCCCTTGCCGTACTCCGGCTGCTCACCGGCGTGGCCCGCACCCGGGCGGGTCCCCTCGCCGGGCCCCCGGCCCGGAGCCCGACCGCCGCTCGCCAGCATGACCGGTGCGGCCTGGCCCCAGACGAACACCGCGAGGATGCGGTCCTCGTCACAGTCCTCCGGCACCGGCTCGCCCTCCAGCACCAGGACGACGTTGCCCTCGCAGTCGTACGCCGTCACCTCCTGCCCCGCGAGCTGGTCGAGCTCCTGCGGCGGCTTGCCGAAGTTGATGGCGTCCCAGGGCACGGTGGCCGACCCGCTGGGCGAGGCCTCCGCCACGTCCTGCACCTTGCCCTGGTTGGCGAAGGCGATGATGGCGCCCGGAGGCACACCGTCCAACTCGAGGTCCTCCGACTCCTGCGCCGTCATGGGTGCGGCCAGGGCGACGAGCGCCAGTGCGAGGGAAAGTGATCGTACCTGCATGCGAGCCTCCTTCACGAGCGGGTAGAGGCGCCGCACCGGCCGGTGCCGGCTCGGCTTCGTGAGTCTGAATCGGTTGCGCCGCGGAGCGCGGCCGTCTGCCGACGCTCCCCGTCGCCGCGATGTCGCTCATGCGCAGCGGGCGAGGGTGGCCGCGCCGGCCAGGCTGAGGACGAGGAGCACGATCCCGGCCGCTTTCCAGATGATGCGGACGGGGGAGATGCCGCTGGTTCCGCGTTTCGGCGCCATGATGCCATGGTCGGGTGACACGTCTCCGCCACAACGCCCCGCCTCGCGCCGGGGCGGGACGACCCCGCCTCGAGAAAACGGTTGCAGCGCGGCGAGCGCGTTCCTAACGTGGACAGGGTTGGTCACGGCTTTCTCACCGCCCCGGTGATCCGGGGGCTCCACACCAGAAACCACACGTGATGGTCCGTCTGTCCGCACTCGGCACGGTCGATCTGCGGGCCGGGGACGGCGACGCGGTCCGCTCCGTCCTCGGCCGGCCGAAGCGCATGGCGCTGCTGGCGCACCTGGCGCTCGCGCGGCCCCGAGGGCTGCAGCGTCGCGACACGGTGCTGGGTCTGTTCTGGCCGGAGCGGGACACCGACCGCGCCCGCCGCGCCCTCAACCAGTCGCTGTATGTGCTCCGTCAGGGGCTGGGCCAGGGCGTCGTG
>CAYMLW010000045.1:0-17738 GCA_964391035.1 uncultured Gemmatimonadaceae bacterium
GTCCGTGCGGATTCGGATCAGCCGGTGTCGGTTTGTGCCGGGAGGGGTCGAGGGCCTCGTAGAGGAACCCGGCCAGGTTGGCCATCTGCCAGACGGCCAGGAGCGGCGCCAGGGTCAGGGCGCGGCGCACGGGCCGGGTTCTGGCCAGGCGGGGCAGGAAGCCCAGGTAGAAGTCCAGGGCCGGTCGGAACGGCCCCACGCGGTCGGCACGCCCCCGGTGATAGCGGTACGCTCCGCGGCCGTAGCCGAAGTGCTGTCGCAGGAAGCCCGGCAGTGACAGCCGGTGGGCATGCCGCACGACCGCCCCGGGCACGTAGGTCAGCGGGCGGCCATCCACGCGCCAGCGGTCGCAGATCTCCCGGTCTTCGGACCAGCGAAACGACTCGTCGAAGCCACCGATCTCGGCGAACCCCTCCGCCGGCACGGCCATGTTCATCGAGGCGAAGAAGAGGCCCCGTGCGGGGTGAGCGGCGTAGTACGCGTAGCTCTCCTTGAGGATCGCCTGGCTGGCCCGGGCGGTGGCGGATTCGGGCAGCGCGTTCTCGATCGCGCCGCCGAGGAGCGCGGCCGGGTCGGACCGGTGGGCATCGAGAAGCGTCTCGAGCCAGGCGGGCTCGGCCGTGCAGTCGTCATCGATGAAGGCCAGGAGCGGTCCGATGGCGTGACCGGCGCCCAGATTACGTGCGGCCCCGGGTCCGCGGCCGCCCCCCCGGATCGGGCGGAGCGCGAGCCGGTCGCGGACGTCGTCCAGGACCGGCTCGAGGTCCGCAGCGCCGCCGTCGTCGACCACCAGCACCTCGAATCGCGCGGCATCGAGGGTCTGGCCGACCAGGGACCGGAGCGCCGCACCGAGGGCGGCTGGCCGGTCCCGGGTCGGCAGGATCACGCTAACATCCCGGCTCACGGGCCTGCCCCCGTCTCCCGCGCGGGCGTCGCGGCCGAGCCGATGGGCCGCCGCAGGTGTCGGACGCGGTGGAACTCCAGACCGGCGAGGCGGTCGGGCGAGCGACCGGCCCCGGCGGCATACCCCACGAGCTGGCCGAGCCCGTCCATGGCCAATCCGAGGCACAGGTGGGGCAGGCACCGGATCAGCCGTGACCTGGAGCGGCCGGGCGCGAGGGCCTGGCGGACGACGCGGGCCAGGCGCACGGCGGGGATGAACAGGGCGCCGCCCATCCATGCCAGCCTCGTCGGCGACGACCATCGCTCCGCCCGCCTCGCGGCAAAGATTCGCCCACCGTGGTACAACGCCGGCAGCCAGCTCCGCCAGAGGCCGAAGTTGAGGTGATGGGTCCGGGCTTCCGGCTCCAGGAAACAGACCCGGCTCTCGCTGGCCTCGCCGGCCTCGCTGGCCTTACCGGCGTCGTTCAGTCGCCAGTGCAGCACGGCCTCCACCGCGAGCGCTTCCTCGAGCGCATCACCCAGCCCCAGAAGGACAGCCCGGCGGTAGCTGCTGTTGTGGCCCGGGAGTAAGTCCACCGGGCCGGCCCGAGAGGGCGGCGCCCACGGCCCGTAGCCGACCAGGTAGTCGGCCCACGAGACGGCCGAGTCCGGGTTCCCGTTCAGCACGACGGGACCGACCACCTGCCACCGGCCGTCCCCGTGGCGCCGGAGGAGTGCCGCCGCCCATTCGGGCTCGGGGAAGCTGTGGTCCTCGCAGAATACGACGATCTCGGCGCCGGCCGCCCGGGTCCCGGCGGCGTTGCCCTCCGCGACGGTGGTCAGCCCGGCCCGCTCGACCACGGTCACGGAGTGGAGCGGGGCCACCGCCTCGTGGTCCAGCTCCAGCGCCTGCCGGTCCGGGCACACGATCACGAGCTCGATTCGGTCGGCGACGGTCTGGTCGGCGAGGTGGCTGACGGTCCGCCGGATGGTGGCGAAGGTGTCGGGGACCACGAGCACGGCGGACAGGTCGGGGGGCGTCATGGAGCGTCGGGGCTGTCCGCCGCATCGGCGATCCCCCGGAGCATGCCCCGGAAGACGGCGGCGTGGATCGGGTAGATCCCGTACCAGTAGAGGAGCCCGGCCAGGCCCGCGGGGTCGAACACGGCCGTCTGCCGGATCTTCGACCGGGGGCCCGTGTCGTCGCGGGGCACCTCCTCCACCTCGAACTGGAGCCAGGCGCGGCCGGGGAGCTTCATCTCGGCCCGGAGCCGGAGGAGCCCGTCGGGTTCGCAGGCCTCGACGCGCCAGAAGTCGAGGGCGTCGCCGGGCAGCGGCGTGTCGGGGTCGCGACGGCCCCGGCGCAGACCCACGCCGCCGACCAGCAGGTCGAGGAACCCCCGGAGCCGCCAGAGCGGGTTGCCGTAGTACCAGCCGACGTCGCCGCCGATCCGCCGGATCGGGTCGAAGGCCCGGGCCGGGGGCACGGTGACGGTGGCGGACCGGGAGTCCACCCGACGCAGCCCGACGGCCGCGCCGCCCCAACCGGTGTCCTCGGCCCGGTCCTCGCCGTCTTCGCCGGACGATCCAGCGCTCCCGGCGCCGCCCGGCGGGTCGCCGCCGGCCGAGAGGGCGTCGGACCAGCGGGTCCGGGCGAACTCCTCGTCCTCCCGTTCCAGCGCCCGGGCGATGGCGTCGGCGATGCCCCGGGGGACGATGTCGAAGTCGCGGAGCGCCCGGTCGTCCCGGACCACGGTGGGCGTGCGGAGTCCGTCGACCAGCTTCTTCCCTACCCTGGCGTAGAGGGGCGTGACCAGCCCCAGCCACAGGCTCGAGAGCCACGGCGTCAGGAGCGGGACGGGAATCATGAGCCGACGCAGTCCTCGCTGGCGCGCGTACTCGTCCATGATCCCGCCGTAGGACACCCGGTCGGCGCCGCCGATCTCGTACACCACGCTGCCGTCGATCGGCGCGTCGGGCGCGGCCACCAGGTACGCCACGACGTCCTCGATGGCGATGGGCTGGGCGAGGGTCCGGACCCAGCGAGGCGTGACCATGATCGGCAGCCGCTCCACCAGCGCCCGGATCATCTCGAACGACAGGCTGCCCGAGCCGATGATGATCGATGCCCGCAGCTCCACGGTGGGCGTCAACGACCGCAGGATCTCGCCGGTCTCGTGGCGGCTGGCCAGGTGGTCCGAGGCCTCGTCGTCGTCCCCGAGCCCTCCCAGGTAGACGACCCGGCCCACGCCGGCCGCCCGGGCCGCCCGGCCGAAGTTCCGGGCCGCCTCCCGGTCCTTCTCCCGGAAGTCACCCGTCGAGCCCATGGAGTGGATCAGGTAGTACGCCGCGTCCACCCCTTCCAGCGCCGGGACGAGCGTGTCGGGCTCCAGGACGTCCCCGCCCACCAGCTCGACGTCCTGCGGCACCCGGGCCCGGAGCTCGTCCGGGCGGCGGGCCAGGCAGCGCAGCCGGACGCCGCGCTCCCGGAGGGGGTCGATGAGGCGGCCGCCGATGTAGCCGGTGGCGCCGGTCAGCAGGACGGATTCAGTCAATGGGGAATCGGGGATCGGGAATCGGGGATGGGACATCGGGAACGGGAGCGGGCATGGGTGTGCTCCTCGTCATCGGCGGTTCCCGGCGCGCTCGAGGACCCATTGCAGGAACCGGACCCAGGGCGACCAGCGGGCCGGGGCGGGGGGACCGAGGCCCAGCTCACGCTCGGCCCGGTCCAGCGAGTCCTCGATGAGCGCGTCGTGGAGCGGCCCGTAGACGAGGGGCCACGACAGGACGGCCAACCCCCGGGTCCGCATCTCCAGCGAATGCACCAGCCGGGTGGCTTCATCGTCGGATACCGGCACCGCCGCGAACCCGTGGGTGCCGTCGAAGCCGGCCGGCGCCGTGAACCGGAAGACCACCCGTCGTCCCCGCTGGTACCGCTCCACGACGTACCGGATCGGGCCGTGCCCACCCCGGGCACCGGGGCCGAGGGGCCGGTCGAGGCGCATCGCCGGCCAGCCGCCGGGCCAGAGCCGGTCGTCGGTCGAGCCCAGCGAGTCGATCAGCAGGCCGACCGCGCCGGGGGCCAGCGGCAGCGTGCGCGCGTGTACGTTACGTACCTGCATCGGCCTCCATCCGCCCGGCTTCGGCTCGTTCCACGATCCGTTTCGCGATGCGGAACGCCGCACGGCCGATGGCGCCGTCGGTGTCGGCGTCGGGGTCGTAGGCCGTGAGTGCGGCGCCCCCGATCAGGCCGCGGTCCGCGACCCGGTCCACCACCTCGAGGAGCTCGTCCACGCCGAACCCGCCGGCCGTCGCGAACCGGTTCGCCCGGCCCACGGAGGTGTCCAGCGAGTCCAGGTCGACATGCAGGTAGGCGATCCGGCCCGGGCCGCCATCGAGCCGGCCCAGCTCCCCCGGGCCGATCCTGCGGAGCCGGGAGCCGGCGAGGAAGTCGGCCTCGGCGGCGTCGAGGTCCCGGGCGCCGAGGAGGCGGATCCGGTCCTCGGACAGCGGCGTCAGCCCGATCCCGGCGGCCATCCCGCGCCAGCAACGGCCCAGCAGGATCGAAAGCGCCATCCCGTCCAGGAACCCGCTGGTCGTGGTCTCCGGCGTGTTCAGGTCGCCGTGGGCGTCGAACCAGTAGACGTCGGGCTGGCCGAGGGCCGTGACCAGCCCGATCGACATGGCGCAGTTGCCGGCCAGGAGGAGGGGGAACCGTCCCTCCGCCCGGGCCGCGCTGGCGCCCTTCCGGACCTTGTCCGCGAGCTCGAAGGTCGAGGCCACCTCGGCGGTGAACCCCCGGCCCGTCTCGAGGGGGACGACCCGGACCTGTCGGTCGGGCTCCGCGAGGTGGTCGGCCAGCCCGGAGTGGAGGAGACGGAGCGGCCCGCCCCCCATCCGGAGGGCGCGGTGTCCGGAGTCGTATGCCACCTGGAGGATATCGACCTTCACCGGCCCCCTCCCGATCCGGCGCCCGCCTCCCCCGCCAACAGCAGCTCCTCCCGGATCAGCTCCGCCCGCCGCTCGAGCATCGCCACCCGGTACCGCCAGGCGATCAGCACCGCCAGGAGCCCCGCGAACGCCAGGGCGTTGATCGTCATCGGGCGACTGAACTCCGGCGCGATGCTGGCCGGCGTGGACTGGATGGGATGGAGCGTCCGCCACCACCGGACCGACATGTACACCACCGGCAGGTTGAGCGCGCCCAGGATGCCCACCCCCGCGCTCCAGGTGGCTCGCCGCTCCGGGTCCTCCGTGAACGCCCGCAGCGACAGGTAGCCCACGAAGATCAGGAAGAGCACCGCCACCGAGGTGAGCCGGGCGTCCCACGTCCACCAGATCCCCCACGCCCAGCGGCCCCAGACCGACCCGACCAGAAGCGTGAGCGCCGTGAACAGCGTGCCCAGCTCCGCCGCCGACGCCGCCAGCAGGTCCGCCCGCTCCGACCGGCTCACCAGGTACGCAACGCTCGCCCCCAGCACCACCAGGATGGCCAGGAACGCGCTCCACACCACCGGCAGGTGGATGTACATGATCTTCACCGATGCCCGGTAGTCCTCGGCCGGTGGCGTGTAGAGGAGCCCGTACACCTGGGCCACCACGACCGCGGCGAGGACCAGGCCACTCAGGACGATCAGCCAGGTCGGGGTCCGATCGGTTCGGGTCATGGCATCGGCTCCGGCAGATCGGGGAGAGACACGGCGTCGGCTGCGACGCTCGCCTCGATCCTGCGCCGGTGCCCCGCCGCCTGTCAAGACGACGCCCGCCGCCCGGGCCACCGCCCGGCCCGCCGGAAAGGCCTCTCCAGCGGCTGCCGGCCTCCCGCCGAGACGGGGTGGAGGGTCGGGGGTCGCCGCGGGGCCGCGACTCCGGCGCGGCGTCGGCGTTCAGCGCGGCCTACCGGAGCGGGGTCGGTCGCGGGGGCCGCGACCCCGGCGCGGCGTCGGCGCTCGTCGCGGCTGCCGGAGCGTGGAGCGTGGAGGCGTTTGCGGTGGTGGAGTGGTTCACGGCGGCGGCTGCCCGACCGGACGCTCCACCCTCGACACCCGGGACGAGCCGGGTGATGAGGCGGAGGTCCCGGGCGGGTGGCCGCGCCGCGAAGTCCGCCCCTCCACTGCGGGCCGACAGCAGCCCATGGCCCCACCCGCCGGGCGCGTTCATATTGGCACTGGACGCTTGATGCTCGAGCCTCGAGACCCATGGGCCACACCGTCGGGAAGGACGTCTATCGCCGCCTGGGCGACAAGCTGGACGGGCTGTCCATGCGGGTCCCCTGGAGCGACACGCTGCGCTCGCTCCTCGAGGAGCTGTACAGCGAAGAGGACGCCGCGCTGGTGGCGGGGATGCCGTGGGGCTTCTCGACCCTGGGTCGCCTGGCGAGGGTGTCGGGCCGGGACCGGGACGAGCTGCGACGCCGGCTCGACCACCTGGCCGACCGGGGCCTCGTCCTCGACCTCTTCATCGGCGGGAAGTACCGCTACATGCCGTCGCCCATGGTGATCGGGGTCTTCGAGTTCACCATGATGCGGACTGGCGGCCAGCTCGATTTTCCGACCTGGGCCCGCCTCTTCCACGACTACATGGAGGAGGGGCCGTTCGTGGAGGCCAACTTCGGCGACGGCCAGCGCGTCTCGATCCTGCGCGCGCTCCCCCACGACGACACCGTCCACCCCGCCGAGTACGTCGAGGTCCTCGACTACGAGAAGGCCGCGGCCATCATCGAGGACACCGACCGGTTCGCCATCGGCCTCTGCTCGTGTCGCCACGAGAAGGAGCACCTGGGCGAGAAGCCGTGCAGGACGCCCCTCGACACCTGCTCGAGCCTCGGCCCCCACACCGTCGAGTTCATGACCCGGCACGGGCTGGCCCGGGAGGTCTCGAAGACCGAGATGCTCGAGAACGTCGCCCGGTCCCGAGAGCTCGGCCTCGTCCTCAACGCCGACAACGTCCAGCGCAACGTCTCCTTCATCTGCCACTGCTGCGGCTGCTGCTGCAACGTGCTCCGGGGGATCAACGTCCACGGCTACACGAACGCCGTGGTGACGTCCTCCTATGTGGCGGAATCGGACCCGGACCTGTGCACCGGCTGCGGCGTCTGCTCCCGGCGGTGCCCGGTCGACGCCATCGACCGGGTCGACGACCCCGACCCCCGCTACCGGAAGTTCGGCCGGCCCGTGGTCGACGTCGACGCCTGCCTGGGCTGCGGCGTGTGCGCCGCCCAGTGCGCCTTCGACGCCATGAAGCTCCACAGGCGCGAGCAGCGCGTGCTCCACCCCGTCGACACCTTCGAGCGCCACGTCCTGGCCTGCCTCGAGCGCGGCACCCTCCAGAACGCCCTCTTCGACGACCCCTCGAGCACCACACAGGCCGTGGCGCGCGTCGCCCTCGGCGCCTTCCTCCGACTCACCCCCGTGAAACGGGCGCTGATGTCCGACGCGCTCCGGTCACGGTTCCTCGACGCCATGCGCGCGGGGGCGGGGCGGCAGGGGAAGGGCGACCTCACGGCGGTGTGACGGCGGCGGGCGGTCCGCGCCGGGGTCGTCCAGCACCGGGGGGTCGGCCAGCACTGCGACCCGAAGTGCACCGACGCTTCGGTGCGGGCCGCCAGGTGCGCGTTCGGGACACGCGTCGAAGACTGACGGGCCAGGGACGGGGTCGGCGGGAAACGCGGTATCCGCTGTGCATCCGGCCTTGACGTCCACACCCCATCGCACGATGTTGCCTGCGGCGACACACTCCGGAGAGACCGGAGCACCAGCAAGTCGATGGGACCTGGGCGCTTCGCCCGGGTTTTTTTGTTGGCGCCAGGAACGCGGTGAGTTCGAGTGGGACGGAGATACCGTACCCCGAGAGCACCAGTACCAACACCACAGGGAGTGCGGTAGAATGAGCACCAAGGGAACCGTGAAGTGGTTCAACGACGAGAAGGGCTACGGCTTCATCACGCCGGCGGACGGGGGCAAGGACTGCTTCGTCCATCACAGCGCGATCCAGGGCCAGGGCTTCAAGACCCTCAGTGAGGGCCAGCTCGTCGAGTTCGACATCGTGCAGGGCCAGAAGGGCCCGGCGGCGGAGAACGTGCAGCCCGTCTGACGCGCACCGCGCGCAGGACGAGCGGCCGCTCCGGGATTCCCGGGGCGGCCGTTTTCTTGTCTCAGCCGTAGTATCCGGCCACGGCCTTCTCGAGCCCTGATCGCGCGGGCTCCCGCACGGCCCCGACCGCCGGCAGGTCCCCGGGGAAGGACCACAGGTGCGCCATCTCGAGCTGGGCATCCTTCGCCGCGGCTCCCTCGAGATCCGCACGGGCGATCCGCGGCGCGAACCACTTCGGGTTGCCCCGGGCGTCGTTGAGCGGCGCGGCCAGCACCTCGCCCGAGGGCAGCTCTCCCAGCGCGACCCAGGGACGGTCGCCGTCGTAGAGGGTCAGGTACGGAGCGGGCAGCCCCGCCCGTAGCAGGTGGCCCGGCCAGACCAGATCCCAGCAGCGCCCCCGGAACAGAGAGCGCGCGATCGCGGGGCGAGGCGACTCCGTGCGACCCAGCTGGCCGGCGACCATCCGCTCGTCCACCGCGCCGACCCACCGCACCTCACCCTCCTCGTCCTCCCATGCCGCCAGCGTCAGCCGGTTCGCCGGGGCGTTCAGCGCTCCGGGGAGCTCCGCGATCACGACCTCTGGGGTGGGCGGCGGGAAGCGCAGCTTCGCCAGCTCGGATTCGTCCAGCATCACCAGACGACCGGGGGGAAGGGTAGCCATTGTGGGTCAGCCGTCCGGGGCGGGCGGCGACACGTACACCTCCGCGTCCAGGTCGTCGAGCTTCGTCAGCATGAACTTCCGGGCGTCCTGCACGGCCTGGTTGTAGATCTCCGGCCCCGCCGACGCGAGGAAGAACTCGACGAGGCGCTCGGCCCGGAACGCGCTCAGCTCCTGGTCGAACTCCTCGAGGTAGATCCCCCGCAGGCCCTCGATCAGCCCGCTCCGACGGTCCTCGTCCAGCTCGACACCCATGCTCGTCTCCCGGCGTGCGACGTGGTCTCCGGCCGGCCACCGGGCTCCGGCCGCTCCCGGCTCCCGATGATCCCTCCACCGCCGAATGTGAGGGCCCCGCCCCGCGACGGACAAGGCGCGGGCGACCCCGCCGGAACCCCGGCCCGACGCCGGTCCGCGCCGCCCCCGGCCCGAAACTGGCATGTCGGGTTCCCGTATACTATGTACGAGGACGGCGGCACGGGCCGCCGCGCAACCCGGAGGAGACGAGTATGTCGCTACTATGGTTTCTGCTGATCGGGCTGATCGCCGGTGCGCTGGCGAAGTGGATCATGCCGGGCAATGACCCGGGCGGGATCCTCGTCACCATGCTCCTCGGCGTGGCGGGCGCCTACGTGGGCGGCTTCCTCGCCGGAATCCTCGGGATCGGTAGCGGCGACCCGGCCGGCCTGATCGGCGCCGTGATCGGCGCGATCATCCTCCTCTGGCTCTACCGGCTGTTCAAGGGGAAGTAGGCCGGACCGGCAACGGCACGTTGCACAGTCCGATCCGGTCGGTCGGGTGGACGAAGAAGCTCTCGCCGCGGTGGCGGCGGGAGTCGATGACCGCCTCGAAGGTCGGGGTGTCGGTCCGCAGCAGCTCCAGCGGCGCCCGGTCGCCCGGCGGCAGCTGGGAACCGAGCCGGGCCGAACGGATAGGCACCCGCCGGGCCGTGTCGGCGTAGAACCCCAGCGGGCCCGTCCCCCGGGGCAGCGTCGAGAGGAGCGCCATCCCGTCCACCACGCGACCCACCATGGACAGGTTCCGGTCCAGATGGCGGGGCGCGTGGCCGATCACGACGTACAGGCTCGCCCCGCTCCCCGTCCCGGGATCCACGTCCCTGGCCACGCCCACCACGCCGTAGCAGTGGGCCAGCCACGTCGTGCCCGCCAACCGGTCCCGGCCCACCGGGAAGCCCCGTGTGAACCCCACCACCGGGGCGTACGTGTCGGGGTCCGGGAGCGGCGTGATGGGCAGGCCGTCGGCGGAGACGACGAACTCCGGGGGCAGCGCCGTCGCGGCGTCGCCGAGCGACGGGGTCTCCCCCTCCCCGGCCACCTGCCACTGCACCACGTAGTTGTCCTGCGACCGGACGATGGCCCCGCCATCGAAATGGCCGCCCCGGACGAGCGTCCGGATGTTCGCCACGTGGCGCGGCGCGAACGACGGCGCGAGCTCGATCACCACCCGGCCGTCCGGCAGCTCCAGGTAGAGCGTGTTCTCCGGCTCGAGCCCCCGCCAGTCGGACGACGACGACGCCTCCAGCACCTCCCCCAGCGTCGGCGGCGACTCCGGCTCCTGCGCCTCGCCCTCTCCCACCATCCCCCCGACCAGGCACACCAGCGCCACCGACATCAGCATCCTGTCCATCGTCGACCTCCTCGCCCGCGTCGCTCCGGCAACCGGCCACCTCTCCCCGGTCCGTCGTCCGCCGGAACCTAGAGCCCGGCCCGCGCCCCGGCGAGCCTGCCGTCTGCACCGGAGAGGACTCCGCCACGACACGCTGGCTGGCGGTCGGAAGCGGGCAGCCCCCGGCCCGCGGTAGAGGGTCGGAGCTCGCGGCGGCTTCCGGCCACCGGCCCTTCTATCCCCCGGGCTCCGCCCGAGCGTGGAGGGTGGAGCATCCGGCACGACAGCCATCGCGCCGTCTCGACGGGCGAGCCACGCGCGCTAACACGACGGGGGTCCGATGGGCCGGCCGCACCCGGAAACTGGCTGCCCTCCCCTCCCGTCGAGGAGGGTCGCGCCGTGTCCGCGGAGGAGCCCCTCGGTTTGCCACGCAGGAGCCGGAAGCAGCCGGCAAGGACGAGACGCCGCGACGCCCGCCCCCACCGCGGAGCCGGTCAGCAATACCGGCAGGGCGACGAAGCGGACACGGCGCAACCCGACCCCAAGGGCGACGAAGCGGACACGGCGCGGCCCGACCCCCAGGGCGACGAAGCGGACCTGGCGCGGCCCGACCCCGGAGGCGTCACTCCAACCCCTCGAGGTAGGCGTAGAGCGCGTCGAGCTCGATCGCGTCCATCCGCGCCGTCAGCGAGTACGGCATGAACTCGGGGTCCAGCTCCCGGCCGTCCGGCGTGGTGCCGGTGCGCAGCGTCTCGATGAACTGGTCGTGCGACCACTCGTCGGCGCGGGCGACCAGGTCCGGCGCGAACGGCGCATCGGGCATGGGCGGCTGCATCCCCCGCAGGTCCTGGCCGTGGCAGTAGGCGCAGGTGATGGAGGCCAGGTACGCGCCGTACTCGGGCGTGGCCGCGCGGACCGGCGGCGCCGAGCCGGGACCGGGCCGGGCCTGCCGCACCTCCATGGCCGGATCGAAGGCGAACGCCGACATCAGCCGACCCAGCGGGCGCACCTCGGTGGGGGGCAGCTCGTTGTTCACCGGCGGCACCTGCTTGATGTAGGCGATGATGGCCGCCGCGTCCTCGTCGCTCAACGCGTGGAACGCGGCGGAGGGCATGATAATCACCGGCCGACCGTCGGGCCGCACGCCGTGCCGGATCGCCCGGTCGAAGTCCGCCGCGTCGTAGTCGTCCCCGATCCCGCCGGCGCCGGACGTGAGGTTCGCGGCTACGACCCGGAAAGGCGGCGCGTCCACCATCACCTCGCCAGAGAGATCCTCGCCGTGGCAGTCGGCACAGCCGTGGATGCCGACGAGGTGCTCGCCGTGGGCGAGGGTCGCCGAGTCGTCGGGGAGCGGGGTGAGGTCGACGGATTCGACGTCGAAGGTCTGGCTCAGCCTGGACCCGCCGACCACGTAGGCCACGGCCACGGCGATGGTGACCAGGACGGCGAGGACGATGAGGCCCTGGACGAGCCAGGTGCGGATTCCTGCCATGGATACCTCCACGCGAGCAGGGGGGTCACGAGGGGTCCGCCGGCACGCCGGCGGGGAGAGTGAGGCGGGAATACGCTACGGGACAGGTACGCCGAGCGTCAAGAAGGGCGTCTCCGCTACCCGGGCCGGGGCCGGCCGGTTCGCGCAGGGAGCCCACGTGGTCGGGGGCGGGCTCAACGGTCTCTACGGCTCGACGGCGTACCTCACACCGCCGTAGACGGACACAGGCCCATGCAGGATCTCCGTTTCGAGGGACGAACCGAAGACCGCTACATGGACCTCCATCCCGGGATCGACAACGGAGAGGGGAGACCGCCAGAGCACTACTCCGTCGAAGACGTAGGCGAGCCTGCCGTCCGACTCTATCTGGAGCGCGTACCGGTGCCAGCCGGCCGGATCTGCCGGGAATGGGAGGTCGAACGCGTCCGTGACGTCCGTATCGACGTACAGATGCACGTCTCGGCGGGGTCCGTTGATTTCAAACTTGATGGGGCGACCAGGGGTCCATTGCTCGTGGCCTTCCTCGGGCGGCAGACGCGATGATAAGGAGAGCATCAGCCCCTCGTAGATCCGGCCCGAGAAGGGCGCCCGACCCCACGACTCGAGGGTGAGCCCCTCCCCGAGTGGGAACGCGTGGCGGCTGACGACGCCGCTCGGCCAGTTCTGGTCCCCGTTGCTGACGAACACGCCACCGCCCGGTCCGCCGTCCGGGCGGGAGTACGGGAGGGGGTCGCCGAACGGTACCCAGCGCGCCTCGATCCCGTCGGTCCAGTCCTCGGCGAGGAACACCGGGACGTCGCGCTCGACCACGCGTCCCGAAACCAACGCCAGTGTATCGGCCCGCAACCGGCCCCGCGTGCCCCCGGACCCGCGGCTCAGTCCGAGCCCGCTTCCTCCCTGCCTCCGGGGCCACCCGGCCGGAGGCTGTCGTGGATTCCGTAGAGGGCGGCGTACGCCCCCGCGCGGTCCATCAGCTCCTGGTGGGTCCCGACCTCGACAATGGCGCCCTCATCCATGACGGCGATCCGGTCCGCCATGGAGATGGTCGTGAAGCGGTGAGAGATGAGCAGGGTGGTCCGGCCGCGGGCGAGGCGACGGAACTGGTGGAAGAGGGCGTACTCGGTCCGTGCGTCGAGGCTGGCCGTGGGCTCGTCGAGGACGAGGACGTCCGCGTCGCGGGCG
Organism: uncultured Gemmatimonadaceae bacterium; assembly: GCA_964391035.1. GTDB lineage: Bacteria > Gemmatimonadota > Gemmatimonadetes > Longimicrobiales > RSA9 > JAWVYT01. The sequence goes on from CAYMLW010000045.1 coordinate 12,933, forward strand.
AAGGCCCGGGCGATGGCGATCTTCTGCCACTGTCCGCCGGAGAGGTCCACGTCGCCGAAGGTGCGGCCCAGCATGGTATCGTACGACGCCGGCAGCGACCCGGCGACGGCGTCCACTCCGGTCTCCCGGGCGACCTCCTCGATCGCGGCCCGATCCTCGAGGAGCCGGCGCCAGTCCCCGTACGCGATGTTCTCGGCCACGCTGGCCTCGTAGCGTCCGAACCGCTGCATGACCACGGCCAGCCGGCGGCGGAGGGCATCGGGATCGAGCTCCCGGAGGTCCGAACCGTCGAGGGTGATGCGCCCCGAGTCCGGATCGTAGAGCCGGGCGAGGAGCTTGACCAGGGTGGTCTTCCCCGCCCCGTTGTCGCCCACGAGGGCCAGGGCCTCGCCGGGCCGGATCTCGAGGGAGAGGTCCCGGAGGACCGTCTCGTCGCTCCCGGGATAGCGGAAGGTGACGTTCTCGAAGCGGACGTGCCCCGGCCCGGGTGGGGGCGACGGCCCGTCGGCAGCGGAGCCCGACCCGGCGGCCCCGGCGGCCCCGGCGGCCCCGGCGTCCTCGGGCGTGCGCGGCCCACGCTCCGTGTCCGGTCCGGCGGCGGCGAGGGTGGGTCGGGCCTGAAGGAAGCGGCGGAGGTCGGAGATGAAGAGGGCGTGCTCGAAGGCGACGGCCAGGGAGCCGATGGATACGTCGACGGAGTTGCGGAGTCGGGCCGCGGCGCCGCCGAAGATGGCGAGGTCGCCGATGGAGACGGCGCCGGTGATGGTGCGGGCGGCCACGCGTACGAAGAGGAGGTAGAGGGCCGCGACGGTGGCGACGGCGGAGAGTGCGCCACCCTTGAGGCTCCGGAGGTGGAGGGCGCGGTCGCGGGTCCGGAAGTCCGCCATCATGGTGCGGAACCGGCGGATCAGGACGGGGGCGAGGTCGAGGAGCCGGACCTCCGCCACGGAGTCGGCGGCCGTGAGCCGGTCGACGAAGTAGTGGGTCCAGCGGCGCCGTCGGGTGCGTTTGAGCTCCTCGGCGTAGCGCTGTTCGGCCATCCGCCACTGGAAGTAGAGGAACGGGATGGCGAAGGGGGGGACGACGAGGGCCACCAGGGGCTCGATCATGACCAGGACGCCGGCCAGGGAGAGGGCGCGTACGCCGGCGGTGAGGGCTTCCTGCCCGTGGCCGAGGAGGCCGGCGATCTTGGCGGCGGTGTCGCGCTGGGTCCGGGCCACCAGGTCCCGGTTCCCCGGGTCCTCGAAGAAGGCCAGGTCGAGGCCGGCGGCGTGGGCCAGGATGTCGCCGGTGACCCGCACGTTCATCTCGTCCTCGAGTCGCCGCCGCACGTAGCCGTTGGCCAGGAGCGTGACGGCCTCGAGGGCGGTGAAGACGAAGCCGAGGGCGAGCCAGGGTGCGAGGGGCGCCATGCCGGTCGCCTCCCCCGCCAGGACCGCGGCCGCGGCGTTGATCAGCTCCCGGGCGGTCAGGGCCAGCGCCGCGGGCAGCAGGCCCCGGGCCACGGTGAGGAGGACCATCCCGACGAGCAGGCCCGGAGCCGTGTCCCGAACCAGCCGGACCGCCCAGGCGGCCACCTCCATGGGCCGGGCGTCCCTGGCGAGCTGGCGACCGGGGCGCAGGAAGCGTCCCAGCATCTCGAGGGCCTTCACCTGTACACCGCCCACTTCGCCGGCAGGGAGGCGAGCCACCAGGCCGCGGCCGCCGGGGCCCCGCCACGGTAGAGGCCGAAGGTCCACCGCTTGTTGCGCAGCCCCCACTCGGTGCGGGCCAGGAGGCGCAGGATCCCGGCCCGGTCCGGGAGGCGGGCCGGCCCCCACCGGTCGAGGGCGCCGGCCAGTCGCGGCAGCCGGGACCGGCACTCGAGGGCCTCGAGGACGAGGGCGACCACGGCCGCGGCGATGTCACCCGTGCCATCGACGTCCCGGTCCCGGAGCCAGTGGTCCCAGTCGGCGGTGGCGTCCGTGGCCCCGGCCACCCGCATGGCGTCGACCAGGTGGCGGACCCGGAGCCGGCCGCGCTGGAGGTCGGCGAAGATGCCGAGGACCAGGAGGAGGAGGACATCGGTTGGCGCGAGGACCCGGAGCCGCCGGCCCTCGAGGGTGGTCCAGCCCGTGCGGCCGGCGATGGCCGGGTAGTCGATCCGGTACGTGAAGTGGGCGGCGAAGGCCCAGTGGAGGTCCACGTCGATTCCATCCGGGCCGTCGTACTCGACGTTGTGGGCGAAGTGACGGGCGGCGCCGGAGCGGGCGGGGAGACGGGACCGTCGCCTGTGGCCGGTCGCGTCGAGGACCGCGCCCGCCGCCTCGATCCCATCGGAGCCCGGCACCCACAGGTCCACGTCCAGCGTCCGGCGGGCCAGCGGCTCGCCGTAGAACCGCTGCGCCAGCGTCGGGCCCTTGAGGAAGACGACGTCGACTCCGGCCTCCTCGAACGCATCCGCCAGCGTCGCGACCCGCTCGATAATCCGCCGGCACTCCTCCTCCTGGTCCTGCCGGGATCGGCGGATCCTCGACGGGAACGGGTCCGGGAAGCGGTCGAGGAGGTCCCGGTCCTCGAGCAGGTCACAGACGTGGCCGGCCAGGCTGTGGTCCCAGAGGAACTCGAGGAAGCGGTCGGGCCGGAAGGACGGGGCGTCGACCCGGGCCAGCACGCCGGGGGCGTCGCCGGCGATGATACGGCCGAGGAGGGCCAGCGCGCCGGTCACGACCGCTCTCCCGTCCGCCGCGGCCGCGGAAACACTTCGTCACCCGGCCCACCCAGATCCGCGACCGATCCTCCGTCCTCGCCGGGGGGCCCTCCGGTCCCGCCGAGGGCGCGGAACGCCCCGGCCGGTCGGTCATAGGAGCCCGGCCCGACCGAGCACCGGAAGGCCGGGACGCCGGCCAGCAGGGTGGCGGGATCCGGGGTCGTCTCGTCCGTCCCGGATGCGACCAGGGGAGCGAAGAGGTGCGCTCCGGCTCCGGACGCGTCCCGGGCGATGCCGAATCGGGCCGACTCCATCCGTCGCGTCGCGTCCCGGGCGTCCAGGGGCTCGAGCCGCAGCGGCCCCGGTTCGTCCCGTATGCCGGGGAACAGCACCGCCGCCACGGGCGCCTCGCCACAAGCCCGGCAGCCGGCCAGGGCGCAGAGCTGCGCCGGCGTGATGCCGAACCGCCCGTCCACGGGCTCCGGCGGGGGCGCCGACTCCCGGACCAGGGCCTCGTCGAGGGTGATGAAGCTGTGGAAGGCCCGACGCCGGAGCTCGTCGCGCACGCCCGGGAAGAGTGCCAGGCTCGCCTCCCGGAGGGAGACGATGGTCGGGATGCCCCGGGCCCGCACGGCGGCGCCGCCCGTCCCGCGGTCGACCCCGACGTCGCCCGTGCCGCGTCGCAGCAGCACCCGGTCATTGGCCATGTACCCGGCCCCCGCGCTGCGGAGGGCGAACAGGAGGACGGAGCTCTTCCCGGCCCGTTTCGGCCCGGCCAGGAGGACGGCGCGACCATCGACGGTGAAGGCGGCGGCGTGGAGAAGCGCGCCGCCATCGGCCAGGGCGGCGTGGGAGGCCAGCTCCCGGACGGCCCGGAGCAGGAGGAGGCGCACGCCGAAGCCCGGCCGGGCGGCCACGATCTCGACCTGCCTCGCTCTCGCCTGCGCGCGCAGCAGGAGGTCCTCCTCCGCCCGGACGCTCCGCCACCCGGGCCCGTCATGCCAGAGGGGAAAGCGGAGCGCGGTGGTGTCCATGTCGAAGCAGACGACCCGGCCGCCCGCCGGTCCTGCGACCATCCGCTCCCGGTGCTCCGCCGGATCGACGCGCACCGTGACGGCCACGGAGCCGACCCCGGCGCTGTCGCGGACCCCGACGCTGGCGGCCGCTCCGGCGCTGGCGGCGGCCCCGGCGAGGTCGCCGGCCCCGGCGGGGCGTTCGAACGAGGGCCCGAGGAACTCGTCGAGCCAGGCGAGGTCGGCCGCCGGGCCGCGGACATGGAGGTCGAGGCCGGGGAACCGGAGCGTGAGGTCGGCGGCGCCGGGGCCGCCCGCAGTGGGGACGGTCACGGGAACGCCGGGTCGGGCGGCCCGTCGGCGGCGATCGCCTCGAGGCGCCGGAGCGGGATCGCCGCGTCGTCGTAGCCCCGCTCGACGCGGAAGAGGGCGGAGCTGAGGAGGGCGCGGATGAGCCAGAACGGGAACGCGCCGGGCTCCAGGGTGTCCCGGTGTCGCCGGTAGCCGCCGAGGAAGTGGTCCCGGGCCGGGCCATCGAGCGGCCAGCGGTACCACCAGCGGGCCAGGTCCGCGGCGGCGGGGGCGATGCACAGCGTCTCGTTGTCGACGGGGACGGGATCGCCGCCGGGAGTGAGGACGAAGTTCCCGGCGCAGAAGTCCCAGTGCGCGATGACGAGGTCGACCCGGTGGGGCCGGGACGCGGCCGCGATCCGGGCCAGGCGCCCGCCGACGCCGTCCCCGAGCGCGCCCAGCCGGACGAGTCGGGTCAGGTCGATCTCGAGGCGCGCCCGCACGCCGTCGGAGTCGGAGCCGAACGGCGGCGTGGGCCCGTCGGCGGGCGGGGGCGCGGCGTGGATCCGTCCCAGGATCGCGCCGGCGGCCTCGAGGCGGCGTCCGGTCCACTCGTCGGGGGTCGGGGGCCGCCCGTCGACCCATTCCAGGAGGAGCGCCCGGCCGCGGCGGCCCAGCAGGCGGGGGAGCGGCCCGTCCGGCAGCGCGGCCCGGAGCGTCTGGAACCGGCGGGCGTCGGCTTCCTCCTCGCAGAGCCGGGCCTTGAACGCCGTGCCGTCGGCGGCGGTGATCCGGTAGCAGCGCCGCCGGTCC
>CAYMLW010000046.1:0-7370 GCA_964391035.1 uncultured Gemmatimonadaceae bacterium
GTGGCGGTCGCGGTGGCGCCGCGGGTCGGATTCCTGCCGACGTCGGCGCTGACCACGTTCATGGAGGGCGAGCCCCAGCCGAACCTGAATGTGGACCTGATCCCGGTGTCGGCGGTGACGGCCCCGGGCATCTCACCGCTCCAGTGGCAGAAGACCGGGACGGGGTGGCGGAGCGAGACGGTTCTCCGGGAGGGGGCGGAGCTGTACCATGCCCAGCTCGAGCTGCGCCTGGCGCCGGCGGGCGTCCGGCTCGCCCGGGGCGTCCTGCTCATCACGCTGGACCTCCTGCTCCTGACGCTGCTATGGGCCCTCGGCCGGACCGCCCGGGGCGACCCGCCGATCCCGGGCGGCGGCTGGAACGGCTGGTTGGGCGGGTTCCGGGCTCGACTGATCGCGGCCCTCTTCGCCTTCTTCCTGCTGCCGACGGCCGTATTCGGGTTCGCGGCCTATCGCGCGCTGGCGGAGGAGGTGACCCGGGCGGCCCGTCAGGTGGCGGAGCGGGGCGTCCAGCACGCGGCGGAGCTGCTGCCGCAGACGGACCTGATGGAGGCGGCCCGCCGATCGGGGGAGGACCTTCTGTATTACCAGCGCGGCACGCTGCGCGCGGCGTCGTCACCGGAAGCCGCCGAGCTGGGGCTGTACAGCGCGTGGGTGCCGCCGGACCTCTACCAGTCCATGCGCTGGACCCAGCTCCTGGGCGGGACCCGGATGGACGAGCTGGCCGGGCGCTCGTACCTGGTGGCGTATCGCCGGCTCCGGAGCCCGGTCGAGGCGGTGGCCGTGCCGGTCTGGCTCGCGGCCCGGGACGTGGCGGTCCGACAGCGGGAGTTTGCCCACCTGGTCATCTTCGGGATCCTGGTGGGCGGTGTGCTCTCGCTGGCCCTCTCGGTGCTCGTGGGGCGGGCCCTGGCCCAGCCCATCGGCGAGCTCAGGCGGGCGGCTGGCGCCGTGGGACGCGGCCATTTCCGGGTCCGGCTCCCGGAGCGTCGTCTCGACGAGTTCGGCGAGCTGTTCGGCTCGTTCAACCTGATGGCCCGGCGACTGCGCCGGGCCCGGGCCCAGGAGCTGCGGACGGCCCGGATCCTGGCGTGGGGCGAGATGGCCCGGCAGGTGGCCCACGAGATCAAGAACCCGCTCACGCCCATCAAGCTGTCGATCCAGCACATCCGGCGGGCCTACCGGGACCGCAGGGAGGATTTCGAGCCGATCCTGGAGTCCAACGTGGACCAGATCCTGACGGAGATCGAGCGGCTCACCGAGATCTCCCGGGCCTTTTCCCGCTACGGCGCGCCGGAGGAGGCGGCCGGGGGGACGGAGCCGGTGGACGTGGCCGCGGTGGCCCGGGACGTCCTGACGCTGTACCGGGCCCCCGACCGGCAGGTGGAGTACCGGCTGCGGGTGGGCGATGGGTCGATGGTCGCGGCCGCCCGGGGTCGGGAGCTGCGGGAGGTCATCATCAATCTGCTGGAGAACGCTCGGGCGGCGGTCCACGAGGCGGGCCGGGTGGAGGTCCGGGTCGCGGCCGCGGGGTCGGGGATCCGGGTCGAGGTCCGGGATGACGGCGAGGGCATCGCGCCGGACCAGCTATCGCGGATCTTCGAGCCCCACTTCTCGACCCGGTCATCCGGGACGGGACTGGGTCTGGCCATCGTGCGCCGGCTGGTGGAGAGCTGGGGCGGGAGCGTGGGCGCTGAGAGCGAGCCGGGGCAGGGGACGGTCATGTGGATCACGATCCCGAAACACGCACCGGCACCGCCCGCGGAGGACCACGCCGGTGCGGCGGAGTCGGGCCCGCCGGAGCAGCCGGGCGCCGGGGATCAGGAGGCTGATTGAGCTCCGGCCCGGCGCCGGGCGCCGGGGGTCAGCGCACGCGGAAGCTCCGGACCGCCTCGTTGCCGGTGGCGACGCTGCGGATCCGGACGACGACGATGTCGCCCCGCTCCACGTCCTGCGCGGCCCGGCGGAGCTCCCGCACATTCGACACCGGCCGGCGGTTGAACTCGAGGATCACGTCGCCGGCCTGGAGCTGACCGGCCGCGGGGCCGAACCGGTCGACATTGACGACCATGACGCCGTCGATGTCCTCCTCGATGCCGGCGCGCCTCAGCAGCTCGGGGGTGGGATTGGTCAGCTGGAGCCCCAGGACGGCCTCGGCCGACTCTCCGCGGCCGGCCAGCTCCGTCTCCGGCGTCTCCACCTCGAACTCGCCCAGCTCGACGTCAACGGTCATGCGCTCCCCCAGGCGCACGATCCCCAGCGTGACCTCCTCGCCGGGGTCCTCGCGGGCGAGCCGCGCGATGAGTTCCCCGCTGTCTCCGATGGGCTCCCCGTTCAGGCTCACGATGACGTCCTCCGGCCGGATCCCGGCCTGGTCCGCCGGGCTGCCCTCGACCACCTCGGAAACGAAGGCGCCGGCGATCCGGTCGAGCTGGTACAGCTCGGCCTGGGCCTCCGTGATCGGTGAGATGCGGACGCCGAGCTGGGGACGACGGACGTGACCGTACTCGATGAGGTCCCGGGCCACCTCGACGGCGATGGCGGCGGGCACGGCGAAGCCGTTGCCTGCGTAGACGCCGGTGGGCGAGGAGATGGCGGTGTTGACGCCGACCACCCGGCCGAAGAGGTCCACCAGCGGCCCGCCCGAGTTGCCCCGGTTGATGGCCGCGTCCGTCTGGATGAACGATTCGAGGGCCGTCTCCCCCTCGATGATCCCGAGGTTCCGGCCCTTGGCGCTCACGATCCCGGCGGTGACGGTGAAGCCGAGGTTCAGCGGGTTGCCCAGGGCCAGGACCCAGTCGCCGACCTGGAGCTGATCGGAGTCGCCGATCTCCAGGGGCTGGAAGCCGTTGGGATCATCGATCCGGATCACGGCGATGTCCGAGTTCGGGTCCCGGCCCACGACCTCGACATGGTCGTAGATCCGGCCATCCGGGAACCGGATCTGCACGTCCGTCGCGTTCTCCACCACGTGGTTGTTGGTGACGACGTGCCCTTCATCCGTGAAGACGAACCCGGAACCCGTACCGACCTGCGGCGGGGCCTCGCCTCGCGGCTGGCCCTCGAAGAACGGGAAGGGGAACGGCATCTGGCGCCGCCCCGTCTGCGGGCGCGCCGTCACCTGTACCGTCACCACGCTGGGCAGCGCTCGCGCCGCCGCCGCCCGGAACGTGCCCGAGAGGGAGGCCGCGACGCTCGTGTCCACCACCGTCGGGACCTCACCGAGCTCCTGTTTGGCCTGGACCCGCCGATCCTGGGCCAGGGCGTCCTCGCGATCGCAGCCCACCATGAACAGCGCGCACGCCAGGACCATGATGCCCGCTCGCTTCTGCTGATTCATTCCGTGCCTCCCACCCGCGCCAAACCGTTGGGTCTCATCCGAGTTCATCAGGCCGCAGGCGATATGCCAGCCGGCGGCTGCCGCGTGGATATTTCCCTCACGCGCCCCGTTTGTTCCGTTCTGCCGATGGATTGGATGCGGCGGGATCGGGCGACGGTTGCATAACGAATCGGGCGGCTGCCGCGTCTGTAGGAAACGAATGGGGGGAGCACCGCCCGGCCCCTGAGAGCGGGACGGGTGGAATCGGTACAACGTGATGAGCGAGGCAAGGGTGAGGCGGACAATCGCGACATTGGCGGTCGGCTGGACCGTGGTCTGGGGCGGCGGCATCGCCGCTCAGGCGCTGGGGGCGGTCGAGCCGGTGGACAGCGTGACGCTGGACGAGGCGGTGGAGCGGGCGCTCCGGGTGTCGCCCCAGGTGGTGCAGGCGTTCACGGGGATCGGCACGGCGGAGCTGGCCACGAAGCAGGCGTACGCGTCCATGCTGCCCACGCTGTCGGCGTCATCGGGTGCGACTCTGTCGAGCTCGGAACGGTTCGATCCGGAGACGGGGCTGCGGGTGAGCGGGCAGAGCGACAGCTACAGCGCCGGGCTCTCGAGTCGGCTGGACCTGTTCGCCGGGGGCCGCAACCTGGCGGCGGTGCGGAGCGCGCGGGCGTCGGAGGACGCGGCGGCGGCGTCGCTGATCACGCAGGAGTTCGCCACGACCTCGACGGCGAAGCAGTCGTACTTCGCGGTGCTGCGGGCGCAGGAGCTGATCCGTCTGAACGAGCGACGGATCGAGCAGGCGGAGGAGCAGCTGGCGGCGGCGGAGCGGCGGCTGGAGGTGGGCCGGGCGACGCGGTCGGACGTGCTGCGCGCGCGGCTCGAGCGGAGCAACGCGCGGCAGGCGCTGCTCCAGGCCACGACCCAGCACCGGGAAGCCATGTACGGCCTCGGCCGGGTCGTCGGCGTGGTGGGCCCGGTCGCAGCTGTCGACCCCCCGGCGATCGAGCCGGAGCCGCTGGCGCTGAGCCCGGTGGCGATCCGGGAGCTGGTGCTTCAGCAGGCGCCGACAGTGGTGTCGGCGCGCGCGGACGTCACGGTCGCGGAGGCCGGAGTCGCCCAGGCCCGGGCGCAGTGGTTCCCGACCATCAGCGCGAGCGGCGGGTACAACTGGTCGAACCAGGAATTCGGGCTGGATCAGGGGCGCACGAGCTGGAGCACCAGACTCAACATCTCGGTGCCGATCTTCAACGGCCTCCAGCGCACGGCGAACGCGGACCGGGCGGACGCGCAGCTCACGCTGGCCGAGGCCCGGGCGGACCAGGCGGTGCGGGCGGCGGTGGCGGAGTTGGAGTCGCTGCTCGCGGCGCTGGCGCTGGCGGAGCAGCGCCTGGCGATCCTGGAGGAGTCGGTGGAGGTGGCCCGGGAGGACTACCGGGTCCAGCAGGAGCGCTACGAGCACGGGAGCGCGACGATCCTCGAGCTGGTGTCATCGCAGATCGCGCTGCTGCAGGCGGAGTACGATCTGATCAACGCCCGCTACGACTACCAGATCGCGAAGGCGGAGCTGGAGTCGCTCGTGGGACGGGCGTTGTAGGTACACGGTACACTGGCCACGGTACACAGGCTACAGAACACAGAACACAGAGCGCGGTTGCACGGCATGGCGGGGGCGCGGACGCGGATCATACGGACCGAGCGGAGGATGACGGAGATGAGTCGAGTGAAGACGGTGGGGGTGCTGGTGCTTTTGGCGGTGCTGGCGGGGGTGGCGTGCTCGGAATCGGATGCGTCCCAGCCCGAGGGCAACGCGGACGAGCTGGCGGTGGTGGAGCGCGGCGACCTGGAGATCCGGGTCGAGGCGGCGGGGCAGGTCGAGCCGATCCGGGTGGTGGAGGTGAAGTCGAAGGCGGCGGGCGAGATCACGGACCTGTACGTCGAGACGGGCGACCTGGTGGAGCAGGGCCAGCTCCTGGCGGAGATCGACCCGCGGGACGTGCGCAACGCACTGGCCCAGGCGCAGGCCGACCTCGATGTGGCGGAAGCCCGGGTCCAGATTGCCCGGTCCCAGGCCTCGCGTTCCGAGGATCTGCGGGAGGCCAACGTAGTGACGCAGCAGGAGTACGAGAGCTCGGTCCTCGAGCTGGCCAATGCACGGGCCGCGCTCCAGCGGGCGGAGACGAACCTGGAGCTGGCCCGGGAGCGGTCGAACGACGTGACCATCCGGGCCCCCATCTCGGGCACGATCATCGAGAAGCCCGTCGAGGCCGGGATGATCATCTCGTCGGCCAGCAGCAACGTGTCGGGCGGGACTACGCTGATGATGATGGCGGATCTGTCCACCATGCAGGTCCGGACGCTCGTGGACGAGACGGACATCGGGAAGGTCCAGCCGGGGCAGCTGGGCCGGGTGCGGGTCGAGGCGTTCCCGGACCGCACCTTCGTGGGCAGCGTCTACAAGATCGAGCCGCAGGCGGTGGTCGACCAGAACGTGACCATGTTCCCGGTCCTGGTCCGGCTCGACAACCGGGAGGGGCTGCTCAAGCCGAACATGAACGCCGAGGTCCAGGTCGATGTGGCCCGGGCCACCGGCGTGGTCCTGGTACCGAACGCCGCGGTGGTCGGCATGCAGGACGCCGTGGCCGCCGGCGCGGTCCTGGGACTGGACGCGGACGCGGTCCGGGAAGGCATGAGCCGACGGCCGGCGTCGAACGGCGAGACCGCGGAGTCGGGCGAGGCGGGGGGTGCGGGTGAGGTGGACTGCCAGGTGCTGATGCGGAAGGCTCGGGCGGACCGGAGCAGCCTGACGGAGGAGGAGCGCAGCCAGGTCCGGGCGTGCTTCCAGCAGATGGGCGGGCCCGGCGGGATGGGCCGTGGGATGCGCGCAGCCGGCGGCGGTGACCAGGGCGAGGGCCGGCCGGCGGTGGTGTTCGTCCAGACGGGAGCCGGGCCGGAGGCGCGGCTGATCCAGCTCGGGCTGAACGACTGGGACCAGACCGAGGTGGCGAGCGGACTGGAGCCCGGAGAGGAAGTGGTCCTGATCTCGGTGGCCCGGCTGCGTCAGGAGCAGGAGCAGATGATGAACCGGATCCGCGAGCGGTCGAGCCCGATCCCGGGCGGGGGGCGCTGATGGCCCGGAGCGGGGGTGTGGGCTCGGCCAAGCTGCTGGGCGAAATCCTGAAGGTGTCGCTGGAGTCGATCCGCGTGAACAAGCTGCGGTCGTTCCTGACCATGCTGGGCATCATCATCGGGATCGGCGCGGTGATCACGATGGTGGCACTGGGCGAGGGCGCCCAGCGGCAGGTCGAGGAGCGGCTCCAGGGGCTGGGCACGAACGTGCTGACGGTCCGGTCCGGGCGGCACATGTTCGGCGGCGTGGACCGGGGCTCGGCGCGGCTGACCACGGACGACGCGGACGCGATCCGGATGGCGGGCAGCGCGAACATCAAGGCCGTGTCGCCGGAGCTGGAGCGTCGCCAGCAGGTGGAGTACGGGCGGGCCAACGCGAACCTGTCGGTGGTGGGCGTGTGGCCGGAGTACTTCGGCATCCAGAACATGGCTCTGGAGCTGGGTCGGCTGTTCACCCCGGGCGAGGAGCGGGGACGTCGTCGTCTGGCGGTGATCGGGTCGGCGGTGGGCGAGCGGCTCCAGGCGAACAGCTCGGCGGAGCTGGTGGGCCGGAACATCCTGGTCCGGGGCATCCCGTTCGAGATCATCGGCGTGCTGGAGGAGAAGGGCTCGCAGGGGTGGGACAACCCGGACGAGCGCCTCTACATCCCTCTGTCGACGGCCCAGTTCCGTGTGATCGGCAGCGACTACGTCCGGTCGATCAACGTGCAGGCCACGGACGCCTGGCGGATGGACGCGGCCATCGCGGACATCGACCGGATCCTGCGACGGGAGCACCGGATCCCGCCGGGCGAGGACGCCGACTTCAGCGTGCGCAACATCGCATCGCTCATGAGCACGTTCCAGGAGACCACACAGACGTTCACCTTCCTGCTGGCGGGGATCGCCCTGATCTCGCTGCTGGTGGGCGGGATCGGGA
>CAYMLW010000046.1:7380-17645 GCA_964391035.1 uncultured Gemmatimonadaceae bacterium
GCTGGTCAGCGTAACGGAGCGGACCCGCGAGATCGGGATCCGGAAAGCCCTGGGCGCGCGCCGGCGTCACATCCTGCTCCAGTTCCTGATCGAGGCGGTGGTGCTGTGCGTGGCCGGCGGCGTGCTCGGGATCCTGGCCGGCTGGGGCGGCGCTGCGGCGCTGCGGAACATGGCCGGCTGGCAGACGGCGGTGGCGCCGGAGTCAGTGATCCTGGCCTTCGGGTTCGCCGGACTGGTGGGGATCTCCTTCGGGCTCTGGCCCGCCCGACGGGCCGCGCGGCTCGACCCGATCGAGGCGCTGCGCTACGAGTAGCGGTCCCGGGATCGGGGTGGCGTCGCGTCGGACGGGGTTTGGCCCGGCACGCCTCCACCCCCTACCATGTCGGGACTGGCCAGGGGCCGCCGCTTCGGGACCCTGGCCGCCGACACGGGGTACGCGAATCTGCAGGTTCCGTGGTGGACCCCGAAACAGAACAACCCAGCAACCCACATGCGACCCAGCCACGTCAGACCCCTGCTCCCGCTCCTGCTCGCCGGGCTCCTCGCTGTCGGGTGCGACGATTTCGCCACCGCGCCCGACCGGCGGCCCGCCGCGATTCGCGTCTCCCCCGACACCGTGCTGCTGAGCGCGGGCGAGAGCGTGGCCCTCGAGGTCCAGGTGCTGGACGAGGACGGCGTGCCCTACGATCCGCTCCCCGCCTGGGCGCCGCCGCTCTTCACGAGCGAGGACCCGGACGTCACGACCATCGACGCCACCGGGCTGGCCACGGCGCTCCAGGCGGGAGAGATCGAGGCGCTGGTCGAGATCGGCGGGCTCCAGAGCTCCGCGCTCCTCCGGGCCAATCCCGTGCGGTTGCGCCTTGACCTGCCCTTCAACTACATCACCCAGACCACGCAGCGGCAGAGCGGGACCGTGCCGCTCATCGCCGACCGGCAGGGGCTGCTCCGGGTGTACGTCCGGGGCGACGACATCAACTGGTTCCAGCCCAAGGTCCGGGCCACCTTCTTCGACGGCGACGAGGCGGTCCACAGTGTCCTGATGAGCTTCGACGCCGCGGGCGTGCCGGAGGCCGTGGACGAGGGCAACCTGGCGGTGTCGTACGACGCCACGGTCCCGGCGGAGATCGTGCGGCCCGGGCTGCGGCTGGCCCTCGAGATCGACCCCGAGGGCGTGGTCCCGGTGGCCGACGGGAGCGTGCTCCGGCTGCCCGCCGCGGGCGCGCTAGAGTTGAACGTGCGGGAGGTCCCGCCGTTCCGCTGGATGCTGGTGCCGGTGACCCAGTCGATCAACGGGAGGCAGTCGCTGTTCACCCCCGTCTTCGGCCGGCAGATGAGCGAGCTGGCCGAGGAGATCTTTCCGTTCCAGGATTTCCAGGTGGATGTTCGGGTGCCGTACGTGACCGACCAGGACCTGCGCCTGGAGGGTGGCTGGTTCAATCTGATCGAGGACATTCGCGTACTGCGGTTGGCCGACGAGCAGCCCCACTACTACTACGGCGGGTTCCAGCGGCCGCCGGGGACGGGGATCGCCGGCCTGGGCTACGTGGGCCTTCCGGTCGCCATCGGGATGGACAACCGGGACGACGTGATCGCCCACGAGCTGGGGCATAACCTCGGGCTGCCCCACGCGCCGTGCGGCGGGCCGGCCGGCGTGGACCCGAACTACCCGTACGCGCAGGGGAAGATCGGCGTGTACGGCTGGGACGGGCGGCATCGCCGGCTCCACGACCCGGCCGACCGGTACGACCTGATGAGCTACTGCGACCCGATCTGGATCAGCGACTACAACTACGAGAACGTGATCGCGTATCGGGACAGCAGCGAGTTCGACGCGGCGTTCGTGGACGGCGCGACACCCGGCGGGAGGGCCGTGGGGCCGGGGTCGTCGGAGGCCGCGGCGAGGGCCCGGACCGGGAGGGAGCCGGTGCTGGTGCTGCGGGGCGGCGTGCTCGACGGCGCGCTGCGGCTGGGGCCGGCGCTGGAGCTCGAGGCCCGGCCCGTCGTGCCGACGGAGGGCGCGTACCGGCTGGAGGGGCTGGACGCCGGCGGCGGCGTGGTCTTCTCGGTCCCGGTCGAGCCCCGAAAGCTGGACCACCTAGGCGGCAGCCAGTTCCTGGTCGCCCTTCCCTCGGTGATGGCCCGGCCCGAGCGTCTGGCCACGCTCCGGCTGAGCGGGCCCGAAGGGACGGTCGAGCGCCGGGCCGGGCCGCCTCGGGAGCCGGCGGTGACGCTGGAGGCGGCGGTGGCGGGGCAGGGTACGCCCGGCATCGCCATGGCCATCGCGCGCTTCGACCCGGAGGCGTTCCCGCTGGCCGTGGTCCGGGACCGGGCGACGGGCCTGATCCGTGCCATGTCCCGGTCCGGGCGGGTGGCGGTCCCGAGCGCGGACCCCGCAGAGCTCGACATCGTCCTGAGCGACGGGATCCGGTCGGTGCCGGCGCGGGTGGTGCGGAAGTGAGGAGGCGGCCCGCGGATCGGCCGATCGGCCGGGGGGCCCGGGTCGCCGCCGGGGTCGCGGCGGCCCTTCTGACGGGGCTGACGGCCCTGCCGGCTTCGGCGCAGCAGGTGCTGGTCGAGGTCCGGGCCGGCGCCGCGGTGGGTCGGTACACGGAGACCGGGGCCGGGCTCGAGCTGCTGCCCCGGCCCTCGTTCGGCGCGACGGTCCAGGTGCGGGCGCTGGAGACGCTGTCCGGCTACGCGACGTTCACCCGGTCGTCGTTCGGCTGCGAGGAGAGCCTGTGCACCGACCGGGACGTGGCCCTCACGAGCCAGGGGCTGCTGGTCGGCGGACGCTGGGAGCCCGTCCCGTCGTGGTCGGTCCGGCCGTGGGTCCGGGCCGGCGTGGGCGTACTGACCCTCGACGTCGATGCCGAGGGCGGCAGCGAGACGACGGATCCGGGCCCCGGCTTCGAGGCCGGCGCCGGACTCGAGTTCCAGGTGGGTGAGCGGTTCCGGATCCGACCGGGCCTCTTCTACCTGCGCCACACGACGTCCACCGACGCCGGCGACGGCCACGCGGCGGTGATGGCGTTCCACGTGGGGTTGGCCGTGCCGGTGTTCTAGCAGGGGTCCAGCGTCGAGCTTCAAGTCCCGATCTTCGAGGTTCGAGCTCCAAGCCTCGAGTCCAGGCCTCCAGTCGCGAGGATCGTCCCGTTGCGCCATTCTCCTGCCCCGTGGCGTCGGCCACCTTCGGGGCATGCTGGCGACGATACGGAGTGGCGCGGTGCTGGGAGTGGACGGGTTCCCTGTCCGGGTGGAGGTGGACCTGGCCCGTGGGCTCCCGGCGATGACGGTGGTGGGGCTGCCGCAGGGGGCGGTGCGGGAGGGCCGGGACCGGGTGACGGCGGCGCTCGTGAACAGCGGCTTCGAGGTGCCGACCAGGCGGATCACCATCAATCTCGCCCCGGCGGACGTGCCGAAGAGCGGGAGCGCGTTCGACCTGCCGATCGCGCTGGGGATCCTGGCGGCGGCGGGGGAGGTGCCCGCGTCGGATGACGTGTGCTGTGTGGGCGAGCTGGGGCTCGACGGCACGCTGCGGCCCGTGCGCGGCGCGCTGGCGGTGGCGCTGCACTGCCGGGAGGCGGGGATCCCCGAGCTGCTGGTCCCGGTTCCGAACGCGGCGGAGGCGGCCGTCGTGAAGGACGTGACGGTGCGGGGCGCTCGCACGCTGGCCGAGGCCGCTGGCCACCTCGCCGGGCGGCGGCTGCCCGCCGCGGAGCCGACCGGGAACGGCGCACAGCCGCCCGATCTCCCGGATTTCGCGGATGTGCGCGGTCAGATGATGGCGCGGCGAGCCCTCGAGATCGCTGCGGCGGGCGGGCACAACGTGATCCTCGTGGGCCCGCCGGGGGCCGGGAAGTCGATGATGGCTCGACGGCTGCCGTCGATCCTTCCGCCGCTCACGCCCCGGGAGGCGCTGGAGGTGACGCAGGTCCACTCGGCGGCCGGGCGACTGGCGGCCGGGGCGGGGCTCCTGGAGACCCGGCCGTTCCGGGCGCCGCACCACTCGGTCTCGGACGCGGGGCTGATCGGGGGCGGCGGCGTGCCGCGACCGGGCGAGGCTTCCCTCGCGCACCACGGCGTGCTCTTCCTCGACGAGCTGCCCGAGTTCCGGCGGTCGGCACTGGAGGCGCTGCGCCAGCCCCTCGAGGACGGCCGGATTCGGATCGGGCGAGCCCGGGCGTCGGTGGCGCTGCCCGCCCGGTTCATGCTCGTCGCGGCCATGAACCCGTGCCCGTGCGGCCACTACGGCAACGGGCTCCGGGAATGCGTCTGCACGCCCGACCAGGTGCGGCGGTACCGCCAGCGGGTGTCGGGCCCGCTCATGGACCGGATCGACCTCCACGTGGGCGTGCGGGCCACGCCGGGGTCCGCGTTGACCCGGTCGGAGGCGGAGGGTAGCGCCGCGATCCGGGCCAGAGTGGTGGAGGCCCGCCGCCGCCAGCTCATTCGCTACACCGATCAGCACACTTTCGCCAACGGCCAACTCACGGCGGCGGGGACCCGGCGACACTGCCGGCTCGACGATGCGGGCGTGGCGCTCCTCGAAGCCGCGATCCGACGACTGGGTCTTTCCGGCCGCGGCTACCACCGCGTCCTCCGGGTCGCCCGGACCATCGCGGACCTGGACGGGACCGAGGCCATGGACCCGCATCACGTGGCGGAGGCGATTCAGTACCGCTCGTTGGATCGGCGGGTTTCCGGCGCTCGTTGACGCTGGCTGATCGGGCGCCCGCTAGCGCTCGCTGTTCGGTGCGGCGCCATGGACGAGGGGTTCGGCGATGTTGAGGCGGAGGGTGTAGCCGCCGGTGCCCTCGGGGTTCCACGCGGTGGCGCCGACGAGGTGGCAGCCGGGGGCGAGGTCCCGGGCGAGCATGGCGGACTCGGGTTCGCCGGACGGCTGACCGTGGGGGTCGTAGGACTGGGCCGCGACGGCGTTGCCGGTGCCGAAGAGGTAGAGGAACGGGTCGAACTCGCTGGAGGACAGCTGGAGGAAGATCAGCGTGCTGTCCTCGAGGATGACGGAGTAGTAGTCGATGCGTGCGTCCTCGAAGCGGGGATCGTCGTCATCGAGGGAGCCGCTCTGCGTGGTGCCGGGCTGGAGGAGGGGCGCCTGGCCGCACTCGGGCTCGGCGGCGGTCGGATCCTCCATACACCCGGCGAGGCCGGCCAGGGCGCCGAGGATCACGAGGGCGCACACCAGTACGGGCAGGCGTCCGGGGGAAGACCCGGGCCGCCCGCGGAGACGAGCTGCGACGTCGCGTGCCGGCCTCACGGCGGCTCCAGGCGTGCGGGTACGTTCGGTAGCAGGGAATGGGTAGTGGAGAGGGGGGCCAGCGTCAAGCGTCGGTGGGTCATGCGCCTTGTAATGGGAAGGGGATTTGGGTAGCTTCGCGCCGGGCGTCGGGGAGCGGGCATGGCCGCGTGCAGAGCAGCGGCGGAATCGGAGATCGGGTGGGGCGTTGGCAGAAACCACGTTGCGCGACCGGCGAGACCGGTTGGCGGAGGTACTGCGGGACTGCGGGTCGGTGTGTGTCGGGTACTCCGGCGGGGTGGACAGCGTCTTCCTGTCCGTGGTCGCGGTGGAGGTGCTCGGCCGCGACCGGGTCCTCGCCGTGACAGGGCTGTCTCCTGCATACCCGGCGGTGCAGCACCGGAGGGCGCTGGAGTGCGCGGATAGGTTCGGGATTCCGTACACGGAAGTGACCACGTCGGAGCTCGACGAGCCCCTGTACGTCGCCAACGACGGCGACCGCTGCTACCACTGCAAGTCCGAGCTCTGGGACCGGATCGGCGAGGTGGCCCGGGCACGCGGGCTGCGGACGGTGGTCGACGGCTCGAACCTCGATGACGTTGCGGACCACCGGCCCGGCGCCCGCGCGGGCCGGGAGCGACAGGTCCGGTCGCCGCTGCGGGAGGCGGAGCTCGACAAGGGCGCCATCCGGGCGCTCTCCCGGAAGCTCGGGCTGGCGACCTGGGACCAGCCCGCGTCGCCGTGTCTCGCCAGCCGCCTCGCCTATGGACTGGCGGTCACGCCGGAGCGGCTCGCACAGGTCGAGGCCGCCGAGGCGGCGCTTCGCCGGGCCGGCCTGCGGGAGCTCCGGGTCCGCCACCACGGGGACGCCGCCCGGATCGAGGTCTCGCCGTCGGAGCTGGACCATGCGACAGCGGTGCTCCCGGGCCTGGTCCCGGTCCTCGTCGATCTCGGCTTCGACCGGGTCCTTCTGGATGTCGAGGGCTACCGGAGGGGTGCGTTGAACGAGGCGCTCGTTCAGCTGGAGTCGACGTGAGGGAGCCACGGGGCGATCGGGTCGAGGCGGTGCGGCGGCTTCTGGAGCGGGCGGGGGTGGACGGCCGGGCGAGGGTGGCGGGCGGGGACGGTGAGATCGTCGCCGTACGCGCACGGGTAGAGATGCGGGAGCGACTGGCAGAGCTGGCGCCGGAGATCCGGACGCTGGGGTTCCGCTACGTTGCACTGGAGCTGGGGGAAGGAACCACGTACAACGGGAATCAATGAGGTTGTTCATTGCCATAAACTTCACGGCCAAAGACCGTGCGCGGATGTGGACCGCCGGCCGGAGGCTGAGGGACGCCGAGTTTCCGGTGAACTGGGTGGACAGGGACCAGCTCCATCTCACGCTGAAGTTCCTGGGCGAGGTGCGCACGGAGCGGGTGGCGGAGGTGCAGGCCGCGGTGGCGCGGGTGGCCGAGAAGACCAAGCCGTTCACGATCACGATGGGCGGAGGGGGAGCGTTCCCGACCATGCGTCGGCCGAAGGTGGTGTGGCTGGGCGTGGATGCGTCGGCGGAGCTACGCTGTCTGAAGCACGATGTGGAGTGGGAGCTGGCGCCACTGGGCTTCGACCGTGAGGTGCGGGCGTTCCACCCGCATGTGACCACGGGCCGGGCGAAGAAAACGGCCCGTGCGGGCGACTTCCGCAATTTCGAAGCGCTGGTGAACGCGAAGCGATTCGAGCGAGAGATCCCGGTCCGGTCGGTCGACGTGATGGAGAGCCACCTGTCGGCGAAGGGTGCCCGCTACGAGCGTCTGCTACAGGCGAAGCTGGGGCGGGCCGCCGCCGACACACTTGCCAAGGCCGCGGGCTGAGCGTGATGGGGGGCTGTCTCCGGAGCGTGGTACGCCTGTTCGTGGCGGTCCTGCTGGTGGCGGGGCTGGTGCTGGCGTGGGCGAACCGGGACAGCCTGGGCGCGGCGTGGGACAGGGTGTTCGCGGGATCGCGGTCGACGCCGGAGATGGCCGCGCGGGCGGAGGAGAAGCTGGCGCGACTGGGCAAGGTCGGGGGCGTCGCCGAGGTGGCGCTGACGGAGCGCGAGCTCCAGAGTCTGCTCGACCACCGCTGGGCCGGGTTCCTGCCGGCGGACGTGGTGGACCCGCGGGTCGGGGTGTCCGGGGGCCGCGTGACACTGGAGGCCGGGGTCGCCCGGGCCCGGTTCGCCGAGATCCGGGAGCTGGAGGAGATCGTCGCCTTCCTGCCGGATACGACCGCGCTGCGGGCCGTGACCACGTTCACGCCGCTGAACGGGGACCACGTAGCCCTCGAGGTCCACGAGCTGGGCGCGGCGGGCATCCCCGTGCCGGGCCGACTGATCCCGTTGATCCTGGGCCGGTTCCGTGGCTCGTCCGAGCCGGGGCTGGCGCCGAACGCGCTGGCCATCCCGCTGCCGGCCGGGATCCGCACCGTATACGCGACGGGCGACATGCTGGTGTTCCAGGCAGAGCTCGGGGAGGTATAGGCGATGGCCCGGATACTCGTGGTGGACGATGAGGAAGGGATCCGCAAGGCCCTCCGCCAGGTGCTGGAGTACGAGGGCCACGAGGTGGCGACGGCGTCCGGGGGCGGCGAAGCCCTCACGAAGCACGAGAGCTTCGGGCCCGACCTCATGTTCCTGGACGTGAAGATGGCCCGGATGGACGGGCTGGAGGTGCTGGCCCGGATCCGGAAGCGGGACCCGGAGGCCGTGGTGGTCATGATCAGCGGCCACGGCTCCATCGAGACGGCCGTGGAGGCCACCCGCCGGGGGGCGTTCGACTTCATCGAGAAGCCGCTGGACACGGACCGGATGCTGGTCACGATCCGGAACGCGCTCCAGCAGAGGGGCCTATCCCAGGAGGTCACGCGGCTGAGAGACGAGGTGGAGAGCCGGTACGAGATCGTGGGCCGGAGCTTCGCCATCCGGACGGTGCTGGAGCGGATTGAGAAGGTCGGCCCGACCGACGCCCGGGTGATGATCACCGGGGAGAACGGGAGCGGGAAGGAGCTGGTCGCCCGGGCCCTGCACCGGGTGTCGACCCGGTCGGAGGAACCGTTCGTCGAGGTGAACTGCGCGGCGATCCCGGCGGAGCTCATCGAGAGCGAGCTGTTCGGCCACGTGAAGGGCGCTTTCACGGGCGCCCACGCGGATCGGACGGGGAAGTTCGAGCAGGCCGATGGCGGGACGCTGTTCCTCGATGAAGTGGGCGACATGAGCCTGAGCGCCCAGGCCAAGGTGCTGCGGGCGCTCCAGGACGGGACCGTGATGCGGGTTGGCGGAGAGAAGGCCATCAAGGTGGACGTCCGGGTCATCGCCGCCACCAACAAGGACCTGGAGAAGGAGATCGCCCGGGAGCGGTTCCGGGAAGACCTGTACTTCCGGCTCAATGTCGTGCCCGTGCACGTTCCGCCGCTCCGGGACCGCCGCGAGGACATCCCCATGCTGGTCCGCCACTTCACCGAGCTGGCCACGGAGGAGCAGCGGCTGCCGCCGCGTCGTCTGTCGCCCGAGGCCGTGGACCGGCTCCAGGAGATGGACTGGCCGGGCAACGTGCGGGAGCTGAAGAACACGGTCGAGCGCCTGCTGATCCTGTCGACCGGCTCCGAGATCGGCCCCCGGGACGTGGAGCGCCTGGTGGGCGGGCCGCAGGAGACGGGCGTGGGCCCGGAACTGATGACGGCGGAGAGCTACGCCGAGTTCAAGGACCGGGCGGAGCGGGCGTACGTCCTCGCCAAGCTGCGCGAGCACGAGTGGAACGTGAGCGAGACCGCCCGGTCCATCGACATGCCCCGCTCGAACCTGTACAAGAAGATCGAGAAGTTCGGACTGGTCCGTGAGGAGCCGGGCGAGTGACCCGCACCGGTGCCATCGCCCTCCTCGTCCTGGCGTGGCTGGCCACGGCCGCCGCCGGCGGTCTGGTCCTCGCCCTCCTCGCCAGACGGATCCACCCGTCCCTCAATGTCCGCCGGCTCTGGCTGGTCTACTCGGCGTTGCTGGCGTTCGCGGTCGGCGTGGTGATGGCGATCGGGTGGTGGTGAAGGGGGTGGCAGGTGGCACGGGAACGTGGGAGGTGGCAGGTGGTACGGGCACGGGGAGGACCGGGGGAAAGCGGCGGGGCGTCGCGTCTTGCCGGCGGGGGAGCAACGGCGCAGGTTGGGCGCGAGGAGAGGGTAGGAATCACTCAGATCTCAGGTCTTAGTTCTTAGATCTCGGGAGGCAATATGGCGGAGACGTTCAGGAACTACATCAGCGGCGATTGGGTCGAGCCGTCAACGGGGGAGTACAGCGAGAACCGGAACCCGGCGAGGTGGGACGACGTGCTGGGTCGGTTCCCGTCGTCGGGGCCGGAGGATGTGGAGAAGGCGGTCGCGTCGGCGAAGCGGGGGTTCGAGGCGTGGCGGAAGGTGCCGGCGCCGCAGCGAGGGGACGTGCTGCGGAAGGTGGGCGACCTGATGGCGTCGCGGAAGCGGGAGATCGCCGAGGCGATGACACGGGAGATGGGGAAGATCCTGGACGAGACGGAGGGTGACGTCCAGGAGGGGATCGACACGGCCTACTACGCGGCGTCTGAGGGGCGTAGACTGTTCGGGCACACGGTGCCGAGCGAGCTCCGTGACAAATGGGCGATGAGCTACCGTCGGCCCATCGGCGTGTGCGGCATCATCACGCCATTCAACTTCCCGATGGCGATCCCGACCTGGAAGATCTTCCCCGCGCTGGCGTGCGGGAATAGCGTGATCTTCAAGCCGGCCCACGACGTGCCGCATACGGCCACGCTGCTGGTGGAGATCCTGCTCGCGGCGGGGGTGAACCCGGAGGCGGTACAGCTCATCCACGGGAGAGGGAGCAAGGTCGGGAACGTGATCGTGGAGCACCCGGAGATCCCGGTGATCTCGTTCACTGGCTCGACGGGCGTCGGCTCGAGGCTGGGCGAGACCTGCGGCCGGATGCACAAGCGGCTGAGCCTGGAGATGGGCGGGAAGAACGCCCAGA
>CAYMLW010000047.1:0-11666 GCA_964391035.1 uncultured Gemmatimonadaceae bacterium
GAGGATGTCGTTCTGGACCGTCCCCCGGAGCTTCTCGGACGGCACCCCCTGCTTCTCCGCCGCCACGACGTAGAAGCAGAAGAGCATGATCGCCGGACCGTTGATGGTCATGGAGACGGACACCCTATCGAGGGGGATCCCATCGAAGAGGGTCTCCATGTCCGCCAGGCTCGAGATCGCCACGCCGCACTTCCCGATTTCGCCCAACGACCGGGGATGGTCGCTGTCGTAGCCCATGAGCGTCGGGAAGTCGAACGCTACGCTCAGCCCCGTCTGGCCCTGCTCCAGCAGGTACTTGTAGCGCTGGTTCGTTTCGATGGCCGTGCCGAAGCCGGCGAACTGCCGCTTCGTCCACAGCCGGGTCCGGTACATGGTGGTGTACGGCCCGCGCGTGAACGGGTACTCGCCCGGAAAGCCGAGCTTCTCCTCGTAGCTCCACTCCGGACCCAGGTCCAACGGCGTGTACAGCGGTCCGACGGGCTTGCCGGAGATCGTGGTGAACGGCGCATCGCGCTCGCCGATGTCCTCGTAGTCCGATTCCCACCCGGCCAACCGGGCCTTCAGCTCGGCCAGCTCCCGCTCCTTCACCCGGACCCGCTCCTCCAGCTCCGCGCGATCCGGTCCCACTACATCCTTCTCGACAGTGCTCATCGGGAATCAGCGTTCGAGGATCTCACCCATCGTGCCCGTACTCCGGGCCCCGGCTGTCAGCATGCCCGTTCCGGACGACCCGTCGCACGACTACCCCGTCGTCCGGTCCACGATCCGGTCGGCCACTTCGTACGGCGTCACCTCCCCGGCCTCCAGCCCGCCGAGGGACTCCCCAAGGATGCGCCCGCCGTCTCCATCCTGCCAGGCCGCGGCGAGCAGCCGCTGGAGCACCACGTCCCGGACCCGCTGCTCCAGCCGGGCCCGGCGACGCCGCGCGAGCTCACCCGAATCGCGCAGCCACAGCTCGTGGCGATCCAGGGCGTCGACCAGTCCCTTCAGCCCTTCCCGCCTCTCCGCAGAGGTCAAGAGCACGGGGATCGTCCACCCCTCCCCGTCGCCCACCGTCGAGCCCGGCCGTTCTTCCCCTCGTCCCTCGCCCTGCTCCGACCCGTCCGCCTCCCCGGTCCGCCGGGCCCGGGCCGCCTGCCCCCGCTCGAGCCGTACGCCGTGGTGGGCCGGGACGTTGCGCCTGGCATCGCCGAGTCGGAGGTGGAGCATCGTCTCCACCTCCTTGGCCAGCCGTTGGGCGCCGGGTCGATCCGCCTTGTTGACCACGAACAGGTCCGCCGCCTCCATCAGCCCGGCCTTCATGGTCTGGATCGAGTCGCCGGACTCGGGGACGAGGACCACGGCGGTGGTGTCCGCGGCCGCCGCGATGTCCAGCTCGCTCTGGCCCACGCCCACCGTCTCGACCAGGACCAGATCGAACCCGAACGCCGCCAGCACGTCCATGGCCTCCCGGGTGGCCGCCGCGATCCCGCCCAGTGCGCCCCGCGTGGCCATGCTCCGCACGAAGACTCCCTCGCCCTGGGCCACGTCGTTCATCCGGATCCGGTCTCCCAGCAGCGCCCCCCCGGTGTACGGCGACGTGGGGTCCACCGCGATCACGCCCACCGTCTGGCCCCGTTCCCGGAAGCCCTCGATCAGTCCCGCCGTGATCGTGGACTTGCCGGCGCCCGGCGGGCCGGTGATCCCGATCCGACGGGCCGCGGTGTTGCCGTGGAGCGCGTGCAGGATGGCCTGGAACCCCGCCCGCTGGTTCTCCACGATCGAGATCACGCGGGCGAGAGCCGCGCGCTGCCCGTCGCAGAAGCGGTCGAGAAGGTCCTGATGGCGCTCCGAGAGCCCGGCTCGCGTGGTCATGGGCGGGAAGGTCGGGGCTCGACGGGGCGGCCGCAAGGAACGGGAGTGGCCGGCACCGCCCGGTGATGACCTCCCGGCAGCCGGGAGCACCTGCGCCGACCCGTCACTCCCATGATTCCGGCGGTGGGGGCCGCCGGTCCGCCTTGCCTACCCCCCGGGCGTGGCGGAGCGGGTTCTCGAGCAGGTGGGTCGGGATGATGAAGGCCAGGCCGAAGAGGAAGAGCGCCGCCGCGAACCCGCCGAGCAGCACCCACCAGCTCGGGAACGCCAGGTAGACCACGGCGGTGATCAGGGCCATGGTCGCGGCGAAGAGGGAGAGCTGGATCCGCCGGACCTGGAGCGAGAGGAACCGCTCGATCTGGAAAATGTCCCGCGGGTGGACCCGGACCCGGAGCTCCTCGCGATCGGTCCGGCGGATGAGGTCGCGGACGCCGGTGATGGCGGAGCGGGCGTCGTCCCACAGGTTCCGGGCCACGTCGGCCGGCTCGCGACCCGTGGCGGCCAGCAGCTCGCCCCGCATCCGGGTCACCACCGTGCCGGACACCTCGAGGCCGTTGAAGCCGCTGTCGTAGCGCAGGCCGATCCCCTCCAGGAGCGCCGCGGCGCGGAAGAAGTACACCAATTCCCGGGGCAGCATCAGGGGCCAGGTGTAGAAGGTGTCCATGATCTCGGCCACCATCTCCTGGACGCCCTGCTGGCCCAGTTCCCGGGCCCGGTCGATGATCGACAGGATCTCGACCGCCGCGTCCCGGATCTCGGCCCGGGAGATGTCCGGGTCGATCATCCCGAGCTCGTACATGCCGTTGATGATCCCGTCCACGTCCTCCCGGGCCGCTGCCATCGCCACCCGGATGATCTGGTCCCGGGTCGCCGGGCGGAGCTGGACCACCATGCCCCAGTCGAGGAGCACCACCCGACCATCCCCGTCCACCAGGATGTTCCCTGGGTGCGGGTCGGCGTGCAGGATGCCCTCGACCAGGAGCATCCGGAGGTAGATCTCCGTCAGCGTCTCCATGAGCTCGCCGAAGCGGAGCCGTCCGGCCGCGAACCGGGGCCCGAGGGTGTCCACCCGGTCGCCATCGATCCATTCCATGACCAGGACCCGGCGGGTCACCAGGCCCTCGACGGCCACCGGCGCGACGATCCGGGGATCATCGCTGAAGTGCTTGTGGAACAGCGACATGTGCCGGGCTTCCTCCCGGAAGTCCATCTCCACGCGCACCCGCACGCTGAACTCCCGGACCACGTTGGTCAGCCCCTTCACGTGGTGGTTACGGAAGAGCACGTTCAGCATGAACAGGATCCGGAACGAGATGTCGAGGTCCAGGGCGACCAGGCGCTCGACGTCCGGCCGGAGCACCTTCACGGCCACGTCGCGCCCCGCCAGTCGCGCCCGGTGCACCTGCCCCAGGCTCGCGGCCGCCACCGGCTCCCGCTCGAACGTCTCGAACAGCGCATCCACGGACTCGCCGAGCTCGTCGCCGATCACCGCCTCGATCTCGGACGGCGGATCGGCCGGACAGTGGTCCTGAAGGCTCGAGATGGCGCCCAGGTACGGCTCCGGCAGGAGGTCGGCACGGGCGCCGAAGACCTGGGCCAGCTTGATGAAGGTGGGGCCGAGACGCGCGATGGTCGCCGTCAGCCGTTCGGCCCGCTGGCGGTGGCGCTCGTAGCCCATTCGGCGTGGCCTGCCGAACAAGAGGAACCGCCGCCGGTCACGGAGGAACGCGACCATGAACGGCAGCAGGCGGAGCGCGATCGTCAGACTCCGAGCCCAGCGCCTCACGATCTCTCCCGAGCCGGATTCACGGTCTTTCCCGCCGCGGCATCAGAGGAGCAACCGCGTCGCCAGGCCGAGGAGGAGGAAGAACCCGGCCACGTCGGTCACGGCGGTGACGAACACGGACGATGCCACGGCGGGATCCGCGCCCAGTCGCTCGAGCCCGACCGGCACCATGGCGCCGGCCACCGACGCCACGACCAGATTCCCCCACATGGCCAGCATGACCACGACGCCGAGCATCGGCGCGCCTCCGAAGAGCAGCCAGCTGCCGAGGCCGACGAAGACCCCGAGGGCGAGACCGTTCAGCAGCCCGACCACGACCTCCTTCCCCGCGACGCGCCAGCGTGTGGCCGCGGGCTCCCGGGTCAGGGCCAGGCGACGCACCGTCACCGCCAGCGCCTGGGTCCCGGCGTTGCCGCCCAGGGCCGCGATCACGGGCAGCAGCGCGGCCAGCGCGAGCATCTGGTCGATGGTGTCCGTGAACAGGTAGATCACGAAAGCACCGACCGCGGCGGTCAGGGTGTTCAGGATCAGCCACGGCAATCGGGCCCGAACGGCCTCGAACCACTCGCCCTGCACCTCCTCCTCGCCGCCGATCCCGGCCAGGCGCAGGAGGTCCTCCGTCTGCTCCGCCTCCATCACATCCAGGACGTCGTCCCATGTGATCCGGCCGAGAAGCACGGTGTCGCGGCCGACCACCGGGACCGAGGGCTCGTTGTACCGCCCGATCAGCCGGCCGACCTCCTCCTGGTCCATGTCCACCGGGACCGTCACGACCGGTGGCTCGACCAGCTCGCCGATCTTCTGGTCCGGGTCGGCCAGGACCAGCTCCTGGACGCCGACCTGGCCCTGGAGCCGACGCATGAGGTCCACCACGAAGATGTTGTAGAAGTCGCCGCCGATCTCCTGGGCCTGTCGCCGGACCTCCTGGATCGCCTCGCCTGCCGTCAGGTGGACGGAGATGGCCACGACCTCGGTGGTCATGATGCCGCCGGCCGTGTCCTCCGGGTACGACAGCAGCTCCCGCAGCTCCCCGGCCTCGCCGGGCTCCATGGTGGCCAGGACCCGGGCCTGGTCGGCCGGGTCGAGCTCGCCGATGATGTCGGCGGCGTCGTCGTCGCTCAACTCCTCCAGGAGCGCGCTGATCCGAGCGGGCGTCAACGCGACCAGGATCTCCTCGGGGTGCTGGTGGGCCTCCATCTCCGCCAGCGTCTCCGACGCGAGGTCGGCCGGCAGCAGCTCGAGGAGCCCGACCCGCTCCTCTTCCTCCTCGAAGTTCTCGATGAGATCCGCGATGTCGCTGGGATGGAGGTCCGTCAGCAGCGATCGCAACCCCTCCCGGTCATCCCGATCCAGCAACTCTTCCAGCCGGGTCAGCCGCTCCTGGAACTCGTCGATCTCCTGGACTTCGGGCGCGCTCACGGACGTTCCTCCGGCGGGGTCTCGGGCATGGGAGCCGTCGGCGGGAAGCCTTCGGTCGGGGCCCGGATCACCTCCGCCTGTGACGGCGGCCTGGGCTCCCCGCCGTGGGCCCGGCCCGGCGACACGGCACCGGCCGACAGGATGAAGGTGAACCCTTCCTCCACGGTCACGGGCAGGTGGATCACCCGTTCCTCGGGGACGATGATGAGAAAGCCGGTCACGGGGTTCGGCGAGGTCGGCAGGAAGATGGTCACGCCGTCCTCGATACGGTCATCCAGCGCGTCGGGTGCCTTCCCCGTCTGGAACCCCAGAGTCCACTGACCGGGCGAGGGATACTCGAAGAGCACCACTTCCTTGAAGAAGCGACGTTCCTCGCCGCCGAAGACGCTGCCGACGATCCGGCGAGTGGCCGTGTACAGCCGATTCACCACCGGGATCCGGTCGAGGAACACGTTCCACCAGTTGGCCATCTGCTTCCCGACGGCTTCCTCGGCCAGCCAGCCGACCCCGAACAGGAGGGCGAGCAGGAGAACGAGTCCCAGACCCGGGATCGGGACGCCGATCAGCCGGTACACGGAGTTGCCCAGGATCCCGTCCACGGTCCGGAACAGCCACCAGAGGACGTAGAGGGTAACGGCGAGGGGGGCGATGACGATGAGCCCCGCGATGAGACGCCGTCGGAGCAGACGTCCGAAGTCGTTCATGCCGCCTCCAGCCCCGCCACGATCCGTTCCTGTAGCTTCCACATCTCGCATTCTTCGCGCCCGTCCTCCGGGTGATCCCAACCGAGCACGTGGAGCGTGCCGTGCACCGCCAGCCGGGCCAGCTCCCGGGCGAGGGGCTCGCCGTGCTGCCGGGCCTGCGCCTCTGCCCGATCCACGCCCACGTACACGTCGCCCAGCACCGGCTCCCCCGCCTCGTACAGCGCGAAAGCCAGCACGTCCGTCGGGCCCTCCCGCTCCTTCCACCGCTCGTTCATCGCCGCCATGCCAGCGTCATCCATCAGCGCGATCGACAGCTCGCCTTCCGTCACGTCTTCCACCTCCAGCACGGCCCGGACCGCCCGCTCCACGGCGCCGACCAGCGCCGGGTCCCGGGCGGCGACCCCGGTGACCGCCAGGTCGACGCTCATGGCCGCGGCTCATCCTCGACGAGCGTGCCAGGAGCGGCCTTCGAGCTCGCCTCCACCGGTCCCACTACCCGCTCCGACCCGGCCGCGTCGACCTCATCCGCTTCGCCTCCGCCCGAATCGGTCTGGCCCGTATCGCCTCCGGCGGGTTCCACTTCGCCCTCCCCCGACGACGCGCCATCGTCACCGGCGGCGCCATGGACGTCGGGCGGATAATCGACGCGCTGGTGGTACATGCCGTTCAGTACGGCCACGAACTGCTCCTTGATGCGGGTCACTTCCCGCAGCGTGAGGGGTGCGTGATCGAGCTGGCCTCCGTCCAACTTGGCCTTCACGATCCGGTCCACGAGCTCGCGGATGGCGTCGGGCGAGGGGTCCGGCAACGCCCGGGCGGCGGACTCGACGGAGTCGGCGAGCATGGCGATGGCCGTTTCCTTGCTCCGCGGCCGGGGGCCGGGATAGGCGAAAGCCGCCGGATCCAGGACGGCATCGGGGTCGGCCGTTCGGGCCTTCTCGTAGAAGAAGCTGATGGACTGCGTACCGTGGTGCTCCAGGATGAAGTCCCGGATGCACTCGGGGAGGTTGGCCTCCTCCGCGAGGGCCACGCCCCTCACCACATGGCCCCGGACCACCTGGGCCGAGACCCTCGGCTGGAGCCGGTCGTGGGGATTCCGATGGCCCGGCTGGTTCTCGATGAAGAACTGGGGCCGCTCCATCTTCCCCACATCGTGGTAGTACACGCCGACCCGGGTCAGCAGCGCGTCGGCGTCTATGGCCCCGGCCGCCGCCTCGGCCAGGTTCGCCACGTTGATCGAGTGGGCGTACGTCCCGGGCGCCTCCAGGGAGAGACGACGGAGGAGCGGACGGTTCGCGTCGGCCAGCTCGAGGAGCGTCTGGTCGGTCGTGATCCCCGTGACGCCCTCGAGCAGCGGAAGGAAGCCCATGGCGGCGAACGCGCTGGCGACGGCATTCACGCCGCCCCATGCGCTGAAGACCAGCATGTCGCCGAACGTCCAGCCCCGGAGCAGGCCGAGGACCACACTGATGAGTACGTACGCGGCAATGATCAGCGCGATGAACCCCCAGATCTGCGCCCGACGACGCACCACCCGCACGGTCAACGATGCCGCCGCGCCGCCGGTCACGAGTGTGAGGAGAGCCACCATGCCGACGAACGGCGGCTGGCCGCTCAGCAGGATCGCGAGGATCAGGGAGAGGTTGAGGGCGAGTCGTCCGTCCCAGAGGATCGCCACCACCAGCGCCGGGAACGCGATGGGGATCAGGGATACGGAAAGGTCGTACCGACCGATGAGGGCTCCGGCCCCGACCACGGCCAGCACGAGCCCCGCCATCACGGCGACCTGCCGGACCGAGCGGTACAGCGTCGGCCTGTAAAAGTAGAGCAGGATGCCGAACAGCGAGAGGGTGATGATGTTGAAGAGGAGCGCCCCCAGGGAGCGCAGTCCGCGTTGGCCAGCCCCGGATTCCCCGATTCGCTGCAGCTCGTCCTGGTAGGCCCGGTAGCGCTCGAGATCGGCCCCGGTGACGGGCTCCCGGGCGGGAACCACCCGCTGGCCCCGCATGATATTGGCCTTGATCGGGTCCACCGCCGCCCGGGCCTGGTCCCGGGCCGTCTCCGTGGCCGTCCAGTCCGGTACCAGGCTCGGCACATTGAAGCGGACGAGGAGCAGCCACTGGAGCTGCTCGAAGGCCGCGGAAGCGGAGGCTGGGACGTGGAGCCGGGAGCGGTCGTAGAAATCGGAGAGGCGCAGGACCGAGTCGGTGGGCATCGCCCGGTCGCGACCCATGCCGACGATGCGGATCCGCTGCCCGCCCTCGTCGAGGTCCCCGCCCCGGGCGATCCCCTGCGGCAGCTCGTCCAGAATGACGCTCCGGACCGTTCGCTCGAGCTGACGCCGGGCATCCGGGTCCGCCAGGATGCCGACCTCTTCCGGTGTGTTGGGCAGCGCGTAGGAGGCGAGCAGGTTCCGGAGACGGGCGGCCGCCGTATCGCCTCCCGCCGACGCTGCAACGCTGTCGACCCGAGCGAAGAACCGCTCCACGTCGGTCAGCATCGAGTCGATGGCCGTCGAGTCGTACACGAAGATCGGGTTGACCCGGGCCGCTGCCTCCTGTTGTTCCCGCTGGAGCTCCTCCTGGCTCTTGTATACGGGGAACGGGATCTCGGCGACGATGTCCTCCCCGAGCACGCCGCCCCGCTCGACCGGTGGCGCATCCGTCACCGGCGACACCGGGAACAGCATGCTCACCGCCGCGGCGAGCAGGATCAGGATGACGACTCGCGTCCCGTGGTGGAGCACACCGTCGGGCCATCGCCGTTCCGGTGCCCGGCTCAGGAGGCCGAGCAGGTCCTTGCGGTCCATGCCCTGTCACCCTCCGTTGTCGTCCGGCCCGCCGGCCGCCGCGTATGCGTCGATGATGTCCTTGACCAGGCGGTGCCGCACCACGTCCGACGCGTCCAGGTAGACGAACGCGATCCCGTCGATCCCCTTCAGGATGGCCTCGACCTCGAGCAGCCCGGAATCGCTCCGCCGGACCAGGTCGATCTGCGTCTTGTCCCCCGTGATCACGGTCCGGCTGTTCAGCCCGAGACGGGTCAGGAACATCTTCATCTGGGCCGTGGTCGCGTTCTGCGCCTCGTCCAGTATCACGAATGCGTCGCTCAGCGTGCGACCCCGCATGTACGCCAGCGGGGCGATCTCGATGGTCCGGCTCTCGATATAACGCCGCACCCGATCCTGCGGCAGCATGTCCTCGAGCGCATCGTACAGCGGCCGAAGGTAGGGGTCGACCTTTTCCTGGAGGTCGCCCGGAAGGAAGCCCAGGGACTCGCCGGCCTCCACCGCGGGCCGGGCGAGGATGATGCGCTTCACCCGGTTCTTCAGGAGGGCGTCGACGGCCATGGCCACGGCGAGGTACGTCTTCCCGGTGCCAGCGGGCCCGATCCCGATCACGATGTCGTTCCGCGCGATGGCCTCGAGATACTCGGCCTGGCCATCGGACCGGGGCTGGATCACCTTGCGCAGCCCTGGCAGCAGGATCCGGAGATCTCCGCGCTCCACGCCAACCACCGCCGGCCCTTCGCCCAGCTCGTCGAGATCGGCATCCGACGGGTCCGTCACCGCCTCGTCTGCGATCCGGCGCACATCGGCCACGCCGAACGGCGACTGGAGTCGCGCCATGTCGATCAGGCGCTGAGCCACGGGGATCGCCCGCTCCACGTCCTCGATCTCCCCGGAGAGGATCAGGTAATCGCCCCGAAGAATCACCCGGCACCCGGTCTGGCGGGCGAGCTCCTGGAGGTGCGCGTCGTTCACGCCCGCCAATAGCAGGTAGTCCGCCCCCTCCGAGGGTAGCCGATGCTGGATGATCGTGGATTCTTCCATACCGTCGTGGGTCCCGTCGTGGGTCATGGGGTACCGCTCCCGCCCGGTGCCCGGGCGCTGCCCGCTAACACCAATGCATCCCCCGCGTGCGCGCAAGCAGCGTCACGAACCCGAATTGCGGGCCCGCATGTGCAGGTCCGCAAGTTCGGCCTCAGAGACCGGCGCGGGGGCGCCCTCGAAGAGTGCACGGGCGGCCGTCGTCTTCGGGAACGCGATGACGTCCCGCAAGCTGGACATCCCGGTCAGGAGCATGATCAGACGATCCACACCGAACGCGAACCCACCGTGCGGCGGCACGCCGTAGCGGAACGCCTCGAGGAGGAACCCGAACTTCGACTCCGCCTCGTCCTCGTCGATCCCCAGGGTCCGGAACACGGCCTTCTGGAGCGCCGGGTCGTGGATCCGGATGCTGCCGCTGGCCACCTCGTGACCGTTGTACACCGCGTCGTAGGCCCGGGATCGGATGAACCCGTCGAACAGCCGCCGACCACCCTCGGCGTCCACCGGTCCGCCCTCCGCCCCCTCCATCAGCGCCGGCACGTCGTCCGGGTGCGGCATCGTGAACGGGTGGTGCGCCGCCACCAGCCGGTTCGCCTCCACGTCCCACTCGTAGAGCGGGAAGTCGACGATCCAGGCCCAGCCATGGGCGGCCGGGTCCAGCAGCTCGAGGACGTTCCCCAGGTGGCGACGCAGGGCGTCCAGCGCCCCCTCCGCGCCCTGCACCAGCGGGGCGTCCGACGCGCCGGCATGGCTCTTCGCCACCCGCGGGCGCGTCCAGAACTGGCCGATCACCGCCACGAACACGTCCCCGGCCTCGATCGCCGCGGCCTCCTGGAACCGGTCCGCCACCGAACCCTCCAGGAACTTCGCGAACTGGCCGCTCCAGCCGTCCTCCGTACGTTTCACCCACAGGCAGCCCGGCGCGCCCGCCCCCTGCGCCACCCCGTTGAGGGCGTCCAGGTCCTTGCGGCTGAGGCGTTCCGCACCCCCCTTCGCGACCACCCCCTTGATCCGGTCACCGCTCTCTTCCGTGCCCTGGAAGAGCCGGAACTCGGTCTTCCGGAGCGGCTCCGTCACGTCCACGAACGGCATGCCGAAGCGGAGGTCCGGCTTGTCGGTGCCGTAGCGCTCCATGGCGTCCGCGTAGGTGAGCCGCGGGAACGGCAGCTCCAGGTCGACAGCCAGGATCCCTTTCCAGAGCGCCGCCATGACGCGTTCGGCCACGCCCAGGACATCGTTCTCGTCGACGAACGACATCTCGGCGTCGATCTGCGTGAACTCCGGCTGACGGTCCGCGCGCAGGTCCTCGTCCCGCAGACACTTCGCGATCTGGAAATAGCGGTCGAAACCGCTCACCATGAGAAGCTGCTTGTAGATCTGCGGGCTCTGCGGCAGCGCGTAGAACTCGCCGGGATGCAGCCGGCTGGGCACCAGGTAGTCCCGGGCGCCTTCGGGCGTGCGTCGGGTCAGCATCGGCGTCTCCACCTCCCAGAACCCTTCCGCCGAGAGCTGCCTCCTGACGATCTGGGCGGCCTCGTGCCGGACGCCCAGAGCCCGCCGCAGCGCTGTCCTCCTCAGGTCCAGGTAGCGGTACCGAAGCCGCAGCTCCTCCGAGGGCGGCTCTTCGCCCGGTACCTGGTAGACCGGGATCGGCGGTGTCTCCGCTTCGGTCAGGACCTCCAGCGACCGCACATGGACCTCGATCCCGCCGGTCTCGAGATCGTCGTTCTCCTGACCCTCCGGCCGCGCTTCGACCCGCCCCTCGACTCGAATCACCGACTCGGCACCCAGCTTCTGGGCCCGACCCAGGCTCTCCGGCTCGGTCCAGTCCGGGCCGAAGGAGAGCTGGACGAGCCCGGATCGATCCCGGAGATCGATGAACACGAGCCCACCCAGGTCCCTCCGGCGGTGGACCCAGCCGGCCAGCCGGACGGTCTCGCCGGCATCCTCCGTCCTGAGGGTCCCGGCCAGAGTGCTTCGGAATGCGGTCGGTAGCTGTTGCATCCGTCGATTAGCCCTTCCTCTTCAGGAGCCGGCGAACGACGACGAAGGCGATGAACGCGCCCGCGGC